>JAJDZN010000023.1 GCA_022824585.1 Bryobacterales bacterium | reverse complement strand
AACGATCGTTGAAACGGCCCCCGGGGGCAAAGCCGCCTCCAAGGCTGCCAGCCCGGGAGCGGCGATGCCATCGTCGTTCGTCAGCAAGAATCGCGGCGGCTCGGGCGAGGGCATCAAAGAACCATTCTGACAGCGAGATTGTGCCGGGCTATTCCGGCGCTTCCAGCCTGCGCCGCTCTGCCTCTCCATGCGCCGCCGCACGCTGGCTCGAAGGAGTCTGCCAGCCGGAACTTCGCTTCGGACCACCGAGTGTCGTCCTATGTGTCCGTACTCGCTTTGGAACGCAGTCGCGGGTGACCGGTGAGCCGTGCTGAGGACGTGTGGTTATACTGGGCAGAGAAGTGTGGTGAGGTGCGAGAGTGGTTGAATCGGGCGGTCTCGAAAACCGTTGAGCCTTCATGGGTTCCGTGGGTTCGAATCCCACCCTCACCGCCATTGTGACTCTGTAGGCACATCATAATAAAAGAGTTATATTGATTTCATCCGGTTCGATCCTACGAAATGTCCCCCACTAGAGGTTGGGTCGCGGAGTCGCGCCGCCGAGCGTTGCGGGCCAAGCCTCGTCCTTGAGCCTCCGGGCGTAGCTGCTCTCCGGTGAACTGCGAAAACGATCGTACTCGAGGTGGCGCCGCCGGGGCGAGTAGTTCTGCTACGCAGTTGTTTACCACGATCCTACGAACCCCGAGCCATTCGCTCTCGATTGTGCCATTGCCCTGAAATTGCGGGGATGGTTAGCCGGGAGCTGGTCCGGCTGCTGGACGATCCAGCCTTGATCCGGACCGAAGCAATCCGCCGCCAATCGGTGCGTCGCGATCTGGCCGGCCCCGAAATACCCGTTCCTGTCAGTCTTCGTCTTGTCCGAAAATTGCCGCATTCTCCGGACAGTCCTTGTTTTGTCCGAAAAATGTATCATACTTTGGACATGGCACCGTCAGCGCAAGACACCGGTCTCCGCTCCCGGCTACTTGCCCGAATGGCAGCCAGTCCGGATGAGGTCTGGACACCCGGCGATTTCGCCGATCTCGGCAGTCGCGCTGCGGTCGACAAGACATTGCAACGTCTCGTCGCCACGGGCGGCCTGCGCCGCGTCGACCGAGGCCTCTATGATCAACCGCGCAAGAATGAGCTGACCGCCCGCCCGACCAAACCCGACTATCGCGCCGTCATTCGCGCTGTCACCCGCCGCGACCAGGCGCGTGCCGTCATCGACGGAATGACCGCCGCTAACGATCTCGGCCTTACCACCGCTGTGCCAGCACGTATCGACGTCTTGGTCGACGCACGTCTGAAGCCGATCAAGCTCGGCAACCAGGAGATCCATTTCAAGTTCTCCGCGCCCAGCCGTCTCTATTGGGCCGGCCGGCCGGCAATGCGCGTCGTTCAGGCGCTGCACTGGATGCGGGACATGCTCACCCAGGACAGCGAACGTCAGCGCGTGCAGGACGTGTTGAGGGGCATGTTCGCGGATCCCCGGCATGGGCAGGCGATACGCGACGATCTTCGCGCCGGTTTGCCCGCCTTGCCGATCTGGATGCAGGAGTTTCTGCGCGGGTTGCTCAACTCTGCCGGTACGGACGAGGCGTCACCATGACCGCTGCTGCCTACCGACAAGTCATCGCCGCGCCGCCACGTGACCGCCTCGATCTGTTTCTCGAGACCGCCAACAGGCTCGGCGCGCCAGTCGGCAACGTTGAAAAGGACTTCTGGGTCTGCTGGACCCTAAATGCCCTCTATTGTGAGCGACCCGCCGGAGGATCTCGCCTCCTATTCAAGGCCGGCACATCCCTGTCGAAGGCCTACGGCCTGATCCGGCGGTTCTCCGAGGACATTGACATTACCGTGTTCCGCGACGACATCGGCGAGCCAGCGTCCGTCGAGGAACTGGGAGTCCTGTCGAAAAGGAAACGCAGAGGCAGGCTCGACGCGATCCGTGATGCGTGCCGCGCCTTCATCACTGGTCCGCTCCGGGAATTCCTCGCCGCTGAACTCACGGACGCCGCGAGCGGCGCCGGCCGCGTCGAGATCGACGGGGCCGACCCGGACGGTCAGACTCTGCTCGTCTGGTATCCCGAAGTCGAACCACGCGACGACACCTATGTACAGCCCTCCGTGCGGATTGAATCCGGCGCGAAGTCGGCTCTCGAGCCCCACCGCTCGGTCACGATCCAACCTTACATCGCTGAGGATGCCGCGGGACTCAGTCTCTCGACCGGCGGGGTGACTGCCATCGACGCCACCCGCACCTTTTGGGACAAGGTGGTAATTGCGCACGGCCTGCGTCGCTGGCACGAGCGTCGCGGCGTTCTCCGACAGGATGGACAGCGCGTGTCGCGGCACTACTACGACCTGCATTGTCTGCTGGGTTCGGACGTTGGCAGGGCGGCGCTCGCAGATCGGAATCTTGGCGCCGATTGTGTCCGGCACGCTCGTACGTTCTTCGACCGCCCCGACTACGATCTTGCGTCGGCAGAGCCAGGCACCTTCGCAATCGTGCCGACCGACCTGATGGTGGAGTCACTCGCCCGTGACTACGCCAACACTACGCCCATGATCTTTGGCGCAGCCCCCGCATTCGAGGATATCTTGGCGTCCGCCAATGAGATTGAAGACAAGATAAACAGCGGAACTTCGGCAAGGCAGACCGATCCCGCAGGGAATCGTGGCCGAAGACTGGGGGTGACTTGATGGTGAGAATGCGCAACCAAACCGGCGCGAACCACTCCAAATCGCAACATGTTGCCCTAGAGGGGATATGCGTTTTGATCATGAGGCGGCATTAGCTGTGGAAGCGTTTGGGCGGTCAGGCTCTTGGGTCGCAATTCAAGCTGTTGCAGACGATCCATAAACGAAGGCGGTACGCCTGCCGGGTACGGAACCAGTGATTGAGGCCTCGGGATTGGGCCGGGCCCCGCCACGATAGCCGGTCTCCGAGCCTCAACGCTCGTCCAGTGGCGTTAATGGCGAAAACCCTCTGGTCACTGCTCGCCCGTCCAGCCCATTGATCGGGGACGACTCGCGAGCCAGGCGTGGATTTCGTCGGCACGCCAAGCGACCGCCCTCTCGCCAAGCTTGAGCGGCAACGGGAACGTCCCGGTTCGCATCTTGCGATAGATGCTCGCCTTGCTCAATCGGGTGAGCCGCTCGACCTCTCGGCGGCGAAGGATCCTAACTTCCATGTTCAACCTCTTTGGCAATTGCAAAACCGCATGGGCATCCACCCCGCGGAAACTATACGCAGGCTGCAGCAAATAGGGCTCGATTTCTGGGGATGTCTACGAAGGGTCAGCCAGAATTCCACCATCGCGGCTGAGAAAAAGGCTTCGCACGCTGTGTCAAGCGTGCCAGGTGGCAGACCTCACACGGTTCGTTCGGGCATTCCGTGCGGCGAGCGCCAACGTTGCTGCGGAATCCATGCTCGAGCGCACGAGTACTTCGCGCCCGGGATCGCTTCGAATGAGTTCCGTCGGCTGAGCTGAACTCGGCGCCGGCGTCTCGGCGGGAGAGAAACAGGGCCGCCCGCTGTACTCAATCCCTCAAGAACTCATTTATTCAAGCCCCTGTCGAGGAGGTCCAGCGCCACGTCGACTAGGCCACGGCCGTAGCCCCTCCCGAAGGAAGCCCAAACGAGGACTCAGCGGCGTCTCCCGGTTTTGCTTGCTGATCATTTAGCCTATTAAGGACGCCATCCAGCTCATCCTGGATTCTTCTAGCCGATTCGACACGATTGGGTTGTCGCGAGTATTCCTCCAGTGCAGCTCGGAAGGCCGCTGCGGCCTCTTCGAGGCGCATTGTGCCAACTTCCAATTCGCCCAAAATCCGAAGAGCATCACCCAGATTGTTCTGCGTAAATGCCCAAAATCCCGGCACCTGATCTCGCGTAAATTCTTCCAGCGCAGCGTGGTGTGCCCCCACTGCCTCTTCTAGGCGCTTCGTGTCGCCCCCGATTGCCCTGGAATCCAAAGGGCGCCACCCAAATTGTTCTGCGTTCTGGCCCACTCAAGAGGTGCTCGCTCTCGGGTGTATTCCTCTAACGCGGCACGGTTAGCCTCCGCTGTCGCCGCCATAATGTCCGTCTAAAGATCTGAAAATAAACGAGTAATTCAAAAACAAGCCCGTGTTGTCCTACTAATTCCCCACACTCCACTGAAGGCACATAGACCCCAAGGCTCCGACGTTAGCTGTTGCTGGCCGCGGCCTGCCGTTCAGCGCCCGGGCTACGATCTAGTCTTGGGTCCTGCGTGTTTCCGCGCCGACATCGGATAGGAATCCCGCAAGTGCTCCGTGCAGCTCGCGCGCTATCACCAGTCTCTCGCGCGCGAGGTTGTTCGCCTCTCCAGTATCCGCGCCCAGATCGAAAAGCTCGACTTCGTTCTGCGCCCACGTCTTGACCAGCTTCCACCTTCCTCGGCGGATCGCGCTCTGGGCCCTGCGGCTGACGGATTGATGGAAGACCAAGAACTCACGTTGTCGCGAAACGACGGTCCCGCCGTGAAGCACGCCGCGGAGGGAGCCGCCGTCCACCGTCGAGGGAAGGTCTTCGGGATACCCGGCTAGGTCTGCCAGCGTCGGCAGGATGTCCAGCCCAGTTACCGGCGTGCGGTTAATGGTTCCGGGCTTGATCCCAGGACCTGCCACGAAGAAGGGCACTCGAAGGCCGCCCTCGTACATCGACCCCTTGGCACCACGCAGGGGATGGTTTCTCGGCATCGGCGGATCGCCTGCGCCGGGCAGCGTCGCCCGCCCGCCGTTGTCCGAGAGAAAGAATATGTACGTGTTGCGGTCCAGGCTTAGTTCGTCGATCTTGTCTAGCACCTTTCCGACCGAGGCGTCCATATCCGCCGTCATGGCGGCAAACGGCGGGAAGTAGTGTTTCTTGCCGGCCTTCCAAGGTTGCACGAGGTCGAAGGTCGCCTGGTGATAGAAGATGTCCAGATGCACGGCGTAGTGTGAGATCTGGAGATAGAACGGTTCGCCGGTCGCCGCTTGGTCCTCGAGAAAGCGGCACGCGCTGCCGGTGATGTGGTCGATCAGCTTCGGATCGCTAGATGCCGCTGGCCCGCCCGAGCCCTTGCCGCCTCCCGTGCCGTTGCCCGTGTCCCCGTCGCTGAGGTCGTAGCCCATCTCTGTGGGAAGGGGCCTGTCGAAGCGGTGGTCCCACTTGCCGAAGTGGGCGAGCTTATAACGCGAGTCGGCGGCCTTGAGCAGCTTGGGTATATTGAGCTGCCGGCGGTACGCAGCGGGCCAGTTCTGCTGGTCTTGCTGATATAGGTGCCGCGCCGGTGTTTGGCCGACCTGCAGGCTCCGCCTAGTTGGGCAGCAGAACGGGGCTGGGGCGTATCCATCGGTAAATGTCATGCCCCGTTGGGCCAAGCGCTCCAAGCCGGGAGTCTGGAAGTAGTCGCTTCGAGACCTAGGGTCTGCCGGATCCATCGTCGCGGACGAACCTACCCAGCTCTGGTCGTCGCTCAGAATGACGACGAAGTTGGGACGATCTTGCCCCGGAAGCTCCGTCCACAGAACGGCGAGTAGCGCCACGAGCCTGAAGTTGCTCGACATGATGGCGTCGATTTTAGCCGAGATCCGCGCCGGCGAAATTCCAGCGGCGCTCCGGCGTTCGGCGCTAGACTGAGTGCGGACGGAGCGGCAGCATGCAGACGACACGAAGGGAGTGGCTAGCCACGGCTGGGGGTTTGGCCTTTGCCAGCAGACTCAAGGCCGTTGAGGGGTTGTTCAAAGCTTCCTCGCTGAACCACATCTCACTGACAGTGCCGGATGTGAAGAGCGCAGCGGACTTCTATAGACGAGTGCTTGGCACGCGCATCATTCAGGACATGGGCAGCCGCGGGCAGATGCGCGGGCTCAAGCGCAACTATCTTGCGCTGTTCCAGGGTGACGAAGCTGGCCTGAACCACTTCTCGCCCGGCGTTGACGGCCTCGACGAAGCAGGCGTGGGCGCGATTCTCAAGCAGCATGGCTACGAACCGTTCGAGCGGGCGCCCAACATTTGGGCCTGCCTCGATCCGGACGGCACTCAGAACCACCTTTCCGAGACAATGCGGCGGGAGGATCAAGTGGCCGAGGCGTACAGCAAGAATCCCAGGCCGGATTCCATCCTGCATGGGGTCGACGTCAATCACGTCGCCCTCAGGGTGAGCGACGTGGGTCGCTCCGTCGAGTGGTACCAGGCGCTGATGGGGCTGAACGTTATCAGCAGGAGCGCGAACAACGCCTTCCTTGGGCTGGGCCCGAACTTCCTCGCCTTGTTCCAGCGCCGCCAAGGCGGCGGTGCCGACCACTTCTGCTTCTCGGTCGAGGACTATGACCCGGATGTCGTGCGCGAGAAGCTAGCCCAGCACGGAATCGACTCCGTGCGACGCGAAGACCGCACGTACTTCAAGGACGTCAACGGCCTGACCGTGCAGGTTTCGGCCGAAAGTCATCAGCCGTGAACCGCGACGGGGCCGTCACCCGCAGCGGCTAGTCCAGGGAAGTTCGCCAATCGACAGCGCCCTAGTATTCCTTGCGCATGTCAACGACGTTGCGGAGGCGCTCGCCAGCGGCAAAGCGCGCGATGTTGTCCTTGTAGATCTCGAGACGCAGCTTGCCGCCGAGCAGGCCTTGCGTCGCCACGTGAGGCGTGATGACCGCGTTGTCGAACTTCCACAGGGGGTGGCCTGACGGCAACGGCTCCGGATCCGTCACGTCGACGCCGGCACCGGCGAGATGCTGGCTGTCAAGTGCCTTGACCAAAGCGCCCATGTCATAGAGCTTGCCGCGAGAGAGGGCGATGAAGTAGCTGCCGCGCTTCATGAGCTCGAACTGCGCCGCGCCGAGCATGCCCTCGCTGTCCGCCGTATGAGGCGCGCACACGAAAATGGCGTCCGCTTCGGGGATCACAGTGTCCAAGCGGTCGGGAAAGACCATCTGGTCGAAGCTCTGCCGCGGAGGAAACTCCTCCGGATCCACGCCGATCACGCGCATGCCGAATCCCTTGGCCCGGCGCGCCACGTTCGATCCGATGCCGCCGGTACCGATCACAAGCGCTGTCATTCCCTCCAGTTCGACCAAGCCATAGTTGCCGCCCTTCCAAGTCTCGTTGGTCCGGTCCGGGATGAAGTGGTTCAGATTGCGCGTCAGTGCCAGCAGCATGGCGAAGCCGTGGTCAGCGATAGCAGCGGAAGAGAGCGTCTGCGCGTTGGTCATGACCACGTCGCTCTCGACGAGTTCCGGGTACAGGTAGGGCTTGACGCCGGCACTGGTAATCTGCACCCACTTCAGCTGCTTCGCGGCCTGAACCACTGCAGGCGTTGGATTGCCGATGATGGCGTCTGCATCGGCAGCCTCCCGAAGCAGGTTGGCATCCCCGCTTCCGCGGTTCGTCACGTGCGAGATAGTGACGTTGGCTGGGCTGCCGGTGCGCAATTCGGCAACAAGATCTGCCGACTGGCCGACGACGACCACCTTCAGATCGGCGGCTTGCATTGTCAGCGCGACAATCGAAAACAGGGTTGCGAGTAAGGGTTTCATGAGGGCTCGGGCTCCTTTAGTCCCCCAACAATATACAGCGACCTGTGGCGGAAGCGTACGGCCGATCAGCCGATTCGCAGTCGGGCCGTCCACCGGTGCAATCGTCGCGGGGATGGTTTATAGTCAGAACCGTTGGGCGATGGCGGATCACCTCCTTTGGCCTTGGTTCGTTTATCGTCCTTGGCTACCTCGCCATCGCCCACGGCGGATTCCGGCCAATTCACTCACTGAGGTGCGTGATCCTGCAAACGTAGCAAGGACTGCCCTCGGCCCGCGAATCTGTCGGGCCGCCAAGCTAACCAAGCTGGCGTCCGCTACCGCAGACTGACGATAGCCGTGCGAATAGCAGCGATCAAATCTGCCCTTGCTGTTGCGTTGTTCGCGATTGCATTGCCGGCCGAATCGCGCGTCGACCGGAATGTGATTTATGGCATGTACTCGGGCCTTGCCCTGCTGATGGACGTCCACTATCCGGAGCAGCCGAACGGCATAGGGCTCATTCACGTGTCAGGCAGTGGGTGGAGCGCCCCGCTGAGCTTGGATGCCCGCCCGTTGAAGGAAGCGGGTCACGTCCGGATCGAAGCTCTGCCCTTGGTGGAGCGTGGCTACACGGTCTTCACGGTGAACCACAGGGCAATTCCGCGCTTCCAGTATCCGGCCCCGGTGGAAGATGTGCAGCGCGCCGTGCGATTCGTCAGGTTCCATGCCGCGAGATTCGGAATCGATCCCGACCGAATCGGTGCCATTGGGGGCTCGTCGGGCGGTCACTTGGTCAGCATGCTTGGCGTGCTGCCCGGGGAGGGCGATGCCGAGGCCGAGAGCGAGATTGATCGCGTCAGCGCCAAGGTGCAGTGCGTCGTTGCCAGGGCGACACCCTCGGACTTCGTCGCGACCGCAGCCACTAGCGGGGCTTCCGCGCTGTTGCTGGGGATCCGTTTGCGTCCCGGTGCTGATCCAAGCTCTGTAGAGATGCGGATTGCCCGAGAAGCCTCGCCGATCACGCACGTCACGGCAGACGATCCGCCGCTGCTGTTGATTCACGGTGACCAAGACGATATCGTCCCGTACGCCCTGTCGGAGCGCTTCCGGGAGCGGTTGGCTGAGATTGGGGTGAAAACGGACCTGATCAAGGTGAGCGGCGCTCGCCACGGCCCGGGTTTTCCGGGAGCCGAGCAAGCGCCTGACATGGGCCGCTGGGCTGGGGACTGGTTCGATATTCACCTGTTAGGCAGGCGGCCGTGATCCTTGGCGGCAAATGCCGTCTGGTCGTGGTGCGGCTGCTCCCAGCGGAAGACGATTTACGCTCTGCCGCCTAGGCACTAGCGGTGTCAAGAGCGGAGTACAGCGCCAAGTAACAAGAGGATGTTTCGACAGGCAACCGCAAGCCCCGCGCGGCTGCGCCGGTAGGAGCGGGCCGGGCCGGGGCATGACCCGCCGCCCCAGCGGCGGGTCATGCTGTTTCAGCCAGCTAGAAGTAAAGCTTCAAGCCGAGTTGCCCGATGCGTGCCGATTCCGCGGCCGTAATGTTCCCGAAATTGTTGTTGCCGAAGCTGGTGTTGGGGCGCCGGAACACCGTGTGGTTGAAGAAGTTGAAGAACTCTGCGCGGAACTGCAGTCGGACCCGCTCGCTGAAGGGGAAGTCCTTCAGAATCGACACGTCCCAATTGACGTACTGCGGCTCCCGGGCGTCCGGCAGGAAGTTCCCCATGTCACCGAACATGAACGGCTCGGGCTGCTCGAAGGCGTTAACGTCGAAGTATGGCTTGCTGGCAAACCGGCCGCCCAAGCGCTCGACGACCGGGCCCTCTGTCAGGGGGCGCGCGTCCGGCACACGATTCGGCGTCTGCCGACCGCCGAAAGAGTTGAGATTGTTGAATCTCGCGGTGATGCCGATGGGGAGCCCGCTCTGATAGGTCGTGACGCCGTTGAGATTCCAGCCCCCGAGGACTTGGTTCACCCAGCCGCCGCGGTTCGCGAGGGCCTTGCCCTTGCCGAACGGCAGTTCGTACTGGTAGTTGATGACCAGGCGGTGCGCGACGTCGAGGCCCGATAGGGTCCGGTCCAGGCGCTTGTTGTAATTGTTCGTGTAGCCGGGGTTTTGGGCGCCGACGAAGCCGGCGACCGAACTCACGTCGTCGATCATCTTTGACCAGGTGTACGCGCCGAGCAACTGGAGGCCGCTGCTGTAGCGCTTGCGGACTTTGACCTGCAGGGCGTGGTAGTTGGACTTGAATTCGTAGCCACGAGGCGTATTGACCCCAGAGAAATGCGGAAAAGGCCGCAGCAACTGCCCGTACGCGATCGTTTCCCGGCCAAGCCCGAGGTTGCTCGGGATCACACCGAAGAACGGGTTCGGCACCCGGTCGGTCAGGCGGTCACCTAACGACTGGTACTCGTTCGGCATCTGGTTGAACTGCACGCCCGAACCCAACAGCTTGACACCCGAATTTCCGGCATAGGCAATGTCGAACAGCCAGCTGTCCGGAAGCTCGTACTGGATGTTGAAGTTCCATTGGATGGAGTAGGGGGTGCGGTCGGTCCGCACGATCGCCGCCGGGCCCTGCCCCAAGAAGGTGGCCAGTCCCTCGGCGCCGTTGGTGGGCTGGTTGAAGCCCAGCGGGAACGGGTCGGAGGCGGTCGCGAAGGCCGTGCGGCCGCCGTCCTGGCTGCCGACGATCGGCGAGATGGAGTTGAAGCTGACCGCGCCGACCGTGGCAGTGCCGGGGCCGAAGCCGGTCGTGGGGTTGAAGAAGATGCCGGACCCGGTGCGGATGACGAGCTTTTCGGTCAGCTTGTAGGCCAGGCCCAGCCGGGGAGCGAAGTTGTTGTTGTCGTAATTCTTGATATGTCGCGGGCTGCCGCCAACGCCGGCGAACTGGAGGCCGCCTAGGACGGGGCGCTCAAGTCCGGGCGTGTCCAGCACCAAGTCGGGCTGGACGGCGTCGAATTCGAACCAGCTCGCCCGGTTGTAGCGCTCGGTGATCGGGCGGTCTTGGTCCCACCGAAGGCCGATATTGACGGTCAGCCTGTCGGAAAAACGCCAGTCGTCCTGAATATAGAAGCCCCAGTACGGCGTCTGCTGCGACAGCGACGGCTCGAAGCGGATCCGGCCACCGTTCAGGTGCCCGAGCAACATGCTGGCGACGGAGTTGCCCTGTCTGCCGCGATTGAACCGCTCGCGGGTCCATGCGCGGGTGAACTGGTAGAAGCCTGCGGGATCCGCCGGCCTGTGGTTCGAAACGCGGTTCAGGCGGAAGACCCCTCCGAACTTGATGGTGTGGTCGCCGAACAGACGGGACATATCGCCGACCCAAGTGTGCGACTCGAACTTATTGCCGATGTACCAGAAGGCGTTGTTGCCCATTTGCTGGAAGTCTTGGACTTGCACCCGGGGAAACACAGGGAACTGGACTTGGTTGTCGATGCTGGCCGGCAGTCCCAGCGAGGCTTGGGAGACATCCTCTTCGATGTAGCGCCGCGGATTCGCGTGGTAGGAGTAGCCGTAGTTGCCATGCATGACCCAGCCGTTCCATAGATGGGTGTCGTCCATCGTGTAGGAGCGGTTGATCGAGCCATTCCAGCCGGACCCGGGCGAGGCTATGTTGTTCCAGCGGCTGGGCAGCGTATTGATCGTCTTGTTCAGCGACACGCGCACGAACAGGCTGTTGCGGTCGTTGACCCTGTAGTCGATCTTGCTGGACGAGTCCCAGGTGTTGGGACGGGCCCCCAGTTGCGAGAAGAAGTTATTGCGGATCCCGCCGGCTGTCGGGTCCGGGTAGTACGACAGCAGGCTGGCTGATGTCGGGTTATGCCGCGCAGCCGGCACCATGTTATTGGCGAACGGCTCCCGCGTGCCGTCGTCGCTGAGGGTCAGCGGATCGTGAACGATCCGGTTGTCCTCGCTGAAGTCTCCCTGCTTCATCAGCTGGGTCGGGACCGACTGCGTGACCGAGGCCGGATTCACCTGCCGGCGGAACTCGACGCTCTGGAAGAAGAACAGACGCTGCCGAGAGGGGGTCAGCGGGCCGCCGAGGGTGCCGCCGAACTGGTTGAACCTGAATGGAGCGCGGTCCCGGCCGTTTGCGTTGGCGAACCAATTGTTGGCTTGGAGCTTGTCGTTGCGGAGAAACTCGTAGACAACTCCGTGGAAGTCGCTGCCGCCGGAGCGCGTCACCATGTTTACTACGGCTCCCGCCGTCCGCCCGTACTCGGCCGAGAAGGCGTTAGTCTGCACCTTGAACTCCTGCAGGGTGTCGGGCGAAGGGATGTAAGACGGCTGGTTGAAGCCCATGACTTCCTGAGACGAGCCGTCCAGCATGATCGAGTTGGCGACGTTGCGGCCGCCGTTCGCAGAGAAGGCCACCGCCGAGATGGATCCGTTGCCGCTGGTCGAGTTGCGGAAGTTGCGCGTCGTGTTGATGCCTGGCGTCAGCCCGATCAGTTGCAAGACGTTCCTGCCGTTCAGCGGCAGGGACTCGGCTGTCCGCGAATTGACGACCTCGCCGAGGTCGGACGTGGCCGTGGCCAGCAGCGGTGCCTCGGCTGTGATCTCGACAACCTCCGTGACATCGCCAACTTCTAGGGAAATGTCGATCTGCGCGACTTGGGCGACTTGCAGGGTGAACCGCGGACGCTCATAGCGCTTGAACCCTTCCGCCTCGACATTGAGCGAATAGTTGCCGGGCGGAATCTGCTGGAACACGTACGCGCCGGAGGCGTTGGACTCGCCATTCCAAGGCCGGTTCTGGTCGACGTTCTCAAGAGTGAGGGCGGCGCCCGGGATGACGGCCCCGGAAGCGTCGGTGACCGTTCCGCGAACGGTGGCTGTCTGCGTTTGCGCGAAGGCGGCCGCGGCGGCTAGCGCCAACGGCACAACCATCCGGCATCTCCGCAACAACGTGGTGTGAATGCGATTCATCTTGAGCTGCCCCCTAGCAGCGAGTCTCGTCTCGCGAAATCGAGCCGAGAATGCATAGCGCATGTACCCCGGCAAGGATCATCGTAGCCCAGTACCGCGCAGTCTCCCCGTCGAAGATGTAAATTCCACGTTGAGTGGAACTTCGCGATCGTGAAGGCCCACGCGGCGAAGCTAGAGCCCTTCTGGAACTCCCCAGCCTTGCGGCAAAGCACGAGGTTTGTATTTTGCAGGACTTCCAGCGCCTGCTCGTGGTCGGCCAGGCGCTTCAAGATAAAGCCGTAAAGGCGCGGCTGGATCGCCGTGATCTCGACAACCAGGTCCTCGGACGCGCCGTACGATTCGCTCTGCTTGGTCATCCGGCCCACATGAAGATATAGCGGCTGCGACTGAAACCTAACATCCCTCTACCGGATATCTTTGTCGGGCAGCTCCATCCGGAGCTGCGGGTCGATCGGCATCTCATCCGGAACCGCGCCGGTTTCGCGCTTGAGCCTTTCAGAGCTCCGCCTGGAGCTCGGCGAGCTTATCAGCGTACGCCGGGTCATCGATGAGGTTGCGTTTCTCGAGCGGATGGCCGAAGCCGACACAGGACGCAAGCCTGTCCGCAGCGACCAACCAAAGCCCTCTCCACGTGAGGTGCTAATGAGCCGTCGCCGAGTGCTTGCATGGGATTCGTTCAACTGACGGGCCGGAGCGACGAGTGCTGAAGACCGATCTACGCGTGCTGGCGACCCGGGCGATCATCGACTGATTCACCGAAAAGGGCTAGCGTCTGAGCGTGATGGAGTGGACTTCCATCGCTTGCCCGCCCGGAATATCCTTCGCCCTCAGGGTCAACGGGCCGCGACCCCGGGCGAGTTGAATCTTGCCGATCGTCATCGGACGAAAGTCCTTCGTGACCGACTCTTGCCGCTCGACTCGGTCGTGGTCCGGACCGATCACCGGCGGATCATGCGCTTCGGTGACCTTCGCGCTGACTGTCGCTTCACCGAACGAAAGCTCGACGATCGCGCCTAAGTCGGCTTGCGGGCAAGCGTAGTAGACGGTCGCTTCGTACTCGCCGGCTTCGAGCACGTCGATATCCCAGCTGATGAGGTCGTCGACGCTCCCCCACTGCAAGAAGAACGAGGCGTTGGGAAAACGGTTGCTGCGCATGACCGTCCCTTGCGCGACGCCGTCGCGGGCTGGAAGCAGCGTGAGGGCCTTGTGCCCGACCGGGAAGCCGCGGTCGTCTGCGCCGAGCTCGGCGTGGATCTCCGCGGTCATGGCGTCGAGAGCCTGTTTGA
This sequence comes from Bryobacterales bacterium, assembly GCA_022824585.1. GTDB lineage: Bacteria > Acidobacteriota > Terriglobia > Bryobacterales > UBA6623 > VXMF01. The sequence goes on along the minus strand of JAJDZN010000023.1, from coordinate 777 downwards.
GCCGGGCCGCTTCTGCGGGATGCTGGTCGGCGACGTCGGTCCTTTGACCGGGGTCGGCGGCAATGTCGAAGAGCTGGCCCTGCGTGTCCATGCGAAAGCGCTGTGTGCGAACGCTCGACGCTCCCTTGCCCGGCCGGAACGAGAAGATCTCGCGGTCAGGCCAATCACCGGCCGAACCGTCCAACAGCGGCTTGACGCTCTTGCCATCCAGGGGTTTCTTGCTGATCAGATCGATCCCGGCGATGTCGGCGAGAGTCGGCAGCAGGTCGATCGCCCCTGCGATCTGGTCGACTCGCAGACCAGCCTCGATGCCATCCGGCCAACGGATCAAGAACGGCACACGAACACCGCCTTCGTCAATCGAGCCTTTGCGCCCCTTCATGTCCCCGTTCCAGCGGACGCCGTTCGGCCCATTGTCGGAAAAGTAAACGAAGACCGTGTTTTCTGAAATAGCGAGCGAGTCGAGCTTGTCGAAGATCCGGCCGACGTTCCAATCGATGTTCTCGACCATGGCGAGCGCGGCCCGGGTGTGACCGAGGCGCTCTTTCCCGGGCGCGCGGTTGTGCATGGCCAGCTCGGCGCCGTCAAACTTCTCGTAGAACCGATCCGGGACCTGCATCGGGGAGTGCGGCGTGTTGTAGGGCAGGTAAGCGAAGAACGGGCGATCCTTGTTCCGCTCGATGAACGCCATCGCGCGCTCGGTGAGGTCGTCGATGATGAAGCCCTTGCCTCGCACCAGCGCGCCGTTGTGATCCATCGGGGCGTCAAAATAGTGCG
>JAJDZN010000251.1 GCA_022824585.1 Bryobacterales bacterium | reverse complement strand
CTCGATGAACTCGGGTGGCAGCCGTTGGGGCACCAGGAACTCCGCACACATTTGTGACCTGTGACGGAAGTAGGCGATGCGATCGTCCGGATGTCGCCAATCGTTCGAATAAATCGCCTGCAAGTCAAGCGCGCTCACTTGGTCGATGGAAAGAAAGCGCACGTAGCTGCTTGAGGCGTTGCAGTCCGTGAGTACGGCACCTTGAAGGTGGCGCGCTTTGGTGGAGACACGCAATATGCAAAGTGACTGGGCCTCATTCCTTCTCTTGAAGAGCATTGGATTTCGAGCGTTCAGATACATATTCGCATAGCGATGAAGTCGGAGACCACCGGGAACCTGCACTTGATCCCGTCTGTCCTGTATTGGGTGTGCCCCCAGAACTGATCATTGCTAATGAATGTTTGCACGGCGAAGGGGCACCACATTGTCAGGACAAGCCACGCTGGTTCGATACGTCTTCGCAAGCAGAGGCCACGCGTGGTCGAACCGGCGGCTTTGGACGAGCGAGCGCAGCGTCAGAATGGCTTGCCCGCCACGCGCGCCCCATCGCATGCCGGAGCGCTTGAGCCGTTCGGTAACCAACGTTTTGCATGCAGCCTCGACGATACCGGAGCCGATGGGCAAGCCCTTGGCCTTGGCGTCGGCATAGCCCATGCGGTGGCGATTGCCGCGGAAGTAGCCAAGCACCTGTGCGATGCGCTCGTTGCCTGGATACTTCGAGCGCAGATACACCAGCGCCCGAATAACGCGGTGGACCCCATCAGGCTCATGGCGCAGCCGATGGCGGTACTTCTTGAACTGCGCCGCTGCGGTGGGGGAGTCGGCCCCGTGGGCGCTATCGAAGGCGTCTTTGAGATGCTCGACGGCGTGGTAGAAGTCGATGAGCTCGACGCCTTCGGGCAGCGCACCGCAGAGGAACGTCCAGTTGTCCTTCGCGCCATCGGCGATCTTGACTACCGTGAGGTCGGGGCGTTGGCCGAGCACCGCCTCGACCTCTGCGGCCACCATCGTCTTCAGTGTCGCCTTGTGCGATTCCGGCATCCGCCCCATGCGCACGCTGTGAAGCCGCTCCCCCTCGGCATCGACCAGCGACACCGTCGCACAGCCCGCTTCGCGGTATCCGCCTGCGTGGCGCATCGGCGCCATCACCCCGTCGAGCGAGACCACCACCGCCCGGGCCGTCTCCGGCACCTTGACGCTGGCCTTGCGCACCGTCGTCTCGAAGTGCTCGCGTTGCGCCTCCCAGCGCGTCGACAGTGCCTTGGGCAGTCGGTCGAGGCTACTCTTCGACGGCTGCATGTGACCGAGGGTGGCCAACACCTCCTCGGCGTCTCGCGGGGTCAGATGCGAGACCAGCATTGCGCCCTGGCGTGCCGCGAGCGGCGTCCAGTACCCCTCGACGATGCCCACCCGGCGCTCCAGCGCCGCCACCGCCCGCTCACCGCGACGGGCCCGATACAACGTGCGGGTCACCGACACGGGGCCGGCGGCGGTGAGGTAGGTCTGGGCACAGCGACAGGCCCGACGATGCATCTCGCCGTCGATGAACACAACGGGAAGGTCCACATCATATCGGGCGAGCGCCTCTTCGGTGACCGCGCACTCGGTGTGGGCGAACAGAGCGTGGAGTTCGCGCTCGAAGTCCTCGAACTCGCTCGTGTTCGGCGATTCATACTTCTTCAGCAGGAAGCTCACGCGCTGGGGGAGCTGTTGAAGCGCGGTCCATCCATTGCGGGGAGTAGGTTTGTCGAGCGGCGTATGGGATACTTCCATTGGGGCAGCCCTCCACAGTGTTTTGATTTGGCACTCAGCATTGTTGCAGAGGATCACTGCCCCGTCTTCCTCTCTATGCTTGCCTGTCGTGACAAATTGTCACAGACGTCCGCTTTTTCCTTTACTGGAGTTTTCCACAAAACCATAGAATTCGATCAGTTAAATGTAGTACTTGATGTCAGTTCGAGATCTTCACCCCTTGGAAGTGCCGGGAGGGCGACTACTTGACCTGATCGAGCAATCTTTCGGTACGAGTCCCGGCGACATGGAGCTAGAGCTCGCAGCCCTCATCGCTTACGGCAGATCAGAGCAACCGATGGACCCCGCAAAGCAGGCATTCAGGGATCACTGGAACCGTATCCGGGATTGCAGGGTAGTGTTCGGCAGATTTTCTGCTGGCGGACCTGCCAACGAGGCATTGTTTGACAGCCACGCATCGACCGGTCCGACCCTTTACGTTGTAGCGGACGGCTCCGATTGCTGGAACACCAATCGCAGGGGTGTCGACTTGGTGAGGCAGTCTTGGCGCGTCGTTGGACCTGGATACCGCGACGCATTCGAGGCGTTTGCCGGAGTCTTGCTGACCGGTCAGCACAGGGAGTTCCTGCGAGAACGGGGAATTCGCGATGCAGAATGGGACGAGATCCAAACTGCCATTGGTGCGTCGCTTGAGCAAAGTCGGGCGCGCCTGCGAGCCACCGCTTTCGCCCTTTGGCGGCGCAAGTACCCCTGTGGAGCAGTCTCCGAGTTCGAGATAGAGTGGGACACGAGCGGAGAACCCGTGGTCGACGTATCGCGGTGCTTCGATGTAGACGAATCCGCTGCCCGCGTGCTGCTGAGCGATGCCCGAGGTGTGGCGAACGACGAGGAAGAAGCGAAGCTTGCCGGGAATTGCGGCCTGACGATGGCAGAGTGGCAGGAGGCGAGGGAGCGGCTTGGTCTGGAACGGGTGCGATTCCGCCAAACCGTAAGCGATTTCAAGAACGCAGCCCGATGGGTGGCAGGTGCTGTCACTGTTGCCGCATCACGATACGTTCGTCTTGAGGCGAATTCAGTCCGATCGACCGTAGACGAGATCCGTTCCCTCGAATGCCCCGTGGCCCTTGCGGAGACTCGTGCAGAGCATCGAGCGGTGCTTGTGGAAGCACTTCGCCGAGCGGCGGAGGTGGTCGAGAAAATGCCGCCGCCAGCAATGACGCGACTGGCTGGGGCACTGAGGCGACAAGCGGACCAAGCGCCCGATACCGTGCAAAGGTTGGTATTGCGAGGTGTACCGAAACGGGAGCTGAACCATGTCGTCGACGACGAGGAATTCGTGCGAGTCAGAATGGCGGATGAGGCTGTTCGATCGGTGC
>JAJDZN010000168.1 GCA_022824585.1 Bryobacterales bacterium | reverse complement strand
GCTGTACTCGCCGGCCAACACGTCGTCGACGGCCCTGTCGGTCTGGATCTCGATCAGCCGGATCTTCTTGGCGACGTTGCGGGTGAACTCCTTTACGTCCATGGGCGTGTTCGGGCTCGCAGGAGATTCGCGACAGTGCAGGCGCTAGCTTGGGAGTCTCGGGATTGCGCTGACGACAGCCGCTATCGGATCCGGCCGCCAAGCCGCCTGATATCGGACCGGAAAAGGGCGCGGCCGAAGCGCTCGGCGGTCAGTATCCATCGAAGTTAGCACGAAATCGCGGCAGTGACGGCGAGCCCGGCCGAGGGCCGCTAGATCACTCCGGGCCGGGATACCGCAGCACCCCTCGGGAGCCGCCCACCTGCGCGCCGAAGACCGAGCCGGCGGAGAAGGCCACGCCCTCCGCCCCGCTGGTGACCCTGCTGAGATCCGGACGCGGATCGGGAATGAACGCCCGCACGACTCCCGTGCGGGCGTCGCCGATGTAGATTCCGCGCGCGAAGCCGGGATTCCTCGGCCGGCCGGAATCGTCGGGATCGAAGCCCGAATCAGAATCGGCCACGTAGAGCGTGTCGTCCTCGTCGATGAAGATCCCGCTGGGAGATCCGAACTGCGTCCAGGTTGCCAAGTGCGCGCCATCGGGCGAGAAGATCTGGATCCGCTGGTTCGCGCGGTCGCCCACGAACAAGCGGTCCTGCGAGTCGACGGCCAAAGCGTGGATGCCGCTGAACTGCCCAGCCTCGGATCCGGCGCTGCCCCAAGACTCGATGAACGTGCCATCGCTGCGGAACCGGACGATGCGGTTGTTGCCGCCGTGGCCGTGATTGTGCCCGTCGCCGACGAAGATGTCCCCGTTGCGGGCGACAACGACATCGGAGGGGCAGCTGAACGCGGTCTCGCTCTCGCCGGGCACGCCAGCCGTGCCGAGGCTCAGCAGGAGTTCTCCGCCCGGGCTGAACTTGTGCACCTGATGGCCGCGGCCCTCTTCCCCGCCGGTCTTGCAATCGGTGTGCACGGCGTCGGCCACCCAGAGATTGCCTTGGTGATCAGCATGAATCCCGTGCGGCCAGATGAACATGCCCGACCCGAAGCTGCGGATCAGCCTGCCGTCGGGCTCGAACAGCAGGATCGGATCCAATGCGCTGTTGCGGCAATTGCTTCCGGCGCAGCGCTCGGCCACCCAAATCCTGCCCGTGAACCGCCCGCCCTCATCTCGGTGCGGATAGATCGCGCTGGTGGAGCCCCAGCCGCGACCGGCGGGCAGGCTTCCCCACGCTTCGCCGGGGCCGAACGGGTTCGGCGCGACGGGCTGGGCCAGCGCGGCAACCCCGAGCGCCGAGCCCGCGAGCAGGTGTCGGAGAAATCGCCAGTGCATGATCCGAATCCGGCCGGAGCGGGGCGCGGCCCGCTCCGCGCAGGCTCGATGAACAAGATACTCGATCTGCCGGCGCGGCGCTATGGAAGTCCTACGGCACCTCCACGCCATCGAGCACGCGCCGGACAATGTCTTCGGAAGTGAGCTCTTCCGCTTCGGCCTCGTAGGTCACCATGACCCGGTGCCTCAGCACGTCAGGCGCGACCGACTTGACGTCTTGAGGAATGACATAGCCCCGGCCCTGCAGCATCGCGCGCGCTCGTGCAGCCATCGCGAGATAGATCGTGGCGCGCGGGGAGGCGCCGTGCCGGATCCACTCCCCGATGTCGAGGTTCGCCTCAGCCGGATTGCGGGTGGCCTCGATCAGGTCGACGATATACTCCTCGATCTTCGCATCCATGTAGACGGTGTCGGCAAGCTCCCGCAGGCGCACGACATCCGCGGGAGACAGCACGGGCGCGACCTCGTGGTCCACTGTTGAGCGAGCCATGCGACGCAGGATCTGCAGCTCGTGCTTGCGCTCCGGGTAGTCCACGCGCAGCTTGAGCATGAAGCGGTCCACCTGGGCTTCCGGCAGGGGATACGTGCCCTCCTGCTCGATCGGGTTCTGAGTGGCCAGAACCAGGAAGGGGTCCTCGAGCGGGTAGCTCTCGGGGCCTATCGTTACCTGGCGCTCCTGCATGGCCTCCAGCAGGGCGCTCTGCACTTTCGCCGGAGCGCGGTTGATCTCGTCGGCCAGCACGATGTTCGCGAAGATGGGGCCCTTCTTGGTGCTGAAACCGCCGTCGCTCGGCGAGTAGATCATGGTGCCGATCAAATCGGCCGGCAGCAGGTCGGGCGTGAACTGAATGCGCCGGAATGACGCCTGCAGCGTCCTGGCCAAGGTCGTCACCGACAGCGTCTTGGCCAGACCGGGAACCCCTTCGATCAACACGTGGTTGTTGCACAACAGCGCCAGGAGCAGGCCGTCGATCAGTCCCTCCTGGCCGACGATCACGCGGGCCAGCTCCTGGCGGACTGCGGCAAAGACCGGGGCCTCCGCCTCGACCCTGCGGCCGATCTCCCTTACATCGGCGGATTGCGAAGAGCGGTCTGGCGCGGCTTCGCGAACAACAGCATCTACCCCTTCCATGGGACCAATTTAGCAATATGAGCGCGCTATGGAGCGAGGCCAGAACGCACAGAATCGGCGGATTGCGACACCACTTCTGCCAAGTAGCCCTGCGCCAGCACCGAGGCGCCGCCCACCTGTTCGGTCACGAACGCGAAGCCGTGCGCGTACTGGAAGCTGCACTGCGCCACTAGGTAGCCTTGGAAATCCAGCAGCGGATCGACGCCGCGCGCCGCGTTGCCGCTCGAGAGTCTAAAGGCAACCTGTTCGCCTGCATCGATTTCGACCGTGCGACGAAACGTCGCAGACTGGTCGCCTTCCAAGCTGACCCCGTGGAAAGTCAGGCTGCAACTGCCCGGCTGATAGCGCGTGCCGAGCGGGTCCACGGAGGTGTTCACCAGCACTACGGCCGTGTCGAACGTGGTCTGGTTGGTCACGAACGGGAAGAACAGCGTGGTGCCGCATTCGTCGACCGGAAACGACGGCCGCGGCGAGCGCTCGGGCGCCACGAAGCGCGGCCGCGCACCATGCGGCCCACTGCTGGCCGCTGGGCCAAGCGGGGCGAGACTGGCGTCCACGGACACCTGTCCGCCGCGTATGGCAGGGCCGTCCGAGGCGGACGGGGTCAGTCGAAACTGAATTCTGCATTCCTCTTGCGCGGAAGGGTCCGCGGCGAGCACTTCGTAGACCGCAAAGGCCTCGGCAGTCTCGCTCACCGTCAAGGGCACGTCAGGGGCCGGCTCGCCCGACAAGACTGCGCCGCCCAAGCCGCTCGCCGAAGCCCCTTCGACCAGTCCTAGACGCAACCTCGCAGCCCCGCCCTCCGAAGCGCATGCGGGAGCCGCGGGGGCCGCGACCGAGACTCCCTCGGGTATGGCAGAAAGGCCGATCCTCACGCGCGTCGGGCTCGGCTGGGCCGCCGCGCCGGCGGCAGTCGGATAGTAGTCATCCCCCCAGCCGGGCCGGCCGGGCTCGACCGACTGCCCGCCAGCCGCCTTGAAGGCAGAGGCAAAACCCTCGAAGATCCGAACCTCGCCGAACGCCTCGCCTTCCGAGCACAGTCGCCCCGCCTGCACGGAGCGTGCCAGCGCAGAGATCCCCGGGGCCGCGTGCGCGACTGGCAGCGTGCCCGCTTCCAAGACAACGCTTCCGCCTCCCGACGACATGGACACGACTGCCTCGATCGGAATCGCCCCGGACCGTGCATCGCCGCCGACGCCCGCCTCGGCGGCGTTCACCCGGATGTTGGTCAGGCGCACGGTCGTGGTGGTCGGATGACACCCGCCCGCCACTGCGTATCGACCGGCACAATCCTCCAGCGGCACCGCTTGCGCGGACTCGCTGCCGATGGCCGCCCCGGGAACGGGCAGCGCCACGCCGGACCAGAGCAGCGTTCCCGGACTCGCGGAGCTGAGGCGCCCGAGCATCGGATCCTGCACGGTGGTCCCGCTGGCACCGCAATCGCTGAACGAGCGCTCGCTCGTCGAGGCCTGGCACGTCTTTTCGTTGACCACCAACACCGCGTCGGTGACATCCGCGCCGAGGCCGAAACCACTCTGGTTCGCAATCCCGGCGCTGAGGGACACCGCAAGATCGACCACGAGGAAGCCGCTGGGCTGGAAGCGTCGACCCGGGCCGCTGTTCTTGCACGTGATCGCGATATCGCCGACCAGCTCGCTGGTCCCCTCGATCCTGACCAACGGCGCCAGTGCCGTCGCCGAACAGCGGACCTGGCCGAGCTCGGCGCTGGGAACAGGCGACCTCAGCTGGGCCGACGCGACGCTTGAGAGGGCAGCGCCAAGCAAAACGGCGCCGATCGGCATTCGCCACAAACGAGCCGCCGGCGCTGACTTCGGCATGAGCCAGCCCAATGACGCGAGCCTAGGGAGCATCGCCGCCTATCGGACGACGCCTGCCCTCGGCGTCGAAAGAAATCACAGGAGCCAAGTAGCCCATGCCCAAGTCGGCGATGCCGCCAAAGCCGTCCGACATGAACACGTAGCCCCGAGCGCCTGGATATCCGCAGTCTGCGATCAAGTAGCCCTGGAACTGGTCCATGCCGATGATGTTGCGGGCGGGGTTGCCGCCCGAAAACGTAAAGACCAGCTGCTCGCCGGGATCGATCGCCGTGGTGTACTGAACCAGTAGCTCGTCCTCGCCGGCGCCGCCCACCCCGTAGAAGTGCAGGTCGCAGGATCCGGACTGCTCGGGCACAGTGTCCGTCAAGGCTTGCAGGGAGCCGTGCGTGATCACCAGTCCCGTGTCGAACCCGGCTTGGTTGGTGACGAACGGGAACAGCAGCCGCGTGCTGCACGCCGCGAGACTCACCTCGGCGTCTGCCAGCGCCAGGGCCGGTGCGAAACGCGGCGAGGGAGCGCTGGCGTCGGCTCGAGGAGCCGCACTACGAGGCGCGAAGCTCGCCGAGAACAGCGCCCGGGCACCGCCGACCCGCCGGTCGGACGTTTCGAACAGCACCGGAATATGGCAGTCCTCCACCTGGCCGGGGTCATCCGCCACAACCTCGTAGACCGCGCGTCCAACCCCATCCTCCAAGGCGACCGGCATGTCCGTGCCGGTCCCCGAGGCGGCCGCCGATCCGCCCGCCCCGGCGGCATCGTGGCCGTCCACAAGAGCCAGTGCCAGCGAGTCGCGAGAAGCGTCGGCCGACCCGTCGAAATCGGGCTGGTGACAGGCTAGGAATGAAGGCATTCTCAGCTCGACGCCATCCGGCACGTCTCGAATATCGAGCAGCACTCGAGTCGGCGCGCCCGGCAGGGCCGCCTGGGGGCCCGCCCGAAACGCGCTGGCGAAGCCTTCTTGCACAACCACGGTCGCGGTCCCGCGAGAATCCCCGCCGCAGGCCGCCGCCGGCTCCATTTCGGCCACCGCGAGCCGTATCCCGGTAAGGGAGTTCGCCAGCCGCAGACTGGCGTTGCGCAACGCAACCGCGGAGGTCGAGCGCAGTTCCAAAGCCGCCGCGACGGGCGCTCCGGAACTCGCCCCTCCGCCAAGTCGAAGTTGCGAGGCGTTGGCCCGAATGCCCCGAATTTTGAGTGTCGATCCCCCTTGGGGAAGATCCCCAGGAAACGGCAGGCTCACGTTTGTCCACGTGAGCGTGGTCACGCCCGTCAGGCGTCCGAACTGCGGGTCCTGCACCGTGGCCAGCGGCGCGTCGCAGGACGCATACGTGGAGCCGTTCGCACTGGGCGCCGCGCAGTCATTGCCGTTTACGACCAGCACCGCGTCACTGATGTCGCCGCCCGGGCCGAAGCTGATCGTGTTGGTCACGCTGGCGTTGAGCGTGACCGAAATCGACAGGTCCAGGTCGCCCCGCAGTCCCAGCGACAGCGGACTCTCCGGGAGACAGCTCAGCAGGATGTCGGGCAGCGTTTCGGCCACGCCTGCCGCTCGGACCGGCGAGGCCGCTGCCGAGGCTGTGCAAGTAACCGCGACCTCAGCCTGCGCCCACGCCGGACTGGAAGAAATGAGGACCAAGGTGCCCGCTAGAACACATGAACGGGACATTCCCATCCTCACCCTGCAATCGCTGCCTTGTATCTTGCCATAGCGTTACCGATTCGCCCGGGGAGGCGTGCTGCGCCTGGGACGATGCCATCGAGAGGGCCGCTAGCCGACAAGGCCAAACGCCTTGTTGAGCGCTTCGACCGAGACCCTGCAGGCATCGTCGTCAGCCATCTCGTTGAGGACCCGGTTGAAGGGCTCGGCCCGGATCGGCCCGTCGTAACCTATATCCACCAGCGCTTGCAAGAAATCGCGAGCGTTGATCACGCCCGTGGCCAGCGGTAACTCGCGCTGGTTGTCGTACTGGTCCTCGAGTGCGACCCCTCGCGGCGCGTCGTTGAGGTCGGCCGAGATGACATCGCTGCCAGAGAGGGTGCGGATGTCGTCGGCGGTCTCGCGGGACGTCCACCAGTGCCACGAGTCGAGCACGAAGCCAACGTTCGACGCCCCGGTTTCGGCGATCAGATCCTTGGTGCCTGCCATCGTGTGCACGGCGGAGTGCCGCCCGGCGGTCCAGTTCCGCTTGGTGCCGACATACTCCAGGCCGAGTCGCAAGCCGTGGTCCTGCAACACCTCCGCCACCTGCCGCAGCCGCGCCGCGGTGCGCTTGAAGTTCTGCAGGTAGGTCAGCTCGTCGCTCGAAGGTCGCAGCCAGGTGCCGACGCGGTCGGCACCTGCCCGCTGCAGGGCGGCCGCGGCCCGGGGCAGGTCAGCCATGCCCTCTGCGAACGCCTCGTCGTCCCTGCGAAATTCCACCGGCAGGCCCGCCGCGGCCCAACGCAGCCCGTGCTGCTGCAAGGCTTCGAGATGCTCATCGATCCCGTCGCGCAGCAAGTCGCCTGGGAACGGCTGGACGGATTCGAACCCGTGCTGCGAGGCCAGCGCGATCGCCCTTGCCTGGTCGGCCTTGACGCCCAAGCTGCCCGGCACGAATGCTGTGAAGAAGCGTCGCTTCCCAGCGGCAGCGGCGAGGGTCGCGCCGCCGGCAGCAGTCGCGGCAGTGCGCAGGAATTCCCTGCGCGCCAGGGTGTGGGGGTGAGATCGCACTCGCATCGTCCAGCAACTATATCAGTGATCTCGCCGTGCCGCACGCCCGGCGCGCGAAGTGCCACGGCCGGCCATACAAGAACGTTCCGTTTGGTTACGGTGCTACAATACTGACACAATTTGTAGTAGCCTATACTGCAACTTCGGACATGAGCGACGAACCCACACGCAGATGGCGGCCGCGTGATTCCACGGAGGCGAAACCGTCGCGCCTGCGCTTGTCGCCGTGGACGATCTGGCTGGCGGGCGTGCCTCTCGTGATGCTGCCGTTGTTCGTCGGGCTGTACCTGCTGGGGCAGAACCCGATCGAGCCCCTGATCGAGGCGCTGGCCAACGAGGACAAGCTGGAGCGCGAAATCGAGGGATTCGAGCGAGAGAACACCGAGCTGCAGCAGGATATCGATGCCTTGGGACCCGGCCAATTCGGCATCGAAAAGCGCGCGCGGGAGCGCCTCGGCTGGTCCAAGGCCGGCGAAGTCGTGATCCACGTTCCGGAAAAGCGATAGGGCCTCCCTCGCAAGGGCTTGCGCGGCAAGCGGCGGCTGCGCGAATGTGCGACGGCCAATGACGATTCCTATAGGATGTAAGCGGTTTGGGCCGGACAGGCATCGTCGCTCTGCGCGCGGGGCATGGCCCCGCAAAGCGGATTCCGGCCTGTATCGCAATGCCGCTGCTGCTCGCGGCGGCGCCCTCGGAGGCTCCTGACTACTCCTCCAGCATCCAGCCCCTGCTGACAGCCCGGTGCATCGCCTGCCACCCTTCCAGCGGAGGGCAGGCCGGTCTTTCCTTGGCAAGCCACGCAGGCCTGCTGCGCGGCGGCAATAGCGGCGCAGCCGTCGTTCCGGGCGATCCCTCTGCCAGCCTGCTGCTGCGCCGGGTTTCGGGCGAGAGCCCCGAGATGCCGCCGGTCGGCGCCCCTCTCACGCCGTCGCAAGTCGCCCTGCTGGAACGTTGGATCGCCGCCGGCGCACTGCAAGGCGGGGATGGCGACGGGTCGCGCGATGCGACCTGGTGGTCGTTCCGCGAGCTCGCGCGGCCCTCGGTGCCCCAGCCGGCATCGGCCTGGGGCGCGAACCAAATCGATCGGTTCGTCGCCGCCCAGCTCGCCGAGAGGGGACTCAGCCCATCGCGGCAGGCGGACCGCACCACGCTCATTCGCAGGCTCAGCTTCAACCTCCACGGCCTGCCGCCGTCGCCAGCGGAAGTCGACGCGTTTGTCCACGACCGCTCGCCAGATGCCTATCAGCGCCTGGTGGACCGCCTGCTGGCCTCGCCGCGCTACGGGGAGCGCTGGGGACGGCACTGGCTGGACGTGGCGCACTACGGCGAGTCGCACGGCTACGACAAGGACAAGGCGCGGCGCAACTCGTGGCCGTATCGCGACTACGTGATCGAGAGCTTCAACCGGGACAAGCCCTACGCCCGCTTCATCCGCGAGCAGATTGCCGAGGACGTCCTCTGGCCCGGCGATCCGAACGGACTGGTCGCGACGGGTTTCGTGGCGGCCGGCCCCTGGGACTACGTCGGACACGCTGAATTGCGCGAGGGCACGAAGGACAAGAAACTGGCGCGCCTGCTGGACCGCGACGACATGGTGGCTGCAACCATGTCGTCGTTCACGAGCCTCACGGTCCACTGCGCCCGCTGCCACGACCACAAGTTCGACCCGATCCAGCAGGCGGACTACTACGCGCTGCAGGCGGTGTTCGCCGGGGTGGACCGGGCCGAGCAGCCGTATTTCCAAGACCCAGCGACGCACGCCCGCGGACGCCGCCTGTGGCTCGCCGTCGGCAAGACCGAGGCCGCGCTGCGGCCCTTCCGCCGCAAGATCGAGCAAGCCACCGGCGAGAAGATCCGGCGCATTGACGAGCAGAAGTCCGCGCTGGATCAGGAGAGCACGGACCTGCTGCCCAAGGTGGGCGAGATCGACACGCCCGAGTCGATCGCCCGCAGGAAAGAGATCTCCGGCCTGATCAAGCGACTGGAGGCCGAGCGCAAGGCTCTGGCGCTGGCCGCGATGTCCGCAGCGGATCGAGCGCGCCACTCGGAGCTGTCCGAACAGCTCGACGCGTTGAACGCGGAGTTCGCGGCCTTGCCAGACCCCGAGTATGTCTACAGCGCGGCGAGCTACTTCAAGACGCACGGGCGTTTCATGCCCGCCTGGGAACCGCGGCCCGTCTACCTGCTGGCCAAGGGGAGCGTCGAGTCTCCGCAGCAGCTCGCGCGGCCTGGCGCGGTCACGGCGGTGGCCGGCCTGGAGGCGCGCTTCGGGGTAGATTCCGCGCAAGGGGAAGGGGCGGCGCGCGCCGCGCTGGCCGCCTGGCTCGCGCACGGCGACAACCCGCTCACGTGGCGATCCATTGCCAACCGGGTGTGGCACTACCACTTCGGCCGCGGATTGGTCGAGACGCCGAACGACTTCGGCCGCATGGGGGCATTGCCCACGCATCCCGCCCTGCTGGACTGGCTCGCGGCGGAGGTGCGCGACAGCGGCGGCTCGCTCAAGCACCTGCACCGCTTGATCCTGCTCAGCGCGACCTACCGGCAGAGCTCGGCCGAGCGGTCCGACCAAGCCAAGCTAGATGCCGGCAATCGATTCCTGTGGCGCATGAACCGCTCCCGCCTCGACGCCGAGGCCGTGCGGGACAGCGTGCTCGCGGTGGCCGGGCAGATCGACTTGCAGATGGGAGGACCGTCGGCGGAGCACTTTTTCTTCAAGGACGATCACTCGCCGGTGTACGACTACACGCGCTTTGACTTCAGCAGCGCCGCGGCCCGCCGGCGCAGCGTCTACCGCTTCTTGGTCAGGAGCGTGCAAGATCCGTTCATGGAGAGCCTGGATTGCGCAGACCCGTCGCTGCTGGTGCCCAAGCGCAGCAGCACGCTGACCGCCATCCAAGCCCTGGCACTGCTCAACGACCCGCTGATGATCGAGCAGGCGAGACACTTCGCCGACCGCCTGAGAGCGGTCTCCCCGGAATCGGCAGAGCGCCTCCGGCACGGTTTCCGTCTCGCGTACGGACGCAGCGCCTCAGATTCCGAAGTCACGGCCTTGGCCGAGTACTCCGACAGGCACGGCCTCGAGAGCGCCGCCCGCCTGCTCTTCAACGGCAACGAGTTCATCTTCGTCGACTGAGCCCATGCCGAACCAAGGCGCAGCAACGCTGACTGACCGGCGACAGTTTCTCGAGCACTGGGGCGGCGGGCTGGGCTGGATCGCGCTGGCCCAGCTGCTCGGCCGCGAGGCCGGAGCGGCTCAAACGCCCGCCGGCGGCGGCCTGCACCACCCTGCGAGAGCCCAGCGAGTCGTGCAATTGTTCATGTCCGGCGCCGCCAGCCAGTGCGACCTGTTCGACTACAAGCCTCTGCTGATCGAGCGAAACGGGCAGGAGTTCGACCCTGGCGGCAAGGTAGAACTCTTCCAGAGCAGCCCCGGCCCGGTGATGCGGAGCCCGTGGGACTGGAAGCAGCACGGCGAATCTGGGAAGTGGATGAGCAGCCTGGTGCCACACTTGGCCGGCTGCGTGGACCACATGGCCTTCTTTCCCTCGATGGTTTCGAAATCCAACGTCCACGGGCCGGCCACGTTCATGCAGAACAGCGGCTTCGTGCTGCCGGGATTTCCCAGCATGGGGGCATGGATCTCTTACGGCCTGGGAACGCTGACCGACGAACTGCCGTCCTTCGTGGTACTACCGGACGCGCGGGGATTCGCACCCAACGGTCCGGGAAATCACACTGCGGGATTCCTGCCCGCCCAGCACCAAGGCACGCTGATCCGGGCGGGTCGCGAGAACCCGATCCACGACCTGTTCCCGCCCGAGTCGGCTGACTTTGTCACGCCGGAGAGCGAGCGGGACGGGCTGGCCCTGCTCGAGCGGCTGAACCGCGGACACCTGGCTTCGCGCGCGGGCGACAGCCGCTTGGAAGCCCGCATCCAAGCCTACGAAATGGCCGCGCGGCTGCAAGTGACGGCACCGCAGGTGCTGGACATCTCGGGCGAATCAGCTGCTACCAAGAAACTGTACGGAGTCGACGAGCCGCTCACGCAAGACTTCGGGCTGCGCTGCTTGACGGCGCGCCGCCTGCTGGAGCGCGGGGTGCGCTTCGTGCAGGTCTGGAGCGGCGCCGACAACGGCTTTCCGCGCCGGAACTGGGACAGCCACGAGGACATACGCAAGGACCACGGCGCGATGGGAACGGAAATGGACAAGCCGGCCGCCGCCCTGATCCGCGACCTGGAAGCGCGCGGGCTCCTGGAGGATACGATCGTCTACTGGACGACCGAGTTCGGGCGGATGCCCTGCAGCCAGGGGACGCTGGGCCGCGACCACAACCCGTTCACGTTCACTTCGTGGCTGGCCGGCGGCGGAGTCCGCGGCGGGACAGTGTACGGATCCAGCGACGAGTGGTCATACAAGGCGGCCGACAAGCCGATCTACTGCTACGACCTGCACGCCACCGTGCTGCGCCTGCTCGGCATCGACCACACCCGGCTCACCTTCCGCCACAACGGCATCGACCGGCGCCTGACGGACGTCCACGGCGAAGTCATCGAGGACGTTCTGGAATAGGGCTCGCGTTCGACCGAGACCTTACTGCGGCAGGCTAGATCGAAGTGCGACGCACGTGACGCCGCGGGCATGCCGACCAACGGCCAGGCAAAGCGGCATGTCCGGTAGGGCAAGGTCGAGCAGCTTGAGGGGCTAGGCTAGAGGGAGGGTTTGTCCGGCCCGGGAGCCAGCGTGAATCCCAGCAAGCAGCAGATCATCTGGAGCGCGGCAGGGATCCTGTTCGCGCTCGCGAGCCTCAAGATTCAGTACGAGGTCAAGGTCGAGATGGAGCGTCGCGGGCTTGCAGCCTCGGACCGGATGGGAGACCTCCGAGTGGGAAGCGAGTCGCCCGATTTCTCCGCCACCGATCTGCAAGGGCAACCGGTCGTGCTCGCGGAACTCCGCGGCCGCAAGGCGGTCGTGGTCGATTTCTGGGCGACCTGGTGCGCGCCCTGCCTCCAGTCGATGCCAGCGCTCCAGCAAGTGCACGAGGAATTCAAGGACCGCCAAGTCGAGATTGTCGCCGTGAACCTCGGCGAAGATCCCAGGAGCGTCCGTGACTTTATCGAGCGACACCAGTACACCTTCCGAGTGGTGGCGGACGAGGATCGGGGTATCGGCGGCCTCTTCGGGGTCGCCGCCATTCCCGCCCAGGTGGTGGTCGACACGGACGGCCGCCTCGCGTGGGTCCAAGTCGGCTACGACCCGGGGAAGGAGGGCGAGTTGCGCGAGTTGCTGGAGCGACTGGCGCAATAAGGCCGGTTCCCGGCGGGCTCCAGGCGAGAGAGAGTTAGGGAATTATATACGAAAATAACACGTTCAAAAGTATGCTATTATGACAACAGGTGACGCCATACACCACATATTCCCTGAGGTGCTCCCTCTCTCCAGCGGGCTACCGGCATATGGACAACATCCTTGTCGGGCTGAACTGGCTGTACAACCAAGCACTGGAGGAGCGCAAGACGGCCTACTCTGAGCGCAAGCAAACGCTGAGCCTGTACGAGCAACATAGGTGGCTGACCGGGTTGCGTGCTCGCAATGAGCATGGACTGGGCGAGATCGCGCTCGGTCCGGCGCGCGGGATGCTCAAGCGCTTGGACCAAGCGTTCCAGTCGTTCTTCCGGCGCGTCAAGGCTGGCCAAGCCCCAGGGTTCCCGCGCTTCCGTCCGCTCAGCCGTTGCGTCACAATTGACTTGACGCAGATCAGTGGCGGAACTGTCAAGCCGCGGGGCGGCCACTACGAACTGCAGGTCAAGGGGTTTCCTCGCATCCGGCTGTACGGTTCGCGCGCGTTGCCGGACGCGGTCGCGAAGTCCGTACGGCTGACCAAGCGCGGGCGGCACTGGGAAGCCTCGCTGGTGTATGCGGTCGAACGGGCAGCCCTGCCCGCCAGAGCCAAGGCGGTGGGGATCGATCTGGGCGTCCGCAAGCGCATGACGCTATCGAACGGCAAGCGCTACGAGCGGGCAACCCGTGACTGGAAACGGAAGCGCCGGATGCAGCGTGCGGTCGCGCGCTGCCGCAAGGGCAGCCGGAGGCGGAGGAAACAAGTCCAGGCGCTGGCGCGCTTGCAGCGCCGGGAGTTCGTGCGGGAGAGGAACGCCTGCCATCGGGCCACGACCGAGATCATCCGCGACTACGGACTGGTCGCGGTGGAGCGGCTGCGGGTCGCGAAGATGACGCGCTCAGCGCGAGGAACGGAGGGACAGCCAGGGAAAAACGTCGCGGCGAAGGCCGGGCTCAACCGGGAGATACTGTCGCAGAATTGGGCGCTTCTACGCAGCCAACTACACGCCAAGGCTTATTCCGAACTCGGAATAAGCCTTCTAATTCCGAGTACCGGATTATTCCGAGTTGTTTGCGTAACTCAGGCGGGGCTCGGGACTTGTGGGTAGATTCACTCGGAATAATCACAGACTGTTCAAGAACGCCAGCACTTCGTCATCGGGGCGGTAGCGGCTAGCGGTGGCTTCGGTCGGAGTGGTTTTGGCCAAGGCGGCTTCCTTCAGTTTGAGGTCGGCGTGCAGGTAGATGTAAGTCGTCTCTACTGACTCGTGTCCAAGCCACAGCGCGATCACAGCGCGGTCCACACCGTTGTGCAGCAATTCCATGGCAGTGGTGTGGCGCAGCACGTGGGGAGTGACCCGCTTGCCCGCCAAGGAGGGGCAGGCTCGCTGCGCGCTGTCGGCGTGCTTGGCCACCAGATAGGCGAGTCCGTCGTGACTGAGAGGGCCGCCGCGCCGATTCGGAAAGACGGGAGCGTCCGGCCCGGAGTGGCATTCGTCCAGCCAAGCCTGCAGCGCCGCCGCGGCGTCTTGGCGCAACGGCGTGCAGCGCTGTTTGCGTCCCTTGCCCAGGCAGCGCAGATGGGCGCCGGGGCCGAGCTGCACGTCCTTGCAGCGCAGGGAGAGCAGTTCCGAGGCCCGCAGGCCAGTCTGGGCGGCCACCAACAGCAGGGTGCGGTCCCGGCGTCCCGCCCGCGTGCGCGTATCGGGGGCTTGCAGCAGGGCCTCGATCTCGTCGCGAGTTAGGAAATCCACGGGACGGCGGGTGTAGCGCTTGCTCGGCATGGCCTGGATCCGTTGCGCCACGGCCGCATGCCGGGGCTCTTGGAGCGCCACGTAAGCGAAGAAGGAGCGGATCGCGGCCAAGCGGGTATTGCGCGTGCGGGCGTCGTTGCCGCGCTCGCTTTCCAGATGGTTCAGGAAGGCACCGAGAAAGGCTGTGTCCAGATCGCCGAGTTCGAGGGCGGCGGGGGGTTTGCGCAATTCCCGCAGGGCATACTGGACGAGCAGGCGGAAGGTGTCGCGGTAGCTGGCGATGGTATGCGGGCTGGCTTGGCGTTGCTGCATGAGGCGGTCGGAGAAGAAGGCGGCCAGCAGCCGCGGGAAATCGGCGGCGGGCGTCATGCGGGCAGCCTCCGGGCGTTGTGGTCGAGCCGCCGGGCGGCGAGCTGAAGCAGTTCGGGGGTGGCGGTGAGATACCAGTAGGTGTCGCTCACCTGAACGTGGCCGAGATAGGTTGCCAGACGGGGCAGGCGCTGCTCGACATCGAGGCCCTCGCGGTACCAGCGCAGCAGCGTGCAGACGGCAAAGCTGTGGCGCAGATCATGCAAGCGGGGCCCGCGCGAGGCGGACGGGTCGCGCAAGCCGACTTGCTGGGACAGCTTCCGGAAGATGCGTTCGAAATTGCCTTGGGTAATGCGCGTGCCGCGATCGGAGAGAAAGAAGGCCGGTGTGGCGGGCAGCGGGCAAATCTTGTCGCGCAGCAGCGCATAGGCTTGCAGGGCTTGGCAGGTGGAGGCGTGAATCGGCAGGTAGCGCGACTTGCCGTAACGTTGCGCGCAACATTACGAACAGAATGTTGACTAACTAGAAATGTTGAGCTGGGTCCGTAAGGCCCTGTAAACAAAGGCCATAGAGCCCGAATCGCGCAACATAACTTTCTCCCTCCCGGCGCTGTCTCCATGCCTTGGGAGAGTATCACCATGACATCAACACAAGAACGGAACGCTCCCGGGAAACCGATCCGGGATCCGTTTCAATCCATCATTTCCGCGTATGTTGCATACCTGGAACATGCGGGCCTGTCCGGATGGAGTATCGCCGCTTATCGGGGGCCGGTACGACACTTCCTGATTTGGCTGGAGAGGACCGGGACTGCCATCGACACCGTGGACGGGCGTGTGATGCAGCAGTTCCTGGGCCATGACTGTACGTGCCCGCCACCCTCCATGAACAAGGCCAGCGGTTCGCTGCATGCGCGCGGTTACGTAGCTCCGATTTCCTGGTGCATCCGGTTTCTTGAAGAGACCGGACGCACCCCGGTCTTGGGAGAACTCGACGACAACCTTGTCCTGCTGGAGGCCTTCATGGAGGGTCTGGCGGGCGAGGGCTATTCGCCTTTCACGCTGGATGGCTTCCGGTCTGGATGCGGTCACTTCATCGTCTGGCTGCATCAATTCCGCATATCCATCCGCGCCGTGGACAGGGATGTGCTTGAGCGGTTCCTGGGCCATGACTGCACTTGTTTCCTGCCGGGCGTTTTCCGCGGACGGTCGGACTTCAAAGGCACGGCCAAGAGCCATGCTGAACTCAAGAAGTTCACGGCGTTCCTGTCCGGCCGTGGCCTCATGCCGGACTTGTTCCCGTCAGCTCAGACGGCCGACGAGGGTTTGGAGGCGTTCCGCTCCTGGCTGCGCCAGCATCGAGGCCTCAGCGAGAACAGCATTCGGCGCTATGCCGGGAGCGTTTCCGGATTGTTGCCCGACCTTGGCGCTGATCCGGCCCGCTACGACGCGGCGCTGGTGAGGGATGTTCTTCTGCGCCGCCTCAGGGCCGTCTCGCGAGCAGAGGTCAAGCGGATGACCACCTCCTTGCGGATGTATCTGCGCTTCCTCGCTGCGCACGGCCACTGTCCGCCGGGACTGGCCGGTGCCATTCCGACGGTCCCCGAATGGCGTCTGGCCGCTCTGCCACGCTACGTCCCGCTGGAGGATGTCGAGCGCGCTATTGCATCCTGCGATACGGCAACCCGCCAAGGGTTGCGCGACCGTGCAATCCTGCTCCTGCTAGCCCGCCTCGCACTGCGTGCAGGCGATGTCCTCAACCTGCGCCTCACGGACATCGACTGGGACAACGCCCAGGTGCGCGTTTGCGGCAAGTCGCGGCGGGAGACGGCGCTGCCGCTACCGCAGGACGCCGGCGACGCGCTCCTCGACTATCTCAGGCGGGCGCGTCCGCGCGTCGACGAGGAGCGGGTGTTTCTGCGGGTCCATGCGCCGCACCGCCCATTGTCCGACTCAAGCCGGATATCGGCCGTCGTGCGCCGTGCGCTCGACCGCGCGGGTGTGGTGACAACCGGGAGCCGGGGGGCACACCTGATTCGGCATTCCGTGGCCACCGGGCTCTTGCGGTCCGGAGCCACGCCGGAGGTCGTGGGAGCCCTGCTCAGGCATCGGTCCCCCGAGTCCACCGCCTTGTACGCGAAGGTTGACGCCAGCATGCTCCGGCAGGTGGCGCAGCCTTGGATTGGAGGTGTCCCATGTCGTTGATCGCCGAAGTGGATCGCTACGTCGCGTTGAAACGAGCCTTGGGTTACAAGTTCGTTGACATCGAACGCATGCTGCACAGCTATGCGCGATTTGCCGCCTCCCGGGGTGATGCATCGATCCGCGCGGCTACGGCCATCGAGTGGGCCTCCCAAGCCCCTTCTCCCGAAAGGTCCTGCGTCAAGTTGCGTGTCGTTCGTGCCTTCGCGGTCGCATTGCACGCCGAGGACGATCGCCATGAGCTGCCGCCCCGGAATATCTTCGGCACGCGACGGGCACGACGGAGGGCGCCTCACTTGTTGACGACGGAACAGATCAGGCACCTGCTGGGCGTGGCCCTGTCGATGCCGCCTGCCGGTTCGATCACGCCCCATACCTGGCACTACATGTTCGGATTGATGGCGGTCACTGGCCTGCGGGTGTCCGAAGCCACCGCACTCCTGGTGTCCGACATCACCCCCGACGGTCTGCTGGTCCGGCAAACGAAATTTCGCAAGAGCCGGCTCGTCTATATCCTTCCGAGTGTCCGCAACGCGCTGGACGACTATCTTGCGCTCAGGCGGCGCACGGGCGGATCGGACGATCATCTGTTTGTCCTTTCCAGCGGTCGACCGCCGGCGCCGCACTATGCCTACCACGCCTTCTTGAAGATTGCCCGCAAGGCTGGCCTGCGCGACAGTTCAGGCACGCCAGGGCCAACCCTACACGACCTTCGTCACGGATTCGCTGTGCGATCGCTTGAACAGATGGACGACGGGGACGATCCCGGCCGGCACATGCTGGCACTGTCCACCTATCTGGGCCACGCCAGCGTGGCAGGCACGTACTGGTATCTCGAGGCAACCCCCGCCCTGCTGCGCCGGATCGCGCAAACGACGGAGCAGGCGCATGTGGCGAGGGCTGGGCAATGACAGATCTCGCTCTCCACCTCGGCGCTTTCCTGCGGGAACACTTGCCGCGGGACCGGCGTGCCAGCCGGCATACGGTCGAAAGCTATGCGGCCAGCCTCAA
Source organism: Bryobacterales bacterium (assembly GCA_022824585.1). GTDB lineage: Bacteria > Acidobacteriota > Terriglobia > Bryobacterales > UBA6623 > VXMF01. Next base: position 11,662 of record JAJDZN010000168.1, on the reverse strand, counting down.
ACTGCTCGTCATCTTTGCCGCCGACAGGCTGGGCGTGCGTCCCTGTCTGCTCACGATCGAACAGCTCTCGATGCAACTGATCCTCGACTTCCTTGCTTGGCTGGAACGGGAACGGCACAACACGGTGGCCACGCGCAACGTCCGACTCGCGGCCATCAAGGCCTTCTTTCGCTTTCTGGAATACAGGTCTCCGGTCTACCTCGAACTGTCCGGACAGATCCACGCCATCGCAAAGAAGCGTGCTGACCAGAAACTGATCGACTGGCTCGAACGCGATGAGTTGCAGGCCCTTCTGGATGCACCGGACATCAAAACCGTTGCTGGAGTGCGTGACCGCGCCATGCTCCATCTCGGCTACGCCGCCGGCCTGCGCGTTTCGGAACTGACGTCGCTCCGGCTCGACAGCCTCAGCCAACCGGACCTCGATACTGTTCGGGTGATGGGGAAAGGGCGTCGTGAACGTGTCCTGCCACTCTGGAAGCAAACTCGGTCCACGCTTGTCGCCTGGCTCGCTATCCGTCCGTCCGTCGAAGACCAGCACCTCTTCCTCAATGCCCGGCACGTCGGCATCGGAAGGCACGGCTTCGCCCGGCGTCTGACCCTCCATGCAGCTACTGCTGCAAGGAAGGTGCCTTCGATCACCGGCAAGCACGTCACCCCGCACTGTCTGCGCCATTCCTGCGCCCTTCATACCTTGGAAGCCACGAGTGACATCCGGAAAGTCTCGCTTTGGCTGGGGCACGCTACCTTGCAAAGTACGGAAATCTACCTCCGTGTCAGTCCGGCAGCAAAGCTCGAAATGCTGGCGGCGAACGTTCCTCCGGGCATCAAGAAGGGAGCCTTTGATGGCACACGGGACAGTCTGCTGGCTCTTCTCGACGGCGTCTGACCGCCCGTAAAGTTATGTTGCGCGATTCGGGCTCTATGGCCTTTGTTTACAGGGCCTTACGGACCCAGCTCAACATTTCTAGTTAGTCAACATTCTTGCCGAACTTGGTGTTGCGGACCGTCAGGACGCCGCTGCCGAAATCGACGTCATCGCGGTCGAGGCGCAACGGCTCGCAGGAGCGCATCCCGGTGACTGCCAGCAGCGCCAGCAGCGTGGAGTGGGTGGCGGCTCGCAGAGGGGTGCTCCCGCGCAGTTGCCTGGCTGCATCGGCCAGGCCGGCGATCTCCTTGTCGCTGTAGATGTAGGGAGTGGTGCGCCGGGGTTGGGCCGGGAGCAGGCCATGGGGAGGGACCTCGTGGCGCGGATCAGCCGCGTGCGCATAGCGTGCGAACGCGCGCACGACCCCCAGTCGCCGCGCTTGGTGGGCAGGCTGCGTGCGGTTGGGCTCGGTCGCCCATCGCAGGGCCAGCTGCGTTGTGATGCAGGCGACCTGACGCTGTCGCAGGAAGGTTAGGAAGTTGCGCAGCATGCGCTCGGCGCCGACGAGACGAGCCCCGAAAGCACGTCGCGTGGCGAGATACTCGTCCAGCAGTGGCAGCAGTTCCGTCATGCCGCACCTCCGGGCCACGACGCAGCGACGCTGCGCAACGCCTCCAGATCGACCTTGGCGTAGATCTGGGTGGTGTCGGGATGCCGATGCCGCAGGATCTGCCCGATGTCTTCGAGCGTGGCCCCGTCGCGGAGCATGCCGGTGGCGAGGGAATGCCGCAGCAGGTGGGCCCCCTTGCGCGGCGGGTCCAGTGCGGCTCTGGCCAAGGCGCGGCGCACGATGTCGGCGATGGCGGTGGAAGAGGTGAACCCGCGGTACGGCGCGTTCAAGCGGACGAAGACCCGGCGGGTCGGGCAACCCTGCGGGCGAGCGTTGCGCAAATAGTCGGCCACGGCCTCGCCGACAGCACAGGGCAGCGGCAAGGGCTCGCGTCTGTCCCCCTTGCCGGGCACGGTGACGATCCCGGCGGTCCAGTCGAAATCGTCCAGCGTGAGCGCGGTGACTTCGCCGCCACGCAGCCCGAGCCGGGCCTGCAGCAGCAGGATGGCGTAGTCGCGCCGTCCGGCCAGCGTGCCGCGGTCGCAGCTGGCTAGGACAGCTTCGACTGCTTGCGGGGGGATCGCTTTCGGCAGGCCCGCCTGCCGCCAGCTCACGACGGACGGGATCGCAGCAGCCAAGTCGGTGGAGATGGCACCGCGTTGGTACAGATGGCGGAGGAAGCGGCGCAGGATCGTGCCGACCCCCCTGGCACCGGAACGGCTGAGGCGCTGCACCTCTTGGCGGATGAACTGATTGGCATCCCGTGCCGAGAGGCTCTCGAGGGCGATGTCCCCGGTGCCGAAGCGGTCGGCGAGAAAGGCCCGGACGGTGCGAACGTAACTCTCGATGGTGATCGGTTTGAGACCGCGCTCGTGCAGCAGGAAGCGTTCATAGGTGCGTGCGACGCGCTCAATCGGAGTGTCGTCAGCCGGACTGGGGCGGACCGGCGGGATGCGGCCGGATGCACGCAGCCAGCTCAGCAATTGGCGGGCGTCGGACTTGTTCCTCCGGAGCCTGTGGTGCGGATCGCGTGCGCACAGGAAGGTCCCGACCCGCCGCTCATCGAGAGCTTCGACAGCGAGTCGCTGACTCGCGAGCCAGCGACTCAAGTTCGCAGCGAACCAAAGTTTCCGCTGGGCAGTGGAGCAAGCATAGCCCTCGGCTGCGAGATGGGCGGCAAGCGCATCGACATCCTCGGCTAACGGCCCTGCACGCAGTCTCTGCCGAGATGCGGGGTTGGGAAAAAACCGTTCGATAGACATAGGTCTTCCCAGCATGGAGGCAGGCCAGCCACTCGGGAAGACATCTGGATTATTCCGAGTACCGAAGACGACGACTACTGCTATCTAATTGAATTTAAACGCATTCCAAGGAGCCTACTGATCGCAACTCGGAATAATCCGGTACTCGGAATTACAAGGCAGCATGGGCCGGGCGTGAGTACGTGGAGGTGGATCCCCAGTACACTTCACAGGATTGCAGCAGGTGCCACGCGCGGAACAACCCGCACGCAGAGGAGACTTACCGGTGCCGTGCCTGCGGACTGGTGGAGGATCGCGACGTCAATGCCGCGATCAACATTTTGGCGGCCGGGGTTATTGCCGCCGGAGCGTCAACGTGGGCCGCTGGGCCGTGCGTCGCTCCAGAATCGTATGCGAGGGCTGCATGACGTTACTCTCGTATATAAGCCTCAGAGTTATGTGCGTAATCCGCACCGAGAACCTTTGCAAGACCTACAGGGGCGGCACGCACGCTCTCCGCGGGCTTGACCTCGAAGTGCGCGCGGGCGAGGTTTTCGGTTTCCTCGGCCCGAATGGCGCGGGCAAGTCCACCACCATCCAACTCCTGCTGAACTTTATCCGGCCCACCAAAGGGACCGCCTCCCTGTTCGGAAGGCCCGCGACGCACTCGCGGACCCGGCAGAGGCTCGGGTACTTGCCCGAGTCTGTGAACCTGCACGCCTACTACAGCGGGCAGGGCCTGCTCGAGTTCTACTCCGGGCTGGCAGGCGTCGAGCGGGCGGACCGGCGGCGGCGATCCGAGGAACTGCTGGGGCGGGTGGGCCTGCTGGACGCCGCCGGGCAGAAGATCTCGCAGTACTCCAAGGGAATGCTGCAGCGCCTGGGATTGGCCCAGGCGCTGATCAACGATCCGGAACTGCTGATCCTGGACGAGCCGACGTCGAACCTGGACCCGGTCGCGCGCCGCGACTTCCGCGACATCCTGCTCGAGCTCAAGGCGGCGGGAACCACGATATTCATCTGCTCGCATATCCTCTCCGAGGTCGAATCGGTGTGCGACCGCGTGGCCATCCTCCAACAGGGCGAACTGAAGCGGGCGGGCACCCTGGAGGAGCTCTCGGGCGCCGCGGGGGCCACCGTCACGGTCAAGCAGCTTCCGGCAGGCGCCATCGAGGCCCTGTCCGCAACGGAGGCACGGCTGACGCTGCGAGGCGGGGAGTCGACCATTGCCTGCGACAACGAGGCCGTGCTCCAGGACGTCGAGCGGCTCCTCGAGGAATGGGGCGTCGAGGTCGAGCGGGTCGAAACCCGCATGCAGTCGCTGGAGGAGATCTTCTTCGGTGCGATCGACCGGGAGAGCACCTCATGAGGGAAACGCTCCTTATCGCTGCCGACAGCATCCGCGCCCTGTTGCACCAGCGCCTGCTGGTGGCGCTCATGCTGGTCATGCTGGGCCTGACCGCAGCGTTCTCGGTGGCAGTGACCGAAATGAAGGAATCGGTTCTGCAAGCGGCCGAAGCGGGCGCCGAGGCCCGGGGCACCGACCTCGACGAAGAGGGGCTGCACGAGGCGCGCCAGCAAATCGACATGGCAGGATCCTTTTTCCTGGCGGCGTTCTATTGGTTCGCGGCATTCGGAGGCACGGCCGTCACCTTGTTCATCTGCTGCACGGCAGTGGCAGCCGACCTCCGTCGCGGCACCATCCGCATGGTCCTCGCCAAGCCCGTCTCTCGAACGCAGTTCCTCCTGGGGAAGTACTGCGGCGCGATCGCGGTCATGTTCAGCTATTCCGCGCTGGCCGGGATCGCGCTCGTGATCTTCACTCGCAGCAACGCCCTGGAACTGGGACCGGCGGCCCTGTATTCTCCTTGGCTCATGTTCTGCAGCAACCTCATGGTCGGGTCCGCTGCCCTGCTGCTTTCGCTGCTGGTCCACCCGCTCGTCGCCGCCGTCGTCGCCTTCTTCGCCAGCGCCAGCTTCTTCTCCTCCCCCAATCCCCTCCACTTCATCCTGCCGAGCTACGACCTCTTTAACGTGTCCTCGCTGATCATGCAGGGACGGCTGATCGCGATCGAGGACATCTTCACACTCACCCTCTATGCCCTCGATGTCGCGGCGATCTTCCTCCTCGTGGCACTGTGGCGCTTCCGTTCCAAGGAACTGCTGTAGCGCGGCGCTCGCTCGCCAAGGCCGCCAAGACTGCCCGACGCTTGCCTTGGAGCACGAGAATCCCCCCATGATATATAGGTGACCGGGCGGTCGCGCGGCCGCCAAGCTGCCAGCATGTCGAGTTCCGAGCGCCGACCAACCGCGATCGCCGCGCGGCTCGCAGCCGTGCGGGAACGCATCGAAGCAGCGGCCGGGCGAGTCGGCCGAGACCCAGCCTCGATCGACGTGATCGCGGTCTCCAAACGCAAGCCCGTCGAAGACATCGTGGCAGCCTACGAGGCCGGCCAGAGAGACTTCGGCGAGAACTACGTCCAGGAATTTGCTGCCAAGCGCGAGCTGCTCCCGCCGCTTGAGGATGCGCGCTTCCATTTCATCGGCAAGCTGCAGAGCAACAAGGCGGGCAAGGCTGCGGGGCTGTTTACCGCCATCCACACGCTCGATAGCTCCAAGCTTGCCCGGCGGCTGGATCGGTTCGGCAAGCCGCTGGAAGTCTTCCTGGAAGTCAAGCTGAGCGCAGAGGAATCCAAGAGCGGAATGGACCCGGGGCTGCTGGGAGCTGTCCTCGAAGACGTGGCTGCCGCTGCGAACTTGCGGCTCGCGGGACTCATGACGATGCCGCCTTGGAACGCGGACCCGGAACACGCCCGGCCCTACTTCCGGCACTTGCGCGAACTAGCAGAGCGCCACGGAATCGGGGGCCTCTCGATGGGCATGAGCCACGACCTCGAGGTAGCGATCGAAGAAGGCGCGACCCACCTGCGCGTCGGCACGGCGATCTTCGGCCCGCGGGACCCGCTCCCCGGCTGATCGGGCTGCGCGGCGTTGACGCGCTTCGGGGACGCGCCGACCGCGAGCCGCGGCAACGGTGCCGAATTACCGCACGAAAGCAATATGGCTGGCGTCAAGCCAGCAGACGCGCCCGTCGGGCAGCTCGACGTGGCACCAGCCGGGGCGCTCCTCGAGGACGTTGAATTCCGTGCCGGCGTGCAGCGGCTCCCGGAAGGCCGGCTCGTAGCTCGGACCGTCTCCTTGCCGCGCCACCGTCTCCGGCGACACGATGACTCCCTCCACGCTGCGGGCCTCATCCAAGCTCTCGTACGCCATCGAACCGGCCAGCAGCAGCGCGGCCAGGGCTGTGCCCGCCGCAATCTCTCGGGGCGCCCAGCGCTGTCCGAAGCGCCTCAGCACCAGCACGGCCCACATCAGGACCCACGCGGCAGCGAAGAGGCGCACGCGGGCACCCTTGGACCACTCGAAATGCCAGAACAGCAGGGTCTTCACGACCTGCCCTCCCGATGCGGGATCGAGCTTGTCGGAGCGGTTGGTCCGCGCGAAGGCCAAGTTCCGCTGCACGTTCCGGTCTCCGGGATCGAGGCGCTCGGCCTTGCGGTAGTTGAGGATCGCCCGTCCGACGTCGCCGGCTTGAAAATAGGCGTTGGCCAGATTGCAATACAGCTTGCTGTTGCTGATTCCCCGCTCGCCGAGCAGCCGCTCATAGCGCAGGGCAGCCCGCCGGTAGAGTTCCGCGGCCTGGTCGGGATCGCTCGGCCGAAGCTCGTTCGCTTGGCGAAAGGCATCGTTCGCCTCGGCGAACAAGTCGGCGTCTTCCTGGGCAAGCATGGACGTGCCCAGCGTCAACAACGCCGCTGCAGCGAGCCTTGCGGCCAATCTCATCGCAGCGCCTCCTCGATGCGGAGGACGGCACTGTTCGCGTCATCCACCAGATGCCGCACCCACTCCCTGTCCTGCGCGCCGCCGCCTGCGTAGGTGCTGGCTTCGCAGCGCTCGAAGACGCTCCGGAGCAGCGCTAGCGAATCGGCGTCGACGGCATCGCCGTTGCCGCCGCCCCGGCCGAGCCTCGCAGCCAGACGAGCCTCGATGTCGGAATACGTCCACGCCGCCGCGCTGCTTGCGCGCCCCTCAAGCCTGGCCCCGAAGTATTCGCGCAGCGCGGCCAGCACGGCCTGGGCCGCTTCCGACTCGCTCCACCGCTCAACGGCAGACGCTCCGACGGCGTTTCGCCAGCGCCCGTGCGGCGACTTCGAGCGCCAGCCGAAGACGCGCTTCGACTGCCCTTGCAGGTTCCCGGCGAGCAGGGCGCCGTACGCCAGCGGCGGCAGGCCCAGCAGCAAGAGCGCCAGCCACGCCGGGCCGAGCGGCCGCAGCCACGCCCCCGCCCCGCCCTGCATCTGGACCAAGGCGGCCGCATCCGTGTAGTTGTGCCCAATGCCTTGCTCGCTGGATTCGACCTCCAGCTGGCGGGGCGCGATCGAGCCGAGGCCTTCGGCATCCTCCGCGGTGACGATCCGCGACGGTTCGACCGACAGCGGAATCGGCTGGCTCTCGGCGACCGCGTATTCCCCCCGATCGGGATCGAAGTAGGGGAGCTCGATCGGCGGGATCGCAGCGACTGCATCATGCCGGGCACGCAGCGTCTGCGTGAAGTGCAGGGCACCGTCGCGGCTCTCCCCTGCGCCGATCTCGCGGGGAACCCTGAAATCCCTGGTCAAGTCCGACTGTTGATCCAAGGCGGGCAGGGGGAGCGTAGACGAGACGCGGGAACCCTGTACCTGCAAGCGAAGCGTGATGGGCTCTCCGACCTTTACGTTGGCCGGCGCCGCTTCGGCTCGCAGCTCGAACTTGCCGATCCAGCCGTTGAACCCCTGGGGCCGGCCCGAAGTTGGCAGCTCCAACACTTCCAAGCTGGGCCGGCCTGACGGGATCGCCAGCGTTTCCAGCACCGGTCCCCCACCGAATACCCCTGAGAACGCCCCCCCGCCGAAGAAGTCGTCGAACAAGCCCCGGCGGCGCTGCTGCCCAAGCTGCGGCGAGGTGAATGTGACGGTTGCCTGCGGCAGCCGTATGTTGCCCGCTTCGCGCGGAATGAGCAGCTTCTGGAAGCGCAGCACCGTGTACTGGCGACCGTTCAGCTGCCCCCTGGAAGTTCGGCCCGTCGCGCGACGATCGCCCAGTTGGATTTCGATCTCGTCCTTCGATCCACTCCCGGAGCCCGCCGCGGGAGGGTCGACAATCTCGAATCGCCGATCCTCCAGCAAGGGCATCGTGAACGAGTACTCCCTGACCTCGCGCGCGAGGTACCACTCCACCGTCAGCGTCACGGGCTGTCCGATATAGGCACGGGCTTCGGACAAGCCCAGCCTGAGCTTGAAGTCGTCGTTTTCTTGGGGCGGCATGACACGCAGGGCGATCGGCGCCGTGCGGACCGAGCGCCCGCCGGAGCTGATCAGCAGCGCCGGAATCTGCACGTTACCCGCCCTGCGAGCGGCCAGCCTGTAGTTGAAGTTGTAGCCGCGCTGCACCTGCCGAGTCATGCGCCCATTGACGATGCTGACCGAGGTGCTGTTGCTCGCGCCGCCGCCCGCTTCGCTCACGGTGAAGTCGTTCTCAAGCGGGCCAATGTCCACCGCGTCGGGCTGGTCAGTGCCCTGGACTTGGATCTGCAGCAGGAAGTGCTGGCCGACGTAGACCTGTCGGCTCTGCACGGCGGCGGCGGCCAGTAGCGGCTCGTCTTGCGCCGGAGCCTGGCCGGACACGATGGCTGCGGACGCCAGCAATGCGCCGCCTACACTGCGCCAGCTCATCTACCAGTCCTTCTCCACCGCCACGATGCCCACACGCTGCAGCTGGCGGTCGCGCCGATCCTGTTGCTCCTTCGCCAGGATCTGTTCGACGGTCATTTGCTGCGCCGGATCGGCCTGTGCTTGCGCTTCGCCGTCGCCTTGCTCGACCGGCTGATCGCCCGCCTCGAGCTGTGGAGCCTGGTCAGTTCCCCTGGCTGCTTCTGCCTGCGCGGCTTGGCGCAGGGCGTCGGCCGCTTCGCGCTGTTCTTCCTCGGCGGCTCCCGGGCGGTTCTGGTCCAGCTCGCTCTGCGCTTCCTGCTGGTGGCGGGAGGCATCCTCCACCTGATCCTGGGCCGCGGGGTCCAGATCTTGCGCCAGCTGCTCCGTGCGCTCGTTGAGCTCCTGCTGCTGGCCGGCCAGGTCCTCGGCGCGTTGCTGCTGTTGGCGGCGGGAAGCTTCGTCCGCGTTTTCGTGGCGATCCCTGTCCAGCTGTTCGCTCGCATCGGCCAGCCGTTCTTGGTCGTCAGCGGCGTTTCGAAGCGCATCAGCGCGATTCTGCTCGCCGGACTGGGAATCACCCTGTTCCCCGCCCTGCCCCTGCTGGGACTGCTGGCTGGCTTGGCCGCGCAGCTGCTGGATCAAGCGGCGCGTCAGCTCCAGGTTATGGGCCGAGTCGGATCGGCCGCGGTCGACCCGCAAGGCGTCCGAATAGGCGCGCGAGGCGCGCACCAAGTGATCGATCGCCTGCCCGGGATTCGATTGCGCCACTTCCTCCGCTTGGCGGTAGAGCGCGTTGCCCAAGCTGTGCAACCCTGCAGATTCGATTTGCGGCAGGCCACGCTGAAGGCTCTGGCGGACGGCTGCCAAATACGCATCGGCCGCATCCGCGAACTGGCCGCTGCGGTAGAGCGCCGCTGCCCGGCTCAGGGCTGCGTAGGCCGAGCCGGGATCTTGCTCCAGAGCCTGATCGTAGGCCTCCAGCGCATCGTCGTATACTTCCGCGCGGTAGGACTCGTTGCCGTCGTTGACCAGGCCGCGCACCGATGCCGCCGAAGAAATCGCAGGCAGCGCCAGGACGGCCAGCAGGTACGGCGCCACGCCCTGCGCGCCGCGGGCGCCCCGCTCGCGCAGTGCTATGTCGAGGAAAAGCAGCAGAACGCACACGACCAAGAAGATCTGGAACTTCTCCTCCACCCTCTCCAGGACCTGGGAGCCGACCTCCTGGCCCTCGGCGGAAGCGATCAGCCGCAAGTACACCTCTCCCAGGTCGACCGCCCCGGTAGCGACGTTGAGATAGACGCCGCCCGGGGTGGCGTCGGCCATCTCGCGCAGCGTGGCGGCGTCCAGCCGGGACCACACCTCCTGTCCCTGGTGCTGCAGGAAGGTCTTCGGCGCGGCGTCGCCCGCCTGATCCCGCACCACGGGAATGCGCTGGCCCACCCGCTCGTCGCCGAGACCGATGGCGATCAATCGCACGCCCCGCTCTGCGGCCTGTGCCGCGGCCTCGACTGGGAAGCTCTCGTGATCCTCCCCGTCCGTGATCAGCACGATGTCGCGGTAGTTGCTGCGCTGCTGGTCGAACACATCGCTAATCACCTTGCGAATGCCGTCGCCGATCAGCGTGCCCCCGCGCGAGACGCTGTACGGCGAGACATCGGCCAGGGCCATGCGGAAGAAGCCGTAGTCGAGCGTCAGAGGACACTTCACTACCGTCGAGCCGGCGAACACGGCCAAGGCCACGCGGTCCCCCTGCAACTGGTCGACCGTGTCCCGGATGGCCAGCTTGGCCCGTTCCAGGCGATTCGGCGGCAGATCCTGCGCGAGCATGCTGCGGGAAACATCCAGCAGGAAGACAACGTCCCTGCCCCGCTGTACAACCTCCTCCTGCACCTGGTCCCAAGCGGGGCGCGCCAGCGCGACGATCAGGCATCCGAGCGCCGCAAGCAGCAAGGCGGCCTTGAGCACTCGCCGCGCTGGGTCAGCCAGCGCATTGCCGCCGGAGCGGGCCAGCAAGCCGGCCTCGACGAACCGCAGCAACGCCTGCCTCCGCCGGCGCGCCGCGTATAGCATCAGCGCTGCCAGCACGGGCAGCAGCCAGAGCCCGTGCAGCATGACCACGTCGCCGAAGCGGAAGTCGGTCACGGGTTCGTCCTCAACCAAGTTTGACGCAGGAGCGCCTCGATGGATAGCAAGGCCAGGGCGGCCAGCGCCCACGGCACGAAGGCCTCCCGGTACTCGGAGTAGCGCACCGTCTCGATTTCGCTCTTCTCCAGCTCATTGATCTCGGCATGCACGGCCTGCAACGCTTCCGAGTTCGTGGCGAGCCAGTACTTGCCGCCGGTCAACTCCGCAACGGAGCGCAACGCGCGGTCATCGAACCCCGGTCGTAGCGGCGCGGTGAGCCGTCCGAACGCGGTATTCACGCTGCGGTCGTCGCCGACGCCGACCGCGTAGACCTTGATGCCCCACTGCTTGCACAGCTCGCCCGCGTCGCGCACGCTGCGATCCCCGGCGTTGTTCTCGCCATCGGTCAGCAAGATGATGATCTTGCTCTTGATCTCGTAGTCGTGCGCGGCCTCGCCGACGCGCTCGAGTGATTCCTCGGCACGCTGCAGGCGCGCCGCCGCCAGCGCGACCGCGTCTCCGATCGCGGTGCCGTCCTCGCGGCGGTCGACGACCAGCTGCACGCTGTCCAAGAGCTGAACCAAGGTCGCGTGCGACAGCGTCAGCGGGCAGACCGAGTCAGCGTACTGCGCGAAGGCCGTCATTCCGATCAAGTCGTTCGGCCGGCCGCCCATCGTGCCCTCGTTCGGGTCGATAAAGTCCTTGAAGACCTGCTTGACCGCCTCGAGCCGGGTCAGGTTGCGGCCGGCGTAGCGAATCCGCTCGCCCATGCTGGACGAGCGATCTACCACCATCGCGATGGCGATGCCCTGCGAGACATCGCGGACACGCTCCGTGCCGTGCTGCGGCCGCGCCAGCGCGATGACCAGGGCCGCGAGCGCCAGCGTCCGCAGCACTAGCGGCAGGCGCCCCAGCCGGGAGCGCCACGTGGCCGGTATCGCCGCCGCGGTCGCGGTCGACGAGAAGCGCAGGCGGACACGCTCGTTGAAGCGCCAGACGACCAAGGCCGCCAAGGGCAGCAGCAAGAGCAACATCCACGGCGACTCGAACCTAAACATGGCTCGGCTCG
>JAJDZN010000104.1 GCA_022824585.1 Bryobacterales bacterium | reverse complement strand
GCAGGTTCGCGATGACGAAGGTGCGAGCGTGTTTCGGACCCCAGCGCTGGATCAGGCGACGGATGGGATGCCGCGCGGGCGAGGGCACGGGAGGCGCGCTGGTCACCACGTGAATTCCACCTCCGCTGTTGCGAGAGTCGCCGTCCGCAGTCTCGATGCGCAACGTCCCGCGAAAGGATAGAGCGACATTCGGGCTTTCGGTTCGGAGCCCGGCCATCGCCGGCTCGGGGGCCCAGGGCGAAGGCCGCTGCGGACGGCCTGTGATTCCACCGGCCGCGTGGGGCGACGGTTACGCAACGATGTCCCGGGTGGAACCGGACGCCATCTCTCGGCCCACGATGCTACGGGCTACTATCAAACACGGCCGACTAGGCCGCCCCTAGCCGACCCGGACGCAAGGTACGACCGTGACTCCTGACGTGGGCCCACGCGAAGCCGCACTTCGCGTGACGAACCTCCACAAGGCCTTCGGCTCACTCGATGTCTTGCGGGGCATATCACTCGCGGCGCACGAACACGACGTCATCGCCATCATGGGGGCCAGTGGTTCCGGTAAGAGCACCCTGCTCCGGTGCATCAACCTCCTGGACGTTCCAGATGCCGGGGAGGTACATGTCAGGGGGGAACTGATCCACATGAGCTTCGACAGGCGCGGTCAACGCACGCCAGCGAACCCGCACCAGGTCGACCGGATCCGCACCCGCCTCGGGATGGTATTCCAGCGGTTCAACCTGTGGTCCCACATGACCGTACTGCAAAACATCGTCGAGGCGCCCATCCGCGTACTCGGCGTTCCGCGCCGCCGGGCGATCGAGCAGGCCGACCACCTCCTGCGCAAGGTCGGCCTTTACGACAAGCGCGACGACTTCCCTGCCCACCTGTCCGGAGGCCAGGAGCAACGGGCGGCGATCGCCCGTGCACTGGCAATGGAACCGGAGGTCCTGCTGCTCGACGAGCCGACTTCGGCTCTCGATCCCGAATTGGTCGGGGAGGTCCTCAAGGTCATCGATGACCTTGCCGCAGAAGGGCGCACGATGCTGATCGTCACGCACGAAATCGGCTTTGCGCGGGCGGTATCGTCCCGAACCGTCTTTCTGCATCAAGGTATGGTCAAGGAACACGGGCCGTCACGGCAGATCTTGGACGAGCCGCGCTCCGAGCGGTTCAGGCGATTTCTCTCGGGCGGTAACTGGGGTCGTCCCGCCCTGACCACGCCCAGCCAGACTGGAGAGAGCGAAACACCATGAAGAAGCTCTTACTCGCCGCCGTCTGTGCGGCCGCAACCATCACCGTTCAAGCAGCTGCAGACGAACGCATGACCGTCAGGCTAGGCACCGAGGGCGCCTATCCGCCGTTCAACTGGATCGACGAGAATGGGGACCTTCAGGGCTTCGATATCGAGATCGGCAACGCGATCTGTGCCGCCGCCGGCTTCGACTGCACGTGGGTCGTCCAAGACTGGGACGGGATCATTCCCGGGCTGCTGGCCAAGAAATACGACGCCATTGTCGCCTCGATGTCGATCACCGACGAACGCAAGCAAAAGGTGGACTTTACGGCCAAGTACTACAACACGCCGGCCAAGTTCGTCCGCAAAAAGGGATCAGGGGTCGAAATTTCAAGGGCCGGACTGGACGGGAAATCGGTCGGGGTGCAGCGTGCGACCATCCACGAGAACTTCCTGCACGACAACTACGGCGATATTGTCTCGATCAAGGCCTACGCCACGCAGGTCGAAGCAAATCTGGACTTCATGGCGGGCCGGGTCGATCTCGTGCTGGCCGACTCGCTCGTCCTGCTGGAAGGACTTCTTGGCACTCCGGACGGTGCCGATGCCGAATTCGTGGGGCCGGACTTCACGGATCCCCGCTGGTTCGGCGAAGGCGTCGGAATTGCGGTGCGCAAGGAGGAGCCGGACATCTTGGCCGCGCTCAATCAGGCGATCGCAGACATTCGGTCGGACGGCACCTATCAACGGATCAACGACGCCTATTTCGCCTTCGACGTGTACGGGGACTGACGGGTCTCCTGATCTGAACCGGAAACGGCCGACGACAGTAGCCGGCGGCGTCCTTCCAGACTGCCCATCGTGACACTCGACCTCCACGGCTACGGGTGGATGCTGTGGCGTGGCCTGGGACTGACGATTCTGGTCGGCCTCGGCGCCATGGGACTCGCCGTGACTTTCGGTCTCATCGGCGCGTGGGGCAAGCTCTCTCGCTATCGCGTCGCGCGCTGGCTTGCCGACACCTACACGACCGTCATTCGCGGCGTGCCGGAACTGATTCTGATCCTGCTCGTCTATTACGGCGTTCCAACCCTAATCCAGGATCTCGCGGCTAGCGCCGGCCGCGATCTCCGGGTCGACCTTAATCCGTTCGTGGCCGGAATTGCCACGATCGGCCTGATCTATGGTGCGTTCGCCACCGAGGTCTTTCGGGGCGCGTTTCAAGCCGTCCCCCGTGGCCAGATCGAGGCTGCCCGGGCGTTTGGAATGGGCCGCGTACTCATGCTTCGCCGCGTCGTGCTCCCACAAATGTGGCGCTTCGCCCTACCCGGCCTCGGTAACGTCTGGATGGTTCTGATCAAGGCAACGGCGCTGATCTCGGTGATTCAGCTCGAGGAGCTGATGCGGAGCGCCGATATCGCCGCCCGGGCGACGCGGTTGCCATTCACCTTCTTTTTCGCTGCCTCACTGTTTTACCTGGGTATCACGATCGCATCGATGCTGATCCAGCGCCGGATCGAATCGTGGTCGTATCGCGGCGCGCCGCGCGGGCAGAGCTGAGATGGATCTCACCATCGTCTGGGAAAGCCTGCCACGCCTGCTGGGGGGCGCCGTCCTCACGCTGGAAATCACGTTTCTCAGCCTGCTGGCCGGGTTCTGTCTGGCGGTGCCCGTAGCCGTGGCACGCCTTTCCCATCGCCGAATTCTCTGGATGCCTGCCTACGGGTACATGCTGTACTTCCGGGGCACACCGCTCCTGGTGCAGCTCTTTCTCGTCTACTACGGCTCGGGCCAATTTCAGCCGTTTCTCGACCAGGCGGGCGTCTGGTTCTTGTTCCGGGAGGCCTACTTCTGCGCGGTGCTGACGCTCACGCTGAACACCGCGGCGTACACCGCGGAGATCCTGCGGGGAGCCATCGTTGCGGTGCCACGCGGCGAAATCGAGGCGGCGCGGTCCCTCGGCATGTCCGGTCTGCTGCTCTACCGTCGGATCATCTTCCCCAAGGCTTTTCGCTTGGCCCTCCCCGCCTACACCAACGAAGCGATATTCCTGCTGCAGGCCACATCCCTGGTCTCGATCATCACGCTGCTGGACTTGACCGGCGTCGCCCGCATCATCGTGGCCCGGAGTTTCGAGCCCTACAAGCTCTACATCACGGTCGCCCTGATCTACCTCGCGATCACGTACCTCGTGGCCTTCGTCGCCCGCCGTGCCGAGCGCCGTCTGTCCGCCCACCTGCGCGAACGACCGGTGCAGAGCATCGCGGGGGCAGCCGGACGCTAGGCCAAGCCCAAATCCGACTGGATTCACTGACAACGTGTCCGCGGGCCTATTTCCGAGCTGACAGCGCTTCCGTTCCTGTCCAAGACTCTGTCGCTTCTTCTATTCTGATCGGGATCGCAGTCTGCGGCATGCGTGCAGCCAAGCCCGCACCGACCGACGGTAAAATTTGCGGCGCCGCGCCACGAAGTTATTGGCCATCACCAGGAGTGCATGCGGTACTGGCAACGTGATCGCACACGTCAACTCCGAAACGATCTGCAGCGCGGCGCTCCTCATTCGGCCTATCCCAGCCCGGCCCACTGCCGGTGTGTACTTGACGAACATACAGGCGACGAAGCATCCAACTGCACATGATCAGGTTCAATTGGGCTGGAAGATGTAGCCTTCATGGGGACATATGGATGGGGGGGGGCGAAAAGTTGGTCCGGGCGACTATTTCTGAAGTGAAAAACGCACTGAGCGCTTACCTGCGAAAGGTCCGTTCTGGAGAATCGGTCCTGGTCCTCGACCGCAACACGCCTGTGGCTCGCATTGTCCCGGTCGGACGTGACCTGGAGAGCCCGCGCGCGGCAAACAATGTCGATGAAGCTGCCAAGGTCGCTCGACTGGAACGCGCCGGTGTCTTGTCGCGCCGCAGTACCGAGAGCCCCTTGGACGTGCTTGGCGAGCCGTTTCCGTCAGGAGCTCGAATCCTGGACGCCTTGCTCGAGGAGCGTGCGGAAGGACGGCGCGACGGTCTTCGGTGAGTTTCTGGCACACCTCAACCCTCATCGAGCTCGGGGTCGACGAACCCCGTCGAATCTTAGCCATTCCGGTTCTGGAGCGAGATGAACGAATGGCGGTGTGGTGGGGCGCGACGGTCGAATACACTGCTGCTCTCAGTCGGCGGGAACGTGAAGGAACCCTGACGCCGACCAACGTCTCGACCCTCTTCGGCCGTCTTCAAGCGCTGTCGCGAACTTGGTACGAAATCCAACCCACCCAACGGGTCAAGGGAGTGGCCGAACGGCTGCTTCGGGTGCATCCGCTCCGTGCTGCCCATTCCTTGCAGCTTGCCGCCGCATTGGCGGCGGCGGAAGAAGATCCTGCGAGTATCGGTTTTGTCTGTTTCGATGCGCGGCTGAACGAGGCTGCTTCCCGCGAGGGGTTCGCGATCGTCGCAACCTGACCCTCAACTCGCGACTTCACGCCACCAGCACCTCAAGCGCAGCACTCGGGCGGCCGTTCGGCTTGCCGACTGTCGGCTGCGGGTCCGGCGACTACCTCCGCCGCTTCCGGAAGCCGGACCAGTTGACGATCCCGGTTGCGACCAACACGAGCAAGAGAATCGCCGCCGCATCCATCACGGCTGCCCCGACGGATCCGAACAGCCGACCTGAATGCAAGTCAAGCAGGACGCGGCTGAGCGGCAATC
>JAJDZN010000131.1 GCA_022824585.1 Bryobacterales bacterium | reverse complement strand
TAACCCGCTCGTTCCTGGAGCGTTTGGCACTTCAGTAGGACCATCATCACGGCGGCTGACGAGCATTCGGTACAGCAGCCCTGACCAAAATCCCCGCTTCGACCGACTGTCTCCAGAGCCGGTGGCGTCGACACCGGAACTGACGGTCCGACAGTGGAATCACGCGTTGTTCTCTGCCGGCAAACAGCAAAGCCCGCGAGTCCTTGAGCGTGGCTAGCCAGCGCGCCCAGTCATTGGGTGTTGGCGGTGTCAGCAAAGCGAGCTGTTTTGCAGGACTCCGACATCAGGCCGCTTAGCTTCTGGCGACGGCTCCTAGCCTCCATCCTCGGGTTCTGGCTGGACTGACTGCCGCCCCGGTTGGACCTCCACGACCTGCGCGGGTAGCGCGGGCACTGCCTGTCCGGCACGTGCGGGTTGGCGGCAGAGCGGCTTAAGGTACGCCCGGAACTAGATCCGTTTGTGCGTCCGTCGGTAACCCTTCGCGGGCATCGAAGTCCCCAGGCCCGCGCCTAGCTGTGTTTGCGGTACCAGGCAGCATCACGGGTACCGGACTCCGTTGTCACCGTGGCGGTACGGCACTCGCCTACTTCCGAATCAAGATCGGTGTACCCACTGGCACCAACGCCACCAGCTCTCGAATTTCCTGATTCGTGACAGCAATGCAGCCGTTGGTCCAGTCCTCGCTTCCATGGCCGACTTCCTTGGCCGATACACCGTTGGGAAGGCCATGAATCATGATCTGGCCTCCGGGGTCGTACCCCGACTCCATCGCCCGGCGGCGATCCCATGCATTCGGATAGCTGATGTGCAGCGCGCGATGGAAGGCGCTCTCTGCCACAAACCCGTCTATCCGGTAGAAACCTTCTGGGGTTTGCCCGTCACCCTCGCGCGACTTGTGGCCCTCGGGATTGAATCCGAGTGCAATCCGGTACGTTCGAACGGTGCGACCTCCGCGCAAGAGACGAAGTGTGCGCTGTCGTTTTTCCACGACCACGAGATCAATAGAACCTGCCGCGGACGTGCTCGCGCCCAGAACCCAGGGGATGGCCAGGAACGTGGAGAGAAATGTCCTCCTAATCATGGTGTTGCCCCAGCGAGCGCGGCGGGTTCGGCCGGCAGCCGCTGGAGTTGCCTGACCGGTGCCTGCATGCTGTCCTCGCCATCCACTCCCCACGCGATGCGGTCGAACGAGCCGCACCGGTCACAGACCGCCTGCCAGCGCAGATATCCCTCGGTACAAGCGTTGCACAGCCAGGTCGGCGCCGGTTTCGCGTCCAGTGCTGCTGACAGCCACTTCGACGCCGCCTCCGGATCGTTGTTGCTGACCCGTTCCAGATCGGCAAGTATCCGATACACGCGCTCGTCATGCTGGCTTCCTCGCACCAGTTCAAGGTACTTGCGGGCAACCCCAAACAGCTTGGCACGCAGCGCCACCTCCGCCAACGCGAGATTTCCCTCCATCGTATCCGGGGTCAACTTGGTCAACTCCTCCAGCGGACCGACCCCGGCAAGTGGACCGTCCGCCCCACTTGCCCTCAGCAGCAGGAACGCCAAGTCGGGATGAGGTTGCGATTTCCAAGCGGCACGGATCACCTGTGCGGCCCGGGACGAACGCCCCGCATCCAACCATACTTCTGCAGCAATTGCGGCTGCTGGGGCGAATTTGGGTAGCATCGAAACTGCTTCGGCTGCTGCCCGTTGTGCTCCGGCCGCATCCCGGTCCGCACGACAAGCCCTCGCCACTTCGACGGCGATCACTCCGCGGGCTCGGCGCGCCGCCGCTTCGTCCATGTGTCCGCTTCGCCGCATCGCGGAAACGGCCTGCTTTGCCCGGTCCCATCGACGGAGCCGCAAGCTGAGGTCCAGACACTCCTGCAGAGCCCAGCGCGGCGATGGCACTTGGTCGGCCGCACGTTCCGCGAGGTCAAGAGCCTGAGCCAGCCGGCCCTGCTCCCGCACCTCGGCGACCAAGCCCCGGAGCGCCGCGAGCTTGGTGCTAGCTCCGTGCTCCATCCGTTCGAACGCAGCGTGAGCGCTGGCTGCGTCCTCGACAAGCATGGCCGCCTGCGCTTCGAGCAACAGCCGCAGTGGTGCGTCCGCGGGCAGCACCCGCACGCCCCTGAGAGCGTTGCGAACGCCCCGTTCGTCGCCGCCCGCCGCTGCCGTCAGGCCGGTTTCCAGTGAACGCCATCCCCGCCGTATCCGCTGGTTCCGCCACGCGGTCATCACCCGCCGCGGGAGACCCCACAAAAACCTGAACAATGACAGTGCGCCGAGCACCAGCGCAGCCAAGACCACGAGCGCTGCCGCCAACAGACCGGGCGCGGCCCGGACCTCCCATCCCTGCCATTGGAGACGAAATTGACCAGGCACTTCGGCAAGCCAAGCGGCCGACATTCCGACAGCCGACAGCACCGCCAGCAGAACCAGCAGTCGAATCATCGTGACCCCGGCAAGGGTTCCAATTCCACGTTTCGGACCAGCTCCGCAAGCCGCCCATCGGCATAGCGTTCCAGTGCCTGCAAGGCGTCGTCTGCCGCCAGCACCGCCTCCACTTCGCGTTGCCACTCGGCGAGCTCGGCTTGAATCGTCTCCGGAAGCGCACCGCTTTCTTGCCAGGCTCGCCTGAGATCGCCGGCTTCGACGAGAAAACTCACCCGGCTCAGCACCGAGTCGGGCGATCCGCCCATCGGCAATTCCGTCCGTCGGACCTCGACCAGCCCGGTCACGCGGTTGAGCAGCCTGTCCAAGCCGGTCGCCGAGGGGTCTCCAAGCGCCGCACGGGCCGCCGGCTCCGCGGCGGAGAACTTGCGAGCCAGTTCCGCCTGTGTTGCGAACCCGGTCGGTGCGTACGACGTCAGCACTGCGAGGGCGGCCGTTGTCTGTGGATCGCCGCCAACCAGTTCGCGAAGCAGCGCCAGCGGCTCCGCGTAGGGCCTGCCCTGCTCCACTTCCGTGCCGATCCACCGCAGGATCCGGGCCGTGGCCAGGGCGCGAACGCCAGCTTGCAGCCAGGCTCTGTCCGCCGCCACCGTGCGGGAAATCTCGGCGAATCGCCCAGTTATCGCAATCGCCTCAGCCTCGGTTCCTGGAAGCAGCACCAGCGCAGCCAGCCTGTCCTCGACGGCGCGCAGCTGACGGCCCAACGAATCGCCGAGTGCATCCACCTCGCTCCGAAACGCCAAGTCGTCCTGCTGAGCCGCGAGGCGCTCCACCTGAACGGCCAATTGCTGCATGTCTGCGTCGGTCAGCGCTTGCGACCCGATGGTTGACACTTGCTGCTCAAGCTCCTCGACGCGGAGGTCCAAGGTCCGGGTCTCCTCAATTGCCGCCGTGAATTGACGCCGGAGTTCCCAGACGGCAACAGCAATGGCGGCAAGCACCAAGACGACACCGACCCCGATAACGGCCAGTCGTGGCCATTGAGGTCGCTGTCGCGTAGTAGCCGCAGTGGATGCGCGCCGCTTGCTTCTTGCTCCCGGACCTGCGCCAGTGGATGAAGGTACTGACGGCTGACCCGCGCGCTTCCCGCTCCGAGCATTCCCGTCACC
>JAJDZN010000286.1 GCA_022824585.1 Bryobacterales bacterium | reverse complement strand
AAGCCCGAACCGCGGCTAGGGAACCGGAAGCTCAGAAAGATTACAAATAACTCAATCTAAAGATGTTGCACTCGAAGTTGACGGTCTGACGCCAGATTGTGCGAGTCGGAATTAGGGTCTAATCGGAAATGAAAATCGGTGTTAATGCTAGTTTGATCCTGACACGGCCTCGCTTTCCGAGCTCGAATCGGACGGCCTTTTGCCGCTTGGCGCTGATTCGCCTCCGCCCGATCTCAAGGTCCTCCAGGCGCCGGATGCAGGATTGGCAACACGTATGCGCCGTGCGGTAGACTCGAAGCTTGCCCCGGCCGCCCGTCGGTGCGTTTCCCTCGATCCGCTGTGCACAAGTACATCGTCATCGGCCCGCAGGCATCGGGGAAGTCGACGCAGAGCCGGATGCTGGCGACGCACTTCGATTTCGCCCACATCTCGATCGGTGAGATCGTTCGGTGGCACCTCGAGCACCGCACCAAGCTGGCAGCGACCATCCGTGAGATCTTGGACAGCGGCAACCTGATCCCGGACGAGATTGTCATGGACCTCGTCCGTCGGCGGCTGCACCAGCACGACTGGAACTATGGCTTCGTGCTGGACAGCTTCCCGCGCAACAAGGCGCATGCCGAGTTCCTGCGGCAGAACTGGGACATTGACCGAGTGGTCTACCTGGACGCTCCCGACGAGGCGGTGTTTCAGCGCGTGATGGCACGCGGCAAGGAGGGTTGGGGATCGGGCTATACCAAGCGTGCCGACACCAATCCGGAAGTGCTGCGCCGGCGCATTGCCAATTACCATCGGCGCACGAGACCGATCTTGCAGATTTACAAGGACTTGGGAACGCTCATTCAGGTTGACGCCACCAAATCGATATCGGGCGTGTTTTCCCGCATCACGCGTTCGCTCGGCCTTGGGACTGGCGGCGTTTGACCGCGCGGGCTGCGCCTCCGCCCGAGAGCTCTTCTTAGAGTTCTTGCGACTTCGACCACTCGTACTCGACGCCCCCGTCCACGTTGTGCAGTCGGAAGGCGATGCTCGAGGCACTCGCCGACTTGGTCGCAGACACCGAAACAAAGCCCCCGGCCACCCGATGAAAGCGGTGATAGGCCGTGTCCTCGCCCGGCGAGCCCCCTGCGTGCTCGTCCGTGGCCGGCCCGCTGGAGAATTCCTGGACACCCGTGGCGGGATGCACGGAATGGTACTGCCAGTGGCGGTCCCCGCAGACGACGAAGAAGTTGTCCGGCAGGTTCGCCGCGGCCCAGGCCCTGAACTCGTCACCCTCGTGCTGGAAAGCCTTGTTGGCATGGTTGTCGGCCTTGTTCGAGCGATCCGGGCCGACGATCGGCGTTGGGCTGACCAGCACTTTCCAATCGGCGTCGCTTGCCAGCAGCGTTTCCATCAGCCAGGCCTTCTGCTCGCGCCCCCAAATACTCTTGCCCGGGCCGTCCGGAATGTTGTTTGGTGATCGGAAGTCACGACCTTCGACGATCCAAACCTGCAGACCCTTGCCCCAGCGAAACGTCCGGTACGGCAGCTCGCTCATAGGCGCTTGTTCGGCGTATACCTGCAGGCCCTGCTCCCAGCTGAAGGTCCCCATGTACTCCCGCGACATGCCGGGCCAGTTGTCGTTGTGGTACGAATCGTGGTCGTCCTTCTCCCAGTAACCAGGCACGCTGAGATGGAACTTGACCAGGGAAGGGAAGCTGTACATGCGGTGCCAGTGGAACCGGGCCAGATCGATGGAGGTTGCGAGCGGCGCGTCGCTGTCGTAGTAGATCGTGTCGCCCGTTGGGACGATAAAGTTGGGGGTCAGATCCAGCATCGACTTGTAGATCTTGAACCCGTCTTCAGCATCGTGATCGCGGTTTGCCTGGCCGGTGACCGCGGTAAACGACACGTCGGCATACACGTTCGGGGGAGGGGCTGTCTCGAAGCGCCCATACAGCGGCTTGTGCAAGAGGGTCCCGTCGACACTGCTGGTTTCGGTTTCGAAGTAATAGACTGTTGAATGCTTTAGGCCGCTTAATTGAAAGTGATGAGTGAAATCGCTCTCCGCAGTGACTTCAGCCCAGTCTGTTTCAACGGGGTCGAAGAAGTTCACGTTGTCGGCGTAGCGGACGCGCACCTTGCCAGGGGCGCCCGGCACCGATCCCTGCAATTCGCGGGGATCGAGCTGCACGATCTCCTCGCCGGGCTCGGTCTTTTCCGGGCGTCCACGTATGGGTGTGCCGTCGGCCCTGCGCTCGGAGGACTCGGTGACACGGGTCCAGATGATTGCCGACTCGTGGGTCACCTCCCCGATCTTGACCCCGGTGGCTTGGCGTGACTCGTCCAAGTGACTGATGCCAAGGCCACAGGCACCTAGGATCAAGACGCAAGCCGCTGATACGATTCTGCCGCGCATGGTCCTGTATTCTAGCGGTTCCGCGCGGAGCGGAGGCGGGCGACCTGCCGTTCGAGCGAGACGATGCGCTCGAGCAGCGCCCGGCTGCCGATGTCGCCGCAGTCGCAGTCCGTGGGCCGCGTCTCCAACCGGATCACCCTGACCTCCAAGCGGTCAAGCTTGGCCTCGGATTCCAAGGTGAGCCGGTCCGTTTCCTGCTCGCGGCTGTGATCCTCCTCGTGGGTCGCGAAGCGATCCTCGATGGCTGCGAGACGGTCTTCTATCGCGGCCAGCCTGTCGTCAAGCGTCGCCCGGACCGCGATCCGTCCCTGGGCGCGCAGCGAACTCGCCAGGGTCAAGCTTGCAAGGATTGTCAGCGCGAGAATCTTGAACGGCATGCGAATACTCCAAAGTGAGTGTCGCACAGCACGTCGGCAGGCGTGCGGTGTGCGGGCAGCCGCAGAGAAGCCGCTAGTGCTGGAGGCCCGTTCAGAAACTACTGGATGCTCAGCATGCGGTCGATCGCCAACTGGGCTTTGCGGGCCGTCTCTGCTTCGACGGTGACCTCGATCTGGTCCCGCTCCAAGGAGTCAAGGAGCTTCTCCAGTGTGTTCATCTTCATGTACTCGCACACTGCATCGGCACTGACGGGGTGGAAGGTCTTGCCGGGGATCTCGCGCCGCAGCCGGTACACCATGCCCATCTCGGTGCCGACGATGAATTCCTTGGCCCGGGACGTTTCGGCATGGCGGATCATTCCTTCCGTGGAGAGGAAGAACGCCTTCTGATAGGGGGAGTTGCCTTGCATGACTTTCGACATGCAGTGCGACGCGCAACCGCACTCTGGATGAATGAGCAATTCCGCCTCGGGGTGGCGCTCGAACGCCTCTTCGAGGGCGCTTTCGCCGATCTTGGCGTGCACGTGGCAGCAGCCGTCGTACAGATCGACCAGCGACGCGTCGACGACGTTGCTTTGGGCAATCGAGACAGAGCCGAGGAACTTGTCGGGCAAGAACAGGATCCGGCGGCCGGGATTCTGGCCTGCGGCGTGATCCAGCACTTGGGCCGCGTTGCGCGAAGTGCAGATGTAGTCGCTGAGCGCCTTGGTCGCAGCGTCGGTGTTGACGTAGGAGATCACGATGCCATCCGCGAACTTCTGCTTCCAAGCCCGCACGCGCGCATGGTCGATCGATTCCACCAAGGAGCAGCCGGGCTTGTCGGGCATGTAGACCTTCGATCGCTCGCCGACGATAGTCTTGGCCGTCTCGCCCATGAACCAAACGCCGCAGAAATCCACGCGCGGCGAGGTCTGCTCGGCAACGAAGCGACTCAGCCCCAGGGAATCGCCGACCTCAGCCGCGACTTCCTGCAACTCGGGGAACTGGTAGTTGTGGGCGACGATCAGGGACTGCTTGCTCTCGGCCAACTCGCTGATCTGTCGCGCCGCACACACCAAGCTCGCGGTGTAGTCCCGCGTGTAGCGCCCCGGATAGAGATCCCCCGCGAAGCGGTTAAACGTGTCGTACCACTGGCTATATGGCAGGCGTTCCATGGGCGAGTCTCTGCTTCAGACCTGGAAGGACTTTCCGCAGCCACAGCTCTTGTCGGCGTTCGGGTTCTTGAACAGGAACCGTTGTTCGAGCACTGTCTCGATGTAGTCGAGCGTCATTCCGTCGAGGTATTGGAAGCTCTTCGGGTCTACGCACAGCCGGACGTCGTCAACAGCGAACACCGTGTCGGTAGGGCGCGCCGAGCTCTCGTACTTGAACTTGTACTGCAAGCCCGAACAGCCGCCACCGATGACTCCGAGACGCAGCAGGCCTCCAGGATTGTCCGAATCCAGCATCCCGCGGATCTTCCGCGTTGCGTTGGGCGTGACTTCGATCATCGCGTTCCTTCATAATACCCGCCTTGCCGGGCGCTGCAAGAATCGAGACCGAGCCTGCGCCGCGCGGGGACGTCGGTAACATGGAGCCCGTGGGCTGTCCGGAACCGCTCCAAAGTGCGGTTGACGGCGCTGTTTCTAGCGCCGACTCGCCCGCCTGCCCGAGCCTCGCGTGCGAGGACCCCGGTACAATGGCAGTACCGAATCCTATACATGTTGGTCGACAAGCATGGACGCGCCTTAGAGGATCTGCGGATTTCTGTCACGGATCGCTGCAACTTCCGATGCACTTATTGCATGCCACTGGACCAGTACGACTGGATTTCCCGCGATCAGATCCTCAGCTACGAGGAGATCGGACGTTTGGCGCGACTCTTTGTTCCCTTGGGCGTGCGGAAGCTGCGGATCACCGGCGGAGAGCCGCTGCTGCGGGCGGATCTCGAAGACCTGGTGGAGATGCTGGCGCGCGTTGATGGCATCGAAGACATCTGCCTGACCACCAACGGATCGTTGCTTGCGGACAAGGCCGAACCGCTCAAGCGGGCCGGCTTGCATCGGCTCACGGTGAGCCTCGACTCGCTCGACCCAGCGACTTTCGCGCGCATGGCACAGCGCGGCGACCTAGCGGCTGTACTGGCGGGCATTACTGCTGCCATCGAGACAGGCCTAACCCCGGTCAAGCTCAATGCCGTAATTGAGCGCGGTGTGAACGATCACGAAGTCTTGGATTTGGTCGACTACGCTAGGTCGCGCGGCCTCGATCTGCGCTTCATCGAGTACATGGATGTCGGCACTGTCAACAAGTGGACGTCCGAGAAGCTCGTCAGCAAGGCCGAGATTTTGGAGCGCGTCGGGAAGCAGTACCCATTCGAACCGCTAGGCGGCATGCGTGGCAGCGCCCCTTCGGAGCGTTATCGCTTCTTGGATGGCAGCGGCGTCTTCGGCGTGATCGCGTCTGTCACCGAGCCGTTCTGCGGCGCCTGTACGCGGGCGCGCTTGACAGCCGACGGGCGCTTGGTGACCTGCCTGTTCTCGGCCGGCGGGCACGACTTGAAGTCGTTGCTGCGATCTGGCTGCAGCGACGAGGAACTCAGCGGAGCCGTGCGCGCGATTTGGAGCCACCGCACGGACCGCTACTCCGAAGAGCGGCTGGCAGCGATTTCCTCGGATCAGGGATATCGGCCCGAAGCTGTCCGCAAGCTGGAAATGATCAGCCTCGGCGGGTAGCGCGCCCAGCAAGGCGGGCGCGCGAATCGGCACACAGCCGCAGACGCCTATGCGTCTACGTGGCAATGGAACCGGTGGTCCATGGCCTGCTTGTTCGCGCCCGCCAGCTCTTCCGAGAAACGGTTCATTTCCGCTGGGGCCATCGGTTGGAAGCTCGCAGCGAAGCCGACATCCTCTCGCACGTACTCCAGCGTGGGCATGCCCACGACCGCCGATGTGACAGGCAGGGAAAGTGCGTATTGCAGGAGGCGACCGACGCCGGACTCGCCATGACCGTTGCCTACCAGTGCCTCTTGGCCGGTAACTTTCATGGCCAGCACGCCCATTCGCTTGCGCAGCGCGACCGGCAGCGCCACTGCTTCGAAGCTGTCTTCGGGCAGGTGGTCCACGGGGTTCCGGGCGTTCTCGCTGCGCCCCTGCTTCGCGGCGTTGAGCGCCATCTGGACGCAGTCAAAGTCATGCCGCTCCAGCGCCGCGGCCAGCACGTCCGGGTAGCTATGGCTGGTGATGCCGGCGAAGCGGCACACCTTTTCGTCCCGCAGTTTCATCAATGCCTTCAGAGATCCGGCCTCGATCGCGGCCAGATCCTCTCGGCCGCGCAGGGTGTGAATGTGGATCAGGTCGATCTGGTCGGTTTGCAAGCGCTTCAGGCTTTCCTCGGTTCGGCGCATTGCCTCGTCGTAGTCGCGGAGAGCGATTTTCGTCGCCAGGAACACCTCTTTGCGACGCTGGGCCATTACCTTGCCCACCCAGAGCTCGCTGTCGCCGCCACCATACGATTGCGCCGTGTCGAGGTACGTCACACCCAAGTCGAGCGCGAGATTGAGCGCCTCGACGGCCTTGTCTTCCTCCTCGTACATCGCGAGTCGGCTGCCGCAGCCCATGGCCAAAATCGAGGGCGTAGCGCCCGTGCGGCCGAGCGTCCTCGAGGGCAGTTTGCCCTTGGCCGGCGCGGTAGGGCCGACAGCAGCTACGGCCGCGGCACCGCCCAGAAAGTGGCGTCTAGTCAAGTCAAGTGGCATTGCGTGGCCTCCCTGTTCGCAACCACTATAGTCAGCATCGCGGCATCTCGCAATCGCGCTCCGGCAGAGCGTGACACTGGGACCATCTGGAACCCGATCAAGGTGCGCCTATAATGTCTCGCACATGTCCGACGAATCTTCGAAACTGCGCTCGCAGGAATGGTTTGGCCGCAAGGACAAGCTGGGGTTCCTGCACCGCTCCTGGCTGCGCTCGGAGGGCTTTCCCGGAAGCGTGTTCTCAGGCAAGCCCGTAATAGGGATCTGCAACTCTTGGTCCGAGCTGACCAACTGCAACGCCCACCTGCGCCAGGTGGCCGAAGCCGTCAAACGGGGGGTGTGGTCGGCGGGCGGGTTCCCGCTCGAGTTCCCGACGATCTCGCTCGGAGAGCCCTTCATGCGCCCGTCCAGCATGATGTTTCGCAACCTGATGGCGATGGACGTGGAAGAATCGATCCGCGCCAACCCCATGGACGGGGTCGTGCTGCTTTGCGGCTGCGACAAGACCACGCCTGCGCAGCTGATGGGTGCCGCCAGCGCCAACCTGCCTTCGATTTTTGTGACCGGCGGCCCGATGCTCAAGGGCATCTGGCGCAACAAGGAGATCGGTTCCGGCACGGATGTCTGGCACTACTGGGACGAGCTGCGCGCAGGGCGCATCAGCGAGGAGGATTGGTGCGAGATGGAAT
This sequence comes from Bryobacterales bacterium, assembly GCA_022824585.1. GTDB lineage: Bacteria > Acidobacteriota > Terriglobia > Bryobacterales > UBA6623 > VXMF01. Next base: position 15,825 of record JAJDZN010000286.1, on the reverse strand, counting down.
GCGCCATGTCGCGCTCGTCGGGTCACTGCATGGTCATGGGCACGGCCTCGACCATGACCAGCCTGACCGAGGCCCTCGGGATGACTCTGACGGGCTGCGCGAACATCCCTGCCGCGGATTCGCGCCGCTTCGAGATCGCTCACCGCAGCGGCGAGCGCATCGTCGAAATGGTGCGCGAGGATCTGCGCCCGTCGAAGATCCTTACCCGCGAGGCGCTGGAGAACGCGGTGCGGGTGGACATGGCGATCGGAGGCTCCACGAACGCGATCATTCACCTCAAGGCGCTGGCAGGCCGCTTGGGGATCGAATTCCCGTTGGAGCGCTTCGACGAGATCTCCCGCGAGACGGCGGTAGTAGCCAACGTGCAGCCTTCCGGCAAGCACCTCATGGAGGACATGTTCTACGCGGGGGGGATCCCGGTCGTGATGAACGACCTGCTCGATCAGCTGCACGGCCATTGCCCGACCGTGACGGGCCAGACTGTGGCCGAGAACGTCAGCGGCGCCGCCTGCCACAACCGCAAGGTGATCCTGGCGAGGCAGCACGCCCTGCAAGCCGAGGGCGGCACCATCATCCTGAAGGGCAACCTCTGTCCGCGCGGCGCAGTGCTAAAGACAAGCGCGGCATCTCCGAAGCTGCTGCAGCACACGGGCAGGGCGCTGGTGTTCGAAGACCACGGGGACTTCATGGAGCGTATCGACTCTCCGGATCTCGACGTGGATGCCGATTCCGTGCTGGTGCTCAAGAACGCCGGCCCGATCGGGGGCCCGGGCATGCCCGAATACGGCAACCTGTCGATTCCTGCCAAGTTGCTCAAGCAAGGAGTCAGCGACATGGTCCGCATCTCCGACGCGCGCATGAGCGGTACTAGCTACGGCACGGTCGTGCTCCACATCGCCCCCGAGTCAGCTGTCGGAGGACCTCTGTCTCTCGTGCGCACCGGTGACGAGATACGCTTGGACGCGGCCGGCCGCCGGCTTGACCTGCTGATCGATGACGAGGAAATGCAGCGGCGCAAGAGCGCTTGGGTAGCGCGCGAGCAGCACTACGACCGAGGCTACGGGAAACTCTTCCTCGAATCCGTCTTGCAGGCGGACGAAGGTTGCGACTTCTCGTTCTTGCGCGGGACCGGCCGGGCGGAACGCGCGCTGCCGCTGGCATTCTGAGGCTGCCGGCCAAAGTCGGCAGCAGCGCTCCGGCCCAGTCGAGCCCTCGAAGCGGCCGCTGCTGGAAGCCGGGCAGGGAGGTCTCGACTCCGGCGGCAGCTTCATGGATCAGGTGTTCTGTCAAATTGCATTCATTGATCGCATAATGCATGTATGGCAGTTCAGATCACGATCAGAAACGTTCCGGCCGAGGTCCGGGACGCGCTCAAAGCGAAAGCTGCGGCAGGGGGCCGGTCGATGCAAGCCTACCTTCTGCGCGAGTTGAAACGAATGGCGGAGATGTCCACCAACGCGGAACTAATGCGCGAAGTAGAAGAGCGCCTGAAGGCTTCCGGTACGAACGTGCCGATCAGCGAGATTCTGCGCGTTCGCGACAAGGATCGAATGTGAGATGCGTCGTCGATTCCTCGGTCTTGGTCGCTAGCCTTGTGACCGTCGAAAGGGAAGCATAGTGGGCCAAGAAACACCTCTCACACTCACAGAACGCGAGATGCGCGATCTGGGTTACCGGGTCATCGACATGCTCGTCGAGCATGCCCGCGACCTCCGGCAGAAGTCCGTGACCAAGTCGATGGACAAAGCGTCCCTTGCCTCCCTCTTCCACGAGCCGCCACCGGAAGAGGGTCAGGATCTCGATGCCTTGCTAAAGACTGCCAACGAGGACATCTTCGGCAACGTGATGTACGTGAATCACCCGCGATTCTTTGCGTTTGCTCCGGGACCCAGCAACTTTGTCAGCGTGATGGCAGATGCATTGGCTAGCGGATTCAACGTGTTTTCCGGAATCTCGCTTGAGGGTTCAGCTGCAGCTCAGATCGAGGAAACCGTCATCGACTGGCTACGGCAAATCTGTGGTTTCCCGCACTCGGCGGGCGGAGTGCTCGTCAGTGGTGGTTCGATGGCCAACCTGACGGCTCTTGCGGCAGCCAGGAAGACTGCACTCGGAGACGAGTGGCACAACGCCACAATCTATTGTTCGGATCAAACGCACACATCGATCGATCGAGCTGCGAGCATTCTCGGCTTCCGGGAAGGGCAGCTTCGAAGAATCCCCTCGGGTGAGGGGTTCCAGATCGACATGGATCCGCTGATCCGGACAGTTCACCGTGACCGCCGCGACGGCCTGCAACCGTTCTGTGTGGTCGCCAACGCCGGAACCATCAACACTGGAGCGGTGGATCCACTCCCGGACATCGCGAGCCTTTGCAAGGACGAGCAGATGTGGTTCCACATTGACGGGGCGTACGGCGCGCCGACGATGTTGACAGAAGAGGGCAGGGCATTGCTCTGGGGACTGGAGTGGGCCGATTCTCTGTCGCTGGATCCTCACAAGTGGCTCTTTCAGCCATTCGACATTGGATGCGTCCTCGTCCGTGACCGTCATTGCCTCGAGGAAGCCTTCCACGTTCTACCGGAGTACCTGAAGGTCGCAATGAGTGAGGGGGATGGAACCAATTTCTGCGATTTCGGCCCAGAGCTTACACGAAGATTTCGTGCATTCAAGCTGTGGATGTCGGTCAAGGCGTTCGGACTCGACAGTTTTCGCAGGGCGGTGGAAGTTGGCTTGGAGAACGCGCGATTCGCCGAGAGCCAACTTCGGGCCAGCGATGCCTGGGAAATCCTCACCCCGGCCCAGCTCGGTGTCGTGACGTTCCGCTACCGACCACGAGACCTCTCGGAAACGGAGCTGAACCGCCTGAATCTGTCCATCAGTCGACGCAGTCTGTCAAACGGGTTTTCCATGGTGATCACTACCGAGCTTCGCAACAGGACGGCTTTGCGATTCTGCACGATCAATCCCCGTACAACCAGGGAAGATATCTCCGAGACGATTCGGCGCCTTGAACGGGATGCGATTTCAGTGACGCACGCTCTCGCTACCTGCTGACAGTGCGCTGGCAGCCGTGTCGGGCGCGAGGAATCCCTTGATGGAGTCTACCCAAGCGACGACCGCAACAAGTGCGTTTCCAATTAGCTTGCACCGACTTGAGGACCTCCGACCATCAAAGGCCGTACGATTGTGCGCAACCGACAGTCTCCGAGGGGCCAGGCCCTCCACATTTCACCGCATCGATGCCACCGACGCCCTCCCCGGATCCGCGGAGGAGCGTGCGTAAGGCTTGGAAATGCTAGTTTGAAGAGCCGCTGGCGTGCTGACGCCGCCGTTAAGCGACCGGTGCGGAACTCCGGGGCTCCTTCATCACAGCCCAACCGCCCGCAGCCGTACTGGTGCTCTTGCAATTGGGTGTGATACTTGCGCGTCGTCACGACCCTGCATTGGATCGTGACAACAGCCAAAGTCGATGCCCGAGCACGGTCATGCCCAGGAATATCAGGTACGAAACCGCGGGAGCGAGTGCCACGAAAGGCAATGCTAGCAGGCCTCCGAGCAGACTGGAGGCCACGGCGATTGGCGTGACAGCCACGGCCAGACCGATCAGGCCGAACCGCAAGAGGCCCTCTGTTCCGCGCAGCAGCCCGCGAACAACCAATGCGGCCAGCACCCCAGCCAGCCAAAAGAGTCCTAGGCCCGGTAGCACGTTCGCCAACCAGATGCGCGGGTGCTGGCTTTGAGGGCCTAGGGCGCTGGGGCCGAATCGAGCGAGGAACAGACCGACCTGCAGCAGCAGGAATCCGCAGCCGGCAAGAACCGGCATCTTCCAGAAGCGCCAGCTCCGGGCAGAATTCGGCGCTTGGGTCGGGGGAGTCGCCGCATCGGGCGCTGGCACGAGTGGCATGCCGGCACTCACACGTCAAGCAATTGCTTGGCGATCGTCTGCAACTGCATGTTCGAAGTGCCCTCGTAGATGGTGCCGATCTTCGCGTCGCGATAGAGCTTCGCCACCGGATAGTCGGATGTGAAACCCACTCCGCCGAAGAGGTCCACGCACTTGGCTGTTACGCGCACGGCCATCTCGGAGGCGTAGTATTTGGCCATCGCGGCGGACGGCAGGAACTGCTTGCGTTCGTCCTTCAGGCGGGCTGCATTCCACACCAGCAGCCGAGCTGCCTCGATCTGGGTCGCGATATCCGCCAGGTCGAACTGCACCCCTTGGAACGACGCCAAGCGCTGGCCGAATTGCTCGCGCTGCTGGACGTATCCCAGAGCGTGCCCGAAAGCGCCTTCGGCCACGCCCAGCATTTGCGCGCCGATTGCGATCCGGCCTTCGTTGAGCGTCTCGATAGCGATCTTGTACCCCTTGCCGACTTCGCCCAGCACGTTCTCCGAAGGCACGAAGCAATCGTCGAAGAGCAGCTCGCAGGTCGACGAGGCGCGGATGCCGAGCTTATCCTCCTTCTTGCCAACTGCGAATCCCTCGGTGCCCTTTTCGACAAGAAACGCCGTGATGCCGCGATGCCCCTTGGATGGATCGGCGTTGGCGAACACCAAGAACAGGCCAGCTTCTCGCGCGTTCGTGATCCAGAGCTTGCGGCCGTTGATGACGAATCCGCCATCGACGCGGTCGGCCCTCGCCTTCATCGCGAAGGCATCGCTGCCAGAGCCGGCTTCCGACAGCGCGTAGCTGCAGACCGTGTCGCGGCTCAGGCGCGGCAAGTAGAGTCGCTGCTGTTCCTCGCTGGCCCAGCGCAGCAAGGCGTTGGCGACGAGTGTGTTCTGCACGTCCACTACGACCGATACCGACGGGTCCACGCGGGACAGGGCCTGAATGGCGAGAACCGCGTCGAAGAACGTTCCCCCTTGGCCGCCGTGAGCCTCGGGCACCTCGATGCCCATCAGCCCGAATTCGAACAGTTGTTCGATGACATCGGGCCGCAGTTCACAGGCATCGTCCATGGCACGGACGTGCGGGCCGATTTCCTGTTGGGCGAATTCGTAGACCGAGTCGAAGAACAGGGTTTCTTCTTCGCTGAGGATCGAAAGGGCCATGAGCGGGTGGGTCAGGAATCAGTTCGGGTAGCGGACGATCCGGTCGATCAGGCGTCAGAGCCCTCTACGGGCCGGTAGATGATGAGCCCGCAGCTCTCGCAGGTAATGACGCCCTGTGTGAGTTGGCCCAGGTCTTGGAGAACCTTCGGCCGAAGCCGGACATGGCAAGCGCCACAGTTTTCTTCCTCGACCGGGGTGATGGCCACGCCGCGTGTGCTGCGGATTCGCTCGTAAGTGCGAAGAGTCGCCGGGCTGATCTTGGCGCTCAAGTCACTCCGGTTGGCCAAGGCTACCTCGCGCTCCTTGCGGTCGGCCTCGATCCGGGCCTTGGCCCGACGCACGTCCTCGGCAACCTTCGTGCTCTCCGACTTCAGGCTGGCTTCTGCCGACGAAACGTCCGCTTGGAGCTTCTCGGCCTCCTCCATTTTTCCGAGGATGGACTCCTCGTGCGCGTCAATGGCGTCCTTGCAGAACTGGATTTCGTGCTGGAACGCGCGAAACTGCTCGTTCGTCCGCGCCCCGTTCATCTGATCCTGCAGTCTTGAGATCTTTTGCTTCTCGTCGTCGATCTGACGCTCGAACTGCCGGTGGTCCTTCTTGTTCTGCTCGAGCACGGCCTTGGTGTCAGCCAGTGCCTGCTTGTGCGAGGCCAAGCGCGCTTCTACTGCGGCGATACGTTTGGGCAGGCCATCAATCTCGCGAGTGAGAGCTCGGATTCGCAGATCCATTCCCTGAATCTGCAACGCTAGGGAAAGATCTGTATGCAATGCCGCAAGGCCCCTCTGGGCCGATTTTATCACGCTCGCTGAGGTGTTTGGCCGTCCACAAACGCCGGCGAAAGCACCCCTAACCACCGGCAATCGATCCGAGCGGCAACCCGCTAGCGTGCGCCGATGCCTGCAAACGGAATCACTCCCGGTACGGTCTCGACCTCGAGCGGAAGGATGCCGACGGCCTCGCCGTCGACTTGGATGGACACTTCTTGGTCCGACTCCGCGACGACACGGCGCGCCCTGAAAAAATCGCACTTAGGATGTGAGTAGATCCTGCCGGAATACAGGTACGGCAGCGCCGCGAGGAACTCGAAAAACCCGGCCTTCCTGACGACCGAGACATCCACCGAGCCCGAATCTAGCCTGGCTCGCGGGCAGACATGCATGCCGCCGCCTTGAAACCGCCCGTTGCCCAGGGCGACCTCCATGATCGAGGTCTCCAGCGTTGTCTCCCCGTCAAAGGCTAGCCTTACCTTCCGAGCTCGGTAAGTGAGGAACGAGACGGCGGTCGCCCAGAAAAAGGCGCCTGTGCCGGAATACCGGGCTAGGAAGTTGCTCTTGGCCGAGATGGCGACCTCGCCGCCCAAGCCGAAGCCCGCGACGTTGACAAAGTAGCGTTCGAGCGGCGTTCCGTCGTAAGCGCGGAAGCGGGCCAGGCACGCATCGACATGGCGGAGCTCCCGCTCTGCGATTGCCGCGATCACTTCATCGGAATCTTCTGGGAACCGAGCGGATCTCTTGAAGTCGCCGCCAGTTCCGAGTGGGAACAATGCCACTGCGGCCTGCTCTGACACTGCCTTGCCGTTCGCCAAGAAGCCGTTCACGACTTCGTTCAGCGTGCCATCCCCGCCGATTGCGACGACCAGGTCCGCACCGCTCTCGATCGCGCCGCGAGCAAGCTGTGTGGCGTGGCCGGGTGCCTCGGTGAACAGTGCTTCGACAGGGCCGAGACGCCCTTCGAAGAGCGGCTGGAGCCGGGGCCACATTCGCAGCGATCTTCCGCTGCCCGCCTTGGGGTTGAGGATGACGCAGGGCTGGCGAAACCGCCGGGTGTCCATCCGCCCGCTCAGCTCTCGGCGGTCCAGCCAGGCCGGCCCCCGCAGCGCATGCAGCGGATCTTGCCGAATATCTCGTCCCAGTTCCCGTCCGCGGCCACGTAGTCCAAGACGCAGCGAAGTGCCTTGTCGCGGCCGGACAGGTTGTATTGGCTTGCAGCTTGGTCCAGCATTGCGACCAAGTCCTGCTGTACCTCGAAGGTTGTGGCGCTCTTCATGCCTGCCATGTCAGTTCTTTCAATCCTCCTCTACGCCGAGCCGCTTGACCGCAGATAGGCGATGGTGTCCCGCATCGTCGCCTCGGTCGGCCGCGTCTCGAGTCCCAGCTCTCGCCGCGCCTTGGCAGTATCGCAATACCAGAACAGCGATGACATGCGGATCGAGGCGTCGTCGAGTTCAAAGCTCTTTCCTACCAGAGGGTAGAGGCGCCGCAAGGCGGCGGCACCGAATCTGGCTACGCCCTCGCCCGGCTGCAAGCGCGGGCCAGACACGCCCGCCACGTGGGCGGTCTGGGCGATCCATTCTTTGAACGTCAGGTTCTCGCCGCCCAGCAGGTAGCGTTCGCCGACCGAGCCCGAGCGCATCGCGTTCGCCACCGCCGCCGCGGCGTCGCGGGCATCAATCAGGTTAAGTCCGCCGGTGGGGACGGCCTTGATCTGGCCCATCAGGAACAAGCGCACGTCGTTGGTCGAGGAGCGCCGGTCGTCGCCGGGGCCTAGTAGCAGGCTGGGATTGACGATCACGAGCGGCAGCTTGCGGTGCTGGCAGTACCACAGCGCCTGCTTCTCCTGGTAGATCTTGCTCAGGTAGTACGGCCATTGCTGCACCACGGCCTGCTTGTAGCCCGATTCCTCGGTGTGCACGACGGGCTCGCGGCTGACCGCGATCGTGCCGGAGGTGGTGGCGATGACGCAGCGGCGCGGGCCATGCTTGATCAGCGCCTCGCAGACATTGCGAGTGCCGTCAACGTGGGTGCGATACAGCCTCCAGTTGTCGGTCGGCGAGCGGTCGACGACACCGGCCAGATGATAGATCTCGTCGCAGCCGGCGACCGCCGCCTCCACATCGCGAGGCTCGGTGATGTCGCCTAGAACGCTGTCGACCCGGCCGTCGCCATCGCCGGGAAACGGAGTCCGGCTGAAGGCGCGGATCTGCACGTCAGCGTCACCTTCCAGCAGGTGCTGGACCAAGTGCTTGCCAAGGAATCCGCTGGCCCCGGTGACTAGGACTGTATGCATGAATCCACGCTCAGGTTGCCAACGAGGGCAGCCACGCGTCCGTCCGCAGGAAACCGCGAGAACCGACTCAAACTGGCCGGGGCCTCGCGAGACAACTCATGATACACGGGTGCGAAGGCCGGGGCGCGGCCATTAGCGGCGCCCCGCCTGCCCCGCCGGCGCGCCTAGCTGCGGCTCCTGCGGATCGGGTTCTTCAGCACGCCGATGCCGGAAACCTCCACTTCGCAGATGTCGCCGTGCTTCATCGCGCTGGTCGAGCCAGGAGTCCCGGTAAAGATCGAATCTCCGGGTTGCAGGGTCACGTACTGGCTGATGAAGCTCACGATCTTCTCCGGCCCGAACAGCAGGTCGCTGATCTTCTGCTGCTGCTTGACTTCGCCATTGAGGCGGAGCGTGATATCGGACTTCATGTAGTCGAGGCCGCTCACGATCCACGGACCCATCGGCCCGAAGGTATCGCAGCCCTTGCCGCGCCACCACTGCAGGTCGCCGCCCTGCCAGTCGCGTTCCGACACGTCGTTGCCACAGGTGTAGCCCAGGATATGGTCGGCCGCCTCGCTTTCCGATATCCGCCTTGCCCGCTTGCCCACCACGATGACGAACTCCGCCTCGTAGTGCGTGTTCTTCGCGCCGGGAGGGATCACGATTGGATCGCCGGGATTTTGCAGCGAAGTGGTCGGCTTGTAGAAGATCTCCGGATTCGTCGGAGCGGGACGGTCGCCGAGGTGACTCTTGTAGTTCAGGCCCACGGCGAACACCTTGGGGGAGCGCACCGGATAGAGCAGCTTGACGTCGGAGAGGGCGACCTTGTCGCCGGAGCGCTTCTTGGTCTTGAGCAGCGTGCCCTCGAGCGGATAGATCGTGTCGTCCTCGAGTTCGCCGTAGGCTTGTTTATTCCCCTGGCGGTAGCGCACGTACTTGGTGCCGTGGTTGTCGGCTCTGAGGCCGGGAATTGCGATCGAGGCAACGGCCGCGCCGGCCATCAGGTCTCGTCTGGTGATGGACATTCGATTGCCCTCCTCAACGGAAATGGTAGCACCGCGCGAGACCGTTCGTTGCTCCCGGCTTGCAAACCCACGGCCCAGACGGATTCGTCTGGGCCGTGGGTCGGGGACGGGGGCTCTTCCGGTAGCGATAAGATGGGGAATTATGTGCGAAAGTGGCGCTAGGGATGTTATCCTGCAGTCATGAAGCCAAACGGTGAATGTCGGGTGGGAAATGCGGTGAAGACCGTTCCCGGCGGGACGCTAACGTGGGCGGTTGCGCCCTGCGTTGTGCCAGAACCGTGTGCGCTGGTGTTTCGCCACTTTCGTACATAATTCCCATAAGATGATCAGCGATGCGCCCGCACCAGCTGGTGCTCCTCGGAGCGTCTGTAGTCGCCACACCCGGCGGGCTTGACGCTGCGCCGGGACTTGTTTCCGAGAGCGCCGGAATTACGCTGGAACATCCTGCGCCACACCTGTATCTGTCCGCCGGCGAGGGTTTTACGCCGCTTTCCTCAAGTGCGGACATTGAGTTTGGCGGGCGAATCTTGATTCCCCGTGCGGGCCAGCACCGCTTCTTCCACGCGGGCGGGACACTGCGGATCGATGGCCAGGAAATCGGTTCCGGGAGCGCGCATCTCGAAGCTGGCCGGCATCCGTTCGAGTACCGCTCGCCGCGGCAGGCGGGCCCCCTACTTGTCTGGCTGGAGTGGGAAGGGCCGGGATTTGCCCGCGAGCCCATCCCCCCTAGGTTTTTCTCCCACGATCCGGAAGGCGCGGGCGGGCTGGATGGCCGGGCGTTGTTCGAGGAGCTAGGCTGCTCGAACTGCCACCTGTCCGAATCGCGCTCTATCGCTCGCCGGCCAGGGCCGGTTCTCACCGGCTTGGGAGGGCGGGTCAAGCCAGCTTGGATCCGGCATTGGTTGGATGCGCCGGAAAACTTCCGTCCTTGGGCCACGATGCCGCAAATGCTCTCCGCCACCGAGCGCGGCGATGTCGCCGCTTTCCTAGCGTCCCTGGGCAGCGATCCGATTCCCGAGCCCAGCTTCGGCGAGCACCACTCCCGGCGCGGACGAACCACGTTCCAATCATTCGGTTGCATGGCCTGCCACGCGGGCGAACTCGCCCTCGCCGGCCTTGGGTCCAAGATGACCGTCGGACGGCTGGGTGAGTTCCTTCGCGCGCCCTTGCGATATGCCCCGGCCGGGCGCATGCCGTCGTTCCACCTCAGTTCCGACGAGGCCCTCGACCTAGCCGCATACCTTGCTTTGTCGACCAACGCGGTCTTCGAACGCCCCGTTGCCGGAGGCGACATCGACCATGGGCGGAGACTCGTGCAAACCGCCGGCTGCTTGGCGTGCCACGCCTTGGATGGCCTGCAGGCCGAGCACGTTGCCCCCGAGCTGGCTGCGTTGAACTCCAGTCAAGGCTGCTTGTCGGAAACTGGCTCCGCCCGCGCCCCGCGTTATCGCTTGGCGGCGCGGCAGCGGGATGCTCTGCGGAGTTTCGTCGATAGCTACCGGCGCGCTCCCGACAGGGCGCCAGCGCCAACCTTTGATCTGCAGCGGCGCATGCGACAGCTGCGCTGTCACGGCTGTCACGAAATCGACGGACAGCCACCGACAGGCGTGCTCGCCGAGGACGCGCCGCCGCTGACTGGCGTCGGGCGGAAACTGCAGGCGTCTTGGATAGAGCGAGTGATCAGTTCCAGGGAGGTCTCGCTGGACTGGCAAGAACTGCGCATGCCGAACTACGGCTCGACCCATGCGTCGTGGCTCGCTGCGGCCCTTGCCAAGTCGGCCGGCGTGGACCCGCGAGAGGCGCCGACCGCTCCGCCGTCCGGCGATCGGCAAAGCGGCCACGACATGCTCGGCGTCAGCGCGGAGAGGTCTGGCATGGGCTGCATCGGCTGCCACGGGTGGCAGGAGTTCCCGTCATTGGGCGAGAACGGCCCGAACCTGTTCGAGGTCGGGCGGCGCTTGCGCTATCCGTGGTTTGAGCGCTGGATGCGTCAGCCCGCCCGAATTCTCGAGGGCACGTCTATGCCCAGCTACTTCGCGGACGCCGCCGATCCGGGCAGTGCGCTCGCTATCGCGAACCTCTGGGCGGCGTTCCGATCTGCGGCCGAGCTCCCCCCTCCGTTCGGGTTTCGGCTCGCTGACGCGTCGCAAGGCGCGGAAGCTAGGCCCGTCCCCGTCGACCGGGCGGTCGTGATCCGGTGGGACATGCCCGAGGCGAGCCCGGCCGCGATCGCGGTCGGGCTGCCAGGCGGGGTGTCGTATTGCTTCGACGCTGGCGAGTCGAGGCTGCGCTACGCCTGGCGCGGGGGCTTCGTGGACATGACGCGGACGCTGCTCAGCAAGAAGAACCGCCAGACCAACCTGACGGAGACCGCCGAGATCATCGGAGAGATCTTCTTTCGCGAAGGACCGGCTCCGATCCGCGTCGGAGACCGCGAGCGGATCCCGCAGAGGCAATTTCGAGGGTATCGGTTGGTGGATTCGCTCCCGGAGTTTCACTACCTCCTCGATGGCGTGGACGTCTATGAGTTGATCGCCCCCATCGAGCGCGGCTTCGTGCGGCGGTTCCGGATCAGGAACGTCTCGCAGCCAATGTGGTTCGTGGCAAGCGAGGGGGAGGGCGTTCGGATCCAATCCAGTCTGCCGGGCGCTCAGATTCCCCGGGGCGTAGATGTCCGATTCGAGGTCTCCGTTGTCGCTCGCTAGGCACTGGGGTGCGGGGGCAGCGCTGGCCCTGAGCGCGCTGGCCTGCGCAGACGCCGGACGTGCACAGGTGCCGAGCAGCGCCTACAAGGTCGAGACCATTGCCGGCCCACGCGATATCGCTCCGGAGGTCACGGCGGTCGAGTTCGGACGCGATGGCAAGCTCTATGCCGCGTTTCGGCGGGGCTATATCTATTCTTTCGACCCCCGGTCCAATCGTTGGCATCGATTCGCCGAGGGACTGCACACGCCGCTGGGCATCGCCAAGGGCGACAGGCCGGGCGAGTTCCTAGTCGCGCAGGTTCCGGAACTGACACGGGTGGCCGACACCGACGGCGATGGAACGGCAGACCGGTTCGAGACCGTTTCCGACGGCTGGGGGCTGTCGGGGAACTACCACGAGTTCATTGCCGGCCCGGTACGCGACACGGAGGGGAACCTGTACGTGTCTCTCGGCTTGGCCTCCGGCAACGCCGATCCGCGCCCGCCGGTGCGCGGGGAACTGACCCGCCGGCCGCGCAGGGCTGCCGAACCGGTCGAGGGCAGGGTGAACAGGGTCGGGCACTATTCGCCCGTGCCGTATCGGGGCTGCGCCCTGCAAATCTCACCCGCTGGCGAGGTGCGCACTTTTGCGTGCGGCTTCCGCCAGCCCAATGGAATCGTCGCCAGCCCCGCAGGCGACGTCTTCGTGGCCGACAACCAAGGCGGCTGGGTCGGCACGTCTCCCCTGCATCACGTCACTGACGGTGCCTTCCACGGCCACCCCGCGTCCCTGCACTGGCATCCGGAGTTCCTAGGGGTCAACCCGGTCGAGGCGGACGTGGCTGAACTGGACCGCCGACGCAAGAAGCCGGCAATCCTCTTCCCGCAGGGCGAAATGGGCGGATCCACGGCCGGCCCCGCGTTTGACCTGACGGGAGGCGCGTTCGGACCCTATGCGGGCCAGCTGTTCGTGGCGGAGTGGACGTATCCGCGCGTCTTGCGCGTCGACCTGCAGAGGGTGCAGGGCGAGTACCAGGGGGCCGCGTTCCTGTTCGTCGAGGGCAACGGCTTGAGGATGGCCAACAATCGCCTCGCGTTCTCGCCCGACGGGAGCAGCCTGTACGTGGCCCAGACCTCGCGGATATGGGGCTCGATCGAGGGCCTGCAGCGCATCGTCTGGCAGGGCAGCGTGCCGCTAGACATCTTGACGATGAGGTTGACCAAGCAGGGTTTCGACCTGACCTTCACCAAGCCCCTGGACGAGGAATCGGCACGACAGGCCGCCAACTATTCCCTGACCCGGTACTACTACCGCTATCACTCGAGTTACGGCTCGCCCAAGACCGAGCTCACCCCGGTCAGGGTTTCGGATGTCGTTGTGTCCGACGACGGACTGCGCGTGTCCCTGAGGGTCGCTGACCTAAGAGAAGGCTGGCTCTACGACCTGCGGCCGTCCGGCATCTACGGCCGTGACGGGGACACGCTGGCGACGACGATTGCAGCGTATACGCTCAACCGCTTAGTGGATTGAATCTGGCGCACTCGGAGTGGAGCGACCTCCGAGCGTGCGAATGCGAATGTTGCGAAACTCTACGCGCATCGGTTCGCCGCGATGCAGCTGCATCGCCAGCACGCCAGTCAGCGCTCCCGGATCGAGTACGTCGTTCGTGACCGTGCCGTTGACGCTGATGCGGATGCGATAGCCCTCGCATAGAACCTCGATCCGGTTCCAGCCCGTTCCCACGACATGTTCGGCCCGGTCTTGCCAGCCGTCGAGGATGAGCCCGCGGGGCAGCCCCTCCCCGTGCAGGTTGCCCCAGCCCTTGCCCGAGGCGAAATCCGCCTGGTAGCCTCGCACTGTCCAACGCTCGGTTCGCTCGCTGCGAAACTGCATCCCGCTGTTGCCGTTGCGCAGCTTGACCTCGAAGCGGAGCACGAAGTCGCCGAACTCCCGTTCGGACACCAAGAACGAGTTCGCGCTCAGCGGCCGCCCGTCGGTGCTTCCCACGATCGAACCGCCTGCGACGCTCCACAGGCGCGGGTCGCCGTCCCAGCCGCTCAGGTCCGAACCGTTGAACAGCGGCACGAAGCCGTCAGCGAGCTCTTGGCGGGTCAATTCGGCGGCCGTGCCCGGCCAAGCCAGCGCGAGCGTAGCCAGCGCCGTCAGCAGCGGGGAAGCGATGCCGGGCGTGCGCCGCTTGCGCAGCCGAGGATTCATCGGATCAAGCCGCCTGTGCCGCCAACTCGTCGGCCTGCTGGGCAGTCGTGAGCGGCTCGATCAGAACGTCGAGATCGCCGTCCAAGACTTCGGTGAGCTGGTAGACCTTCAGGCCGATCCGGTGGTCGGTGATGCGCATCTCCGGGAAGTTGTAGGTGCGGATCTTCTCCGACCGGTCGCCGCTGCGGACCATGGCCCGGCGCTGTTGGGCCTGCTCGGAGTGCTGTTTCTGGCGCTCGATCTCGTATAGCCGGGAGCGCAGCACCTGCAGCGCCTTCTTGCGGTTCTTGATCTGGGACTTCTCGTCCTGGCACGTCACCACCAGGCTGGTGGGCAGGTGCGTGATGCGGACTGCCGAGTAGGTGGTGTTCACGGACTGCCCGCCGGGGCCGGACGAACAGTAGGTGTCGATCCGCAGCGCGGCCTCGTCCACTTGCACGTCGACCTCGTCGGCTTCTGGCAGCACGGCCACGGTCACTGCAGACGTGTGCACCCGGCCTTGGGACTCGGTCTTCGGCACGCGCTGCACGCGGTGCACGCCGCTCTCGTACTTGAGGCGCGAGTACACGCGCCGTCCCTTGACCAAGGCGATCAGCTCCTTGATCCCGCCGGCCTCGGAATCATTGCGGTTGGTGACCTCGATGCTCCAAGCGTGCCCCTCGGCATACTTGCAGTACATGCGGAAGATCTCGGCCGCGAACAGCGTGGCTTCGTCGCCTCCGGTGCCGGCCCGGATCTCGAGCACCGCCCCTTTCTCGTCGGCCGGATCGACCGGCAGCAGAAGAATGCGGATCTCCTCGGCAAGCCTGTCCCGGTCCGCTGTCAGGCTCTCGATCTCCTCGGTCGCCATCTCGACCATTTCGGGATCGGACTCGTCGAGCAAGTCCCGCGCCTCGTCGATCTGGGAGACGACACGCTTCCACGAGCGATACTTCTCCACCACTCCGGCGATCGAGGAGTGTTGCTTGGCGAACTGCTGGTAGGCCTGCTGGTCCGCCAGCAGCGCGGGGTCGGCGAGCTTCGCGGACAGTTCCTCGAATCGCGCTTCGACCTCTCCAATGCTCTGTTCCCAGCTCATCACTCCTCTCCGGCAGCCATTCTCCCGCTAAACCCTTCGCCACCGCAGCTCAGGCGCCGGCGGCACAACGCCCCTGCCCGGACCGCTAAGCAACGACCGGAGTGCCGCCGACGCGGCGTTCGAACTCGAATGCGGTCTTGAGGGCGTGGATGGCGACTTCGACCTGGCTGTTGTCCGGCTGCTTGGTCGTGATGCGTTGCAGCCATAGGCCCGGGCGGGCCATCAGCATGAACACTCCCCGCTGGTGCTTGGCGGTGTAGCGGATGATCTCGAAGCTGATGCCGGCGATTAACGGCAGCAGCGCGACACGGGCCGCGAACGGTCCGATGAAGCCCTCGAACGGCACCAGCGCGTAGATCGCGATCGCGACCAGCATGACAACCATGAGGAAGCTGGTCCCGCAGCGCGGGTGCAAGGTCGTGAATCGCTGGGCGTTCTCGATGGTGAGATCCTGGCCGGACTCGTAGTTGTAGACCACCTTGTGCTCGGCACCGTGGTATTCGAACACCCTGCGGATGTCCTTCATCTGCGAGATCGCGAGCAGAAAGCCGAGGAAGATAGCGATGCGAATGCCGCCTTCGACGAAACTGAAGCCCACTTGGTTGTCCAAGGCCGGCAGCCACCCCTGCAACTGATTGGTGGCCAGCAGGGGCACCAGCTTGTACATCACGATGAAGAAGCCGACCGAGAAGGCGATGTTGAGCCCTAGCACCCAAC
>JAJDZN010000265.1 GCA_022824585.1 Bryobacterales bacterium | reverse complement strand
GTACAAGTCATGGGGGGTGTCGGGCGTGTAGAACTCCTCCGAGGCGGCGAGCGGCTTGTGGGGCATCGCGTGTGGGAGATAGAGGAAGAAAGGCTCGTCGGTCTTGGATTCGATAAAGCCCAACGCACGCTCCGTGTAGCGCTTGGTGAGGGTGCCCTGAACGACCGGGTACTCGACCACCCGGTCTCCCTCGACGAGCTGGACCGGGCGCATGTCATTCGAGTAGAGGATGCCGAAATAGGAGTCGAACCCCCGCTTGATCGGCAGATACTCCGGGACGTGCCCGAGGTGCCACTTTCCAATGCAGGTGGTCGCATAGCCGCGCTGCTTGAGGGCCTGCGCGATGGTGACCTCGCGGGCCGGCAAGCCGTAGTCGTTCACGCCATTGTCCGGGGTAGGATTGCCGACAACGCCATGCCGGAACGGATAGCGGCCGGTGAGAATCGAGGCTCTCGATGGTGCGCAATAGGGCATCGGCACGTAGAAGTCGGTGAAGCGGGCTCCCTCCGCAGCCATGCGGTCTAGATGTGGGGTCTGGAAGGAAGGGTGGCCGTAGGAGGAGAGGTCGCCGTAACCGAGATCGTCGGCAAAGATGAGCACGAGGTTCGGCCGATCAGTGCCCTGCATGACGTCTGCCAGAAGAGTCCCGATGCTCAGAAGAAGGACTGCCGAGGTAGCTTTCCGCATCACTTGTATTCGCTCCGTTTGGTGCCCCCCAAGCCAGCGGACCCATCTCTGGCAAAGGCCGCCTCCGGGACGGAGGGAACAGCAGTCAAGGATCTTCGCCGTTGCACGTGCGGATGGGTCCTTGCTTCATCGCCGACGGGCCCGAGAGAAACCACGGCGGAGACGACCCAGGCGGCCGCCGCTGCCGGGACTCTGATCGGAAGACGAGCCTCCGGCCAACGTCGAGGCACGTTGCCGGTGCTGGAGTCCGAGCGCGCTGCCCGCAACTGCGATCTGGCCGGCCTGCCGGGAACTGGCATCGACGACAAGCAATCCGAGCTGGGGGGTGTTCGTCAAATTATAAAACTCGGCGCGGAACCGAAACAGGCCGCCCCTAGCGCGTTGAATTCGTTCTCGACGACAAGCTTGAGCCTTGCAGCGACCGAAGCGTGGGCGGTGCGGAGCTGTCGCCCGCCAGATCCGGGATCGACGGTCAATCGACGGTCAAGCGCTAGCCAATTGTCGCGAAGATGGCCTATGCTTAGCTGAGGGTGCGGACACCCGGAGCAATCATGCACGGCATCCTCGCATTGCTGCTGGCCATTGGTGCCGCAGTGATCCCGCTGGGTGCAGCTGCGGCGGAGCCGCCGACCAAGGAAATCAAGGATCTGGCGTTCGCGAAGCGGCCCGCCCAGGCGCGGGACCTGTTTGAAGAGAGCTGCCCCAAGGACCAGGCCCTCGGCGCCGAGTGGCTAGAGGCGATGTCGTGGGTTGGCCGCGCCGGTGCCCTCGCGGGCGATTGGAATCAGGCGGCGGACTATTCCGAACGCACCCTCAAGGGATGCGAACTTCTCTTGGAAAGCCGAGCCCTCGACGCCGACCCGAACGGTCCTCTGTCGATCGCGACCGGAGCGGCGATCGAGACACTGGGCAAGTTCTACGATGCGATGGGCGACCGGGGCCAAGCAGTCTCGTTCCTGCGCGAGCGCCTGCAGCAGTATGCCGGCACGAGCATCGAGACCAGGCTGAACAAGAATCTGTTGCTCTTGGACTTGGTCGGCAAGCCGATGCCGCCTCTCGATACCGGCGAATGGTTGGGACAGCGGCGATTCGAAGCCGCAGATCTTGCGGGCAATGTGACGCTGTTCTTCTTCTGGGCGCATTGGTGCGACGACTGCGAAGACCAGAAGCCCGTGCTGTTGCAATTGCAGCGTCGCTTCAGAGGCGAAGGCTTCCGGGTGGTAGCTCCCACGCGGCTATACGGTTATGTGAAACGAGGCGATGGTGCTAGCACGGATGTCGAGCGCACCCATGTCGAGAAGGGCAAGGTAGCCGATCATCCTTTGCTATCGAACGTTCCTGTGCCGATCAGCTCCGAGAACTTCGTCGCGTTCGGAGTCAGCACAACGCCCACATTGGTGCTGGTAGATCGGCAGGGCGTGGTGCGGCTGTACAACCCCGGCTTCATGGAAGAGGAGGCCTTGGCCGACCGTATCGCGAAACTGCTGTAGGCGGCACCAGACTCCTTGGTTCAAGCAGAACGAAGAGCGCGTAACATTCTGTTGTGTAGTCAGATAGGAATCCATTTCTAATGTCAGAGACTCTCCGGCGTAACCGAGCCACCGTGCCGCCCACCGCGCTCGGCAGGGGCAAGCGCGAATTCCTGCAGCGATTCGGTCAAGCGAGAGGCCAGAATGCATAACCTCATTGAAATCAATGAAATAAAACCATGTATCTA
This sequence comes from Bryobacterales bacterium, assembly GCA_022824585.1. Taxonomy (GTDB): domain Bacteria; phylum Acidobacteriota; class Terriglobia; order Bryobacterales; family UBA6623; genus VXMF01. Next base: position 15,289 of record JAJDZN010000265.1, on the reverse strand, counting down.
ATGCTGCCCGCAGCGATCGGAAACTAGCCGCTCCTCACCCCTCGCATCTATCAGCCGCGACGAACGCACGGATGTCCGGGAAACCAGTCCGCGGCGGGTGCAACCCGATCTACAACGCGCTCGGGGGCCTGCGCGGACCAAGGGTGCACGGGGCCTCCGCCTTCAAGTGATGCCTTGCTGGCTGGCTCACGGCTCCACGGTATGGAGCAGAGACTTGCCGCGTAGCCCGAGGAGCAGGTTTCGGACCGAGATCTCCGCCATCTGGCGGCGCGTTTCGATCGTCGCGCTTCCGAGGTGCGGCAAGATCGTGACATTGTCCAATCCGAGCAGCGGATGATCCCGGGGCAACGGCTCGGGATCGGTCACGTCCAGTCCGGCACTGGCTATCTGGCCGTCTCGCAACGCCTCGTACAGCGCCTGCGTGTCGACGATGGGTCCACGGGCGATGTTGATCAGAGTCGCCGTCCGCTTCATCTTCCGCAGCGCCGCCGCGTCGATCAAGTGATGGGTCGCCTCGGTCAGCGGACACGTCAGCATCACGTAGTCCGACTGCGCGAGCAGCTCCTCGAAGGATGCGTATTCCGCCCCCAGCTGCGTCTCGGCATCTGCGCGCCTGCGGCGGTTGTGGTACATCACGCGCATGTCGAAGCCGCGCGCGCGGTGCGCGACTTCTGCGCCGATGTTGCCCAGGCCGACGATCCCCAGCGTGCTGGAATGGGCCTCGCGCCCGAGCATGTAGCCGGGGTCATACCGCAAGAATTCGGGCGAGCGGGCGTAGCGGTCGCCCTCCACTACGCGCCGCGCCGCGGCTAGCAGCAGTGCCAGGCCGGTGTCGGCTGTGGCGCCGTCCAAGATGTTGGGCGTGTTGCCGACAGGGATGTCTCGATCGTGGGCATCGGCAACGTTGATGTGATCGACCCCGACTCCGTAGTTGCTGATCACCCGTACGCCGGGAAGCGCGTCTAGCATGGCCCCGTCAACCAGTGGGTGGCCGTATGTGTAAATGCCGTCGACCGGCGGTGGAACGTCACTTGCGGACGAAGGCCACGGCAGGAATTCGATGTCGGCTCCCGCGAATCCAATGACCGTCTCGTCCAACGGGCCGTCTGCGATTACACGGAAGCTAGCCACGGGAAGAGGATATTGTATGACGCCCCGGCCGGTCCGTTCAGGGCCTCGTCCAGTGCGTGACGCCTTCGACCAGCACGCGGCTCACCCGGCCCTTCAGGGCCATGTAGTGCAGGTGTGAGAGGGACTCCGCCATCGCGAAGCGGCGGTCCAAGAGGTTGCGATCCTCTCCCCAGACTTGTCCGGCGATCGCGTACGCATGTTTCGGCTCGCAGCCCAGCGTCTCTGCAATGCTGTCGCAGCGATCCCGGTGGAGCTGGCGAGTATTCTCGATCCACTCGCGGTGGCCTTCGAACGGTCTTCCGTGCGACGGGACGACGCGGTCCACCTCGAGCCGGTGGAGCGTGCCCAGCGTCTGGAAGTAATCGCCCAGCGGATCGTCTTGATAGAACCAGTGCACGCCGATGTTGGGCGTGACGGTCGGCAAGATGGCATCGGTGGAGAACAGCACCTTCTGTTCGCGGCAGTAGAAACACAGCTGGGACGGGGAATGGCCCGGCGCCGGGATCGCTTCCAAGGTGCCGCCATCGAACTCGATCCGCTCGCCGTCCGAGATCCCTCCGTCAACGTCGATCCGCTCGCTGGTGTGCGACCCGGCCGCCGCCGAGCGGCGCATCTGTTCCACGTGCTCAACGGGCACTCCGTGGTCGAGCAGGAAGGCCGCCGCCTCGGCGAAGTACTTGCGATGCGGGCCTAGCGGCCTGACGAGGTCGGCTTCTCCGACCGGCATTCGCACCGGCGCGGCGCAGCGTCGGCGCAGCTCGGCGGCTGCCCCGATATGGTCAGGGTGCAGGTGGCTGACCAAGATCTCTCGCATGGATCCCCAACCTGCGCCGACGGTTGCCAGCGACGCTTCCAGCGACTGCAAAGACTCGTCGGTGCGGATACCGCTGTCTAGCAAGAAGTAGCCGTCCCCGCGCTTGAACAAGAACACGTTGACGCTGGCTAGCTTCCACGGCAGGGGCAGGCGAATCTGCCATGCGCCGTCAGCGGCGGGCCAAATCTTTGGCGGGGGAACTTGCGAAGCCAAGGTGCGGAGGGGTGTCCGCGGCGGCCCCACGGAAGTCCTATCTTATCAGCGGGGGTTCCGCGCTATGGTGATACTTTGGCTGTCGCTCGAGCCGGATGCAAGCGTTTCTGAAACTGCTGGTCTGTGTCGTGGCGGCGTTGGCCGGGATCGCGCACGGCCAGTCGCCGCAGAACGACGCGCTTCGATGCCGCTCCGCGACCCTCCGGCCCGGCCTCGATTTCGATTTCCGTTTTGTCGCCGGCCACTGGTTCAGCCTGCCGGTCAAGCAGTTCTGGGAACGCGAGGTGGACCTCCGGGTTGTCATGCAGGTTGAGCCCATCAACGGCACTCCCGGCGAAATGAAGCGCGTGGCACACCGCCTCCAGGCCACGCAGCCCGTTCCTCTAGGGGTCTCCGGAGAGTTCAACTTCCCCAGCGCGGTATCGCTCGGCATCGGAGAATACCGCAGCAGTTGGCGCATTAGTGACAGCGATGGAAGATCGTGCCAGGGAACCAAGGTGCTCAAGGCCCAGCTGTCGCGCAAAGAACGCGGCATAGATGTCACGCTCAAGCCGGGCGAGATCGTGGACACGGCTATGCACATGTTTCGCAACGAAGAGGCGCTCGAGCGGCCGCATCTGGGATCTGCGCGCAGATTGAAGATCTTTATCAGCTTGGACGTGCTGGGCCGCCGCGGCCGCGTCGCCCGGACGCGCTTGGTCCACATCCTGCCCCACATCGCCGCGCTGCGACAGCTCGGGCGCAGCCAGAGCTTCAATCAGTTCTCGGTTGTGGCGTTCAGTTTCGAGGACCAGCGCATCGTGGCTCGCCAGGACTACCGGCCCACCATCGACTTTTCTCCGCTGACCAAGATGATCCAGCAACTGCGGCCCGACGCCGTCGACTACCGCGACCTGATGCGGGGAAGCGAGATGGAGTTCTTCGGAGAAATGCTGGCCGAAGAACTGCGGTTATCCGAGATTCCCGATGGCGTGGTCTTCATCGGTCATGAGATGAACTTCGGCAAGCGGCTGCCGTCCGATGTCTTGGCTGGCTACCGCGAACTGGGTATACCGGTAGCGTTCTTCGACGGCTCGCGCTTCGCCTGGACCGGGGCCATGGGCAAGTTTGTGCGTGCCATGGATGGTCGAGAGTTTGCGCTGCGCAGGCCATCCGATTTGGCCAAGGCGATTTCAGGCTTTGAGTCGCGCGTGCAGGCATTGAGACCGCAATAGCGCCGGGCCCGATGCGGGTAGAGAACATGCGACCGGGATCGAGGCGAGTCCGCGGCGGGCCGAGCGCGAACGAGCCTCCAGCCGGGCAGGTGCGGCGATGAGCGCGCTGCAGCGCCGTGACTTCTTGGCGTGGCTGACGGTCGGTGCCGCGTTCCGACCGAGTCCGCTGCCGGCAGCGGAGGAGTTCTCGGTGCAGTTCCGCGAGCCCGGACCTTGCGGCGACCTGCGCGGCCTGGTCGATCCTGCCGGCGACGCCTTCGAGCTGGAAGCGCGCGGAATGAGAATCGAGCGGACTCTGGCGGGGATGCTGCCTGACGGCGAGCTCCCGCTGGCCCAAGGCTTCCGCGGCCCGTCCCCGATGCCGCTGGAATACGTCGGGGAAGGGCAGCTGCTCGAGGCGCGCTTCGGCCCGGGCCCGGAAGGCTTCGCTGCCGGCCTGCGGCGCTGGGCAGCGGCGCTAGGCGAGGTGCGGCGAGCCGGATTTCACGCCCTCCCCGACGACGTCGTGCGATTCGAGGTCGCCTCGGAAACCGCAGGCGGCCTCGAGTATCGCGTCGGCCAGTGGCGCATGGCTTGGACGGGCGACCGGCTCTCTGGGTTCGAACCGATCGCCGAAACCGTCACGAAGTCGCCGCGGCCCTTGTTCGCCGACGTCACGGCGGAACTCTTCGGCCACCTCGACTCGTTTCGCTATCAGCTCGCCAAGGGGGTTCCCTATTGGCGCTCGAGGCTCGATCCGGCCTCCGGCATCGGAATCTACGGCAACCAAGGTGTCGCGGTCGGCGACATCGACGCTGACGGCTGGGACGAGCTGTACGTGTGCCAGCCGGGCGGCTTGCCCAACCGGCTCTACAGCAGGGGGGCGGACGGGATCTGGGCCGACATCACCGATGAAGCGGGCGTCGGGGTGCTGGACAACACCGCCCAAGCGCTGTTCCTGGACCTGAGGAATCTGGGGTTCCAGGACTTGGTCGTGCTCACATCGGCCGGGCCGCTGCTGTTCCTCAACGATGGCTCGGGCCGATTTCGTTTCCGCGAGAACGCGTTCCGCTTCGACCAGCGGGCCCAGGGCACGTTCGCAGGCATGGCCGCCGCCGACTATGATCGGGACGGCAAGCTGGACCTGTACCTGTGCTCGTATCTGTACTTCCAGAGCGAGGATCAGTACCGCTATCCCGCTCCCTATCACGACGCGCAGAACGGGCCGCCGAACTTCTTGTTCCGCAACGAGCTGCAAAGCGACGGGGGCGGTGCCTTCGTCGACGTGACGGCGGAGTCGGGATTCGGCGAGAACAACGACCGCTACAGCTTCGCCGCCGCATGGTGCGACTACGACGAGGACGGCTGGCCCGAGCTCTACGTTGCCAACGACTTTGGCCGGAACAATCTCTACAAGTACTCCGACGGACGCTTCCGGGACATTGCCGAGGAGAAGGGCGTGCAGGACGTCGGCCCGGGCATGAGCGCGGCTTGGTTCGACTACGACGGCGACGGGCGCCTGGACCTGTATGTCACGAACATGTGGACCGCCGCGGGACAGCGCGTGGCTCGCGATGCGGAGTTCGGGCCGGTCCGGGACGGCGCCCCGCCGGAAGCGTTCCACGGTCACACGAAAGGCAACTCGCTGTACCGCAATCTAGGGGGAGGATCGTTCGACTACAGCGCAGAGAGGGAAGGGGTGGAGATGGGGCGCTGGTCGTGGGCCGGCGACGGATTCGACTTCGACCTGGACGGCGCCCCTGAGATTCTCGTGACCGCCGGGATGATCACGCATTCGCCAGACAAGGACCTGTGCAGCTTTTTCTGGCGTCGGGTCGTGGCGCAATCGGCTTCGGACACAAAGCCCGTGCCGGACTACGAGACAGGCTGGAACTGTCTCAATCAAATGGTCCGCGAGGACTTTAGCTGGAACGGAAACGAACCCAACGTCTTCTATGCTCGGCGCGACGGCCGGTACCGCGATTTTTCCGGGATCTCCGGGCTCGACCTGCCCGCTGACAGCCGGGCCTTCGCCGTGACCGACCTCAGCGGCGATGGCCGCCCTGACTTGGTACTCAAGAGTCGGCTCGGGCTGCAGCTGCGGGCCTTCTACAACCAGTCGGCCGGAAATCGCAAGCCCTTGGTGGTCGAATTGGAGGGCGCTCGCTCCAACCGCGACGCGATCGGGGCGATCGTCAAGGTGGAAACCGACGGCGGAACCCGCGCGCAGTCGCTGTCGGCCGGGTCCGGCTACGTTTCCCAGCACACCAAGCGCCTCTCGTTCGGACTGGGCGAGAACGAGGTCGCCCGCAGGGTGACCGTCCGGTGGCCGTCGGGAGGCGAGCAGGCCTTTGAGAGCCTGGCGGCGGGATATCGCTACCGCATTCGCGAAGGCGCGTCCGAGCCCCAGGCTGCTCCTCTGGCGGCCGCCAGCGTTCCGGAAGGTTCCGTCCAGCCGCTCGAGCCCGACAACCGCCTCGTCTTCGAGCCGACCTGGCTGATGGATCCCGTGCCGCTGCCCGAGCCCGCCGCGCCGGGGTTTCTGATCCTGACCGATGGCGGACTGCCGAGAGCTCCTTCGACGGTGCCGTTCGAAGTCGTGGACTTGAGCGCTGCGCCGCCGGATCGAGCCGCCGCTTTCGCGATCTTCAGGAGGTATCTGTTCGACTACCGGACCGGGCTCCGGCTGCCGCTGGTGATGCTGGTCGACTCCCAGAGCAAGGTTCACAAGGTCTATCCCGGCTTGCCCGACGAGGAGGAACTCCGGAGCGATCACGAACGCCTTCTCTCCCGCACCCGCGATGCGGGCCTGCCGTTCGAAGGGCGCTATTACGTGAGTTCCGGCACGAGGAACCACTTCCGCATGGGATCGGCATTCTTGCAGGCGGGGTATCCGGCCCTCTCCCTGCCGTATCTGCGCGAAGCGGCCATGGCACCCGGGGGCAACTTCAAAGCATGGCTTGCGATCGGGCAGATCGAGCTTCAGGCGGGCAATCTCGCCGAAGCCGAGAGTTGGCTCGAGCGGGCCGCATCACTGAACAGTGAATCGCCCCAGGTTTGGAACAACCTAGGCGGCCTGGCCATGGCCCGCGAGGACTTCCTGGCTGCCTCGGAGCATTTCCAACGCGCCCTCGACCTCAATGCGGACCTTCCGTACGCACTGGTCAACGCGGCCCAGGCACGGAGCCGCCTCGGCGATTCGCCCGAGGCGGAGCGGTTGCTGCGCCGGGCCCTGGAGCTGGATGCCACCGATTCCGAAGCCGCCAACCAGCTCGGCCTTGTCTTGGCCAAGCAGGGGCGGCTGCACGACGCTCGCACTCACTTCCAGCGGGCGATCGAGAACCGGCGCGATCACATCGAGGCCATCAACAACCTCGCGATCCTGTACGTCCAGCTTGGACAGGTCGGCGACGCCATCGCCGCCCTCCGCTTCGGGATCGAGCAGGCGCCGGACTTCGCCACCTCGTATATGAACTTGGCGCGCCTGCACGCCGACCGGGGCGACTACGAGAGTTCTAGGCAAGCGCTGCGGCAACTTCTGGAGCGCAGTCCCGAACACGCTGCCGCAAGGCAAGCGCTCTTGCAATTGCAGGGCCGCTGAGCCCCTGCCGGCACCGGGCTAGGCGCCGACGAGATTCTGCCACCAACTGCTGGAGGAGCCGTCCGGGGCGGTCCAGCCGGGGTTCTCTTGGACGTTGACCCAGACGTGCACGTGGGGCGACCCGCGAAAATACCAGATCATCGTCGGGCTTTCCAACTTCCAAACGTCCCACACGCCGTCGTTGCCGAGGTCCATGTTCTGATAGAAGGCCATCGTCAGCCCTTCCACGCCTCCGGCCGCCTCGATATGCCGCATGGCCTCGTCCCGGTCGCGCTTGCGGAACGGCGAGAGCAGGTCATGCAGGGTCTGGCTCACCAGCTGGCGCTGGTCCGCGGACATCTCCGACACGGGCAAGCCGTCCGGGGAGGCAGACGGCACGACCGTGTGAACGCTGCGCTCCCGCGGCGCCCTAGGCTGCAAGGCCAGCGCCCGCTGCTTCCCATCTAGAGCGCGGAACACTTCGTTGGCCTGCTGTGCCTGAAACCAGTACACGTTGTTCGGGTGCGTCGGCTTCTCATAGAAGCTCTCGCCTTCATGGCCGTAGAAGATCGGTCCGCCGAACGCGGCGCCTTCCACCGAATCCCCGTCGCAGCGGGCCGTGCAGTGCCGGCCGGTGATGACGAACTCGAACTTTCCCGAGCCCGGCGTCCCGAACAGTGCCACGGATAGGTTGCGCACGCTGCCGAAGTCGTCTCTGACATGCTTCTTGAGCGAGTCGGCAAACTCCGGCGCGTGCAGGTCCATGAAGATCTGCTCGATCAGAGCCTGCTGGTCGGGATTGAAGAATCGGCCCACCCGAGCGTCCGTGATGTGCCAGTTGTTCTCGACGCGCGAGCGCAGCGGGCTGTCGAACGGCAGAACCACCGTCTCGGCCTGTTCCGGTGTGAGGCTCTGGTGCAGCTGAGCGACCAGAGTTTCTGGCGTAGCGGGCGCGCCGAAGGCCCGACCCGCTCCCAGTGCCGAACTTGCCAGGGCGGCAGTGCCCAAGAATTCACGCCGATTCAAGTTGCTGCGGGGCTTCATGGTTGCTGTAAACAATGGCTAGCCTGAAGCGGCGTTGGTTACCCCGCGAGGCGCCTTGATGAGCAGTGAAGAGAACTCCGCAAGCCTGTGCCTCGCTACACGGTAGAAGACGTGCCAAGCGGTACGATGTTGACCTCAAGCGAGAGGCCCGAGCGCGTATCGGCGACGGTCCTGTCGGGACGAGCAGGACCGGTGCCGAAAGCCGGCGGCCTAGTTCGAGAATATCCGCGGAAGGAATGACCGAAACAGTCTCGATTCCGATGTGGCTGGTGGCCACCTTGGCCGCGCTGTCTGTGTGGGCCGTGCTCGACCGGATCTTGGTGCCGTGCGTCCGCAGCTTGATCCGCGGTCGGGTCAACCGCATGGTCGACCAACTCAATACCCGCCTTCAACTCGGCATTCCCGCGTTTCACCGCACGAAGAGGCGGGTGCTGATCGACAGGCTGACGAACGACCCCGGCGTGCAGGAAGCGCTGGCCGCCCGCGCCCGGGAAACGGGACAGTCGCGCGACGACCTGTTGCGCGAGGTCGAGGGCTACGCCCGCGAGATCGTGCCGTCTTTCAACGCCTATGCCTACTTCCGGATCGCATATCGCTTGGCGCACCGGACGGCGCAGTTCCTGTATCGCATGAGATTGGGCTATGCCGACGACGTGGCGCTCTCGAAGATCGAACCCGACGCCAGCATCGTGTTCGTGATGAACCATCGCAGCAACATGGACTACGTGATCGTCGCTTACATGGTTGCGAACAGAACAGCGCTCAGCTACGCGGTCGGCGAGTGGGCGCGGATCTGGCCGCTAGCGGCGCTGATTCGCTCGCTCGGCGCGTACTTCGTGCGCCGCCAGTCCGGCAACCAGCTCTACCGCCGGGTGCTGGCGCGCTACGTGCAGATGGCGACCGAGGGAGGAGTTGTGCAGGCCGTCTATCCGGAAGGCGGGCTTAGCCGCGACGGCCGGCTGCGCGAACCCAAGCTCGGCCTGATCTCCTACATCTTGTCGGCGTTCGATCCAGACGGCCGCCGGGATCTGGTCTTCATTCCTGTCGGGCTCAACTATGACCGCGTCCTTGAGGACCGCTCGCTCCTCGAGGACCTTGAACCAGGAACGGCCCCGCGGGGGAGGGTGCGTGTTTCAATCAACTTTCTGCACTTCGTCGCGAAGAACATCGGCTTGATGCTGCGCGGCGGCTGGTACCGGTTCGGCTACGCCTGCGTGAATTTTGGATCGCCGGTCTCGATGCGAGAGTACACCCGGGTGCGTGGGATCGACTTCCGCGCGCTGGATGCGGTCTCCCGCACCGCGGCCGTGCAACAGGTCGGCGACGAGCTGCTTCAAGCGGTGGCGGCAGCGATCCCGGTCTTGCCGGTTCCGTTGGTTGCCACGGTGTTCGTGCGGCAGCTGGGCAAACGCCTCAGCGGACTCGAGATCAAGGCGCACGTGCAGAGCCTCATCGACGAGGCCCAGCAGGCCGGCGCCTATGTCCACATCCCCCGGGCCGACCGCGACTACGCGATCACGGTCGGACTGCGGACGCTCCTGCTGCGGCACCTTGTCGACGAGCAGGATGGCCTTTACGGCGCTCGCGCCCGTGCCGAGCGCGCTCTGCGCTACTACGCGAACTCCATCGAGCAGTTCCTGCGCGGAGGGCGACCGGGCCCGGCTGGCGGGGCCGGGGAGGCGGGCTCGGCGCCCTAGCTGCCATCCATGGGCCTGGATTCGGCTACAAGCTGAGCTCCCATCCCTTGCGGAACTGGGGCTTGACCCACCGGTTCGCCTCTTCGTTGTTGCTGAACTTGCCGGCCTCGTTGTCCCACATGAGCTTCCCGTCGAAATGCGCGGCGGCTGCTCCCAGCACCAGCCACTCCGTGAACGGAGCGGCCAGCTCAAAGTTGGAGCAAGCCGGCGTCCCGCCCTTGGAGGCGCGAATCCAGTCGTGCACGTGGGCGGTCGTGTTACTGCCCGCAGAAGCCCCGGGCGAGCGTGACAGGAACGCGGGCGGCAGCTCGTAGTCGGCCCACCTGGAGCCAGGCAGCAATCCGACACCCTCGCCGCGGCCGTTGGTGCCGAGATGCCCCTTGGAGCCCACGAAGATGCAGTTGTAGCCGCTGCTGTCCGGCGACCCCGGGAATCCCGTGCGCCTGCCGCCACGCGGCCCGACTTGCGGCCCTTCCCCGGCGATCTTGCGGGCCTGGGCCGCGGTCATGCCATCCGGCAGGTAGGCGTCTCCGTTGGTGTTGTACCAGTAGACAGACACCGGCGGCATATTGCGGCGCGCCGCGAAATCGTACCGCAGCGTCAGCTCGTCGGGGAACGTGAACGGAGGCGAGGAATCCTTGTGGACGCACTCAACGCTGAGCAGGCTCTCCGGCCCGAGTTGCAGCCCCCAGTTCGCCGGCCCCAGGATGTGAATGCCCCAGTCGCCGATCAGGCCGGAGCCGAAGTCGTGGAAGCCGCGCCAGTTGAATGGCAGATAGAAGCCGAATTTCGACGTGTCGAACCCGCCTCCGCCCGGCCGCCGAGGGCCTGCATCCCTACCCGCCTCGCCCTGTGCGGTCCTCGCGGGCGGTCGCGGAATCCGCACGCGGCCCAGTCTGTCGCCACGGGCGCTCGCGAACTGCCGATAGTCTTCATCGCCGGCCGTGAACGGGCGCTTGGCAGCGCCGCCGAGCCAAAGATCCCAGTCCAACGTCTCCGGCACAGGGCTGGGAGCCGCATGGCTGCGCATGCCCTGCGGCCAGATCGCGGGACGGATCCAGGCGTGGACCTCGGTCACGTCGCCGATCTCGCCGGACCACAGGATCTCGCACGCGACGCGCGTCGCGTCATGGGAGTAGCCCTGATTGCCCATCTGGGTCGCCACGCCGTACTTCGCGGCAGCCTCTTTGAGGAATCGTGCCTCCCAAGCCGTCCGGGTGAGCGGCTTCTCGACGTAGACGTGCTTGCCGGCCTGCATGCAGGCGAGCGCGCAAGCGGCATGCATGTGGTCGGGTGTGCCGACCACGACGCCGTCGATGTCCTTGCCGGACTTGTCGAGCATGACCCGATAGTCCTTGTATTTCGCGGCTTTCGACCAGTACGCGAACCCCTCGGCCCCGCGGTCCCAGTCCACGTCGGCAAGGGCGACGACATTCTGCGTCTCGCAGTGCGTCAATACAAGGGCCGGCCTTCCGCCGGCGCCGATCGAGGCTATGTTCAGCTTTTCGTTCGGAGACTTGTATCCCAGCGCCTTGAGCGACGGGACAGCCCCGTAGCCGCCGCTTGGAACGGCTCCTGCCAAGAGGCTGCCAAAGAAGAAATGACGTCTCGAAAGTTCCTGTGCCATCTGTGAGTTTCCGTTACCGTGAGTTCGCGTGTCGGCCCGAACGCCGGGTTGCATCCATGATCGCGCATTCGCCTGCGGGGGGCGATCTGTATCGCCGGAGTGCGAGCGAATAATGCGCCATCCGACATACTTCGACGCTCGGCTAAGGCGGCTTCAACGCTCTAGGGAGCCCGCTCGGAAAGACGATCAGCAAGGGCGGCTATGTCCTCCGGGCCGATTCCGCAGCAGCCGCCGACGAAGCTGGCGCCTCGGTCGACGAAGCGCTCCGCCGCGAGCACGAACTGTTCGGCTTCGAAGTCCTCCCGCGCCTGCACCGAGACTTCGCCGTCCAAGGTGAAGCCCTTCGGCACATTAAAGCGATTCGGGCAGCCGCCCGTGGGCAGATCGGTCAACTGGCCGATCTGCTCGATGCCGGCCTCGATCGCATCGGAATGGGTACAGTTGAAGAGGAAGCCCGCCAGCGGCAGGTCCGCAAGCGCCGCATGCGCGTCTTGGATGCTCTCGCCGCTGCGCAGGCCAGTTCCGGGCTCTTCGTTGAGCGTCCACGACACGTACACCGGGATACTTCGGGGGATTCCCGCGGCTAGAGCTGCCTCGGCGGCATTGCGCGATTCGCGGACGCAGGACATGGTCTCGCACAGGAAGAGGTCTACGTGCGGTTCCAACGCCCGTGCGAGGGCGGCGTAGATCGGTCGCGCCTCCGAATCATCGATCACGAGATCCGGACGGTAGCTCTCATCCAGCGGCGGCATGCTGCCCGCGACTAGGACAGGTTCCGCTGATCCGTCCGCAGCCTCCCGAGCGAGTTGGCCGGAAAGCCCTGCAAGCTCGGCATAGCGGTGGGCTTCGCCCGTCTTGCCCAGATAGCTGGGAACGCATGAATAGCTGTTCGTCGTGACGATGCGGGCACCGGCCGCGATAAAGTCCCGGTGGACCGCTAGCACGATTTCGGGAGCGTCAACTAGTGCCTTCGCCGACCATAGACCGGATCGCAGCGCCGCGCCCCTGCGGATGAGTTCGCGTCCCATCCCGCCGTCCATGACGGTAACCATCGCGTAGCCAAGCGTATCACGCCGGGTCGGGGCCGCTTCGACCGCGATGGCGTCGCCAGTTCGCGCGGCAATTAGTTCAGAATCGCCGAGTAGACAAGAGACGCGAACTTCTCTCGAAGCTTGAGGTCGCCGTCGGGGCGCACCTGCACCATCAGGATCCCGATGAGCTGTTCGCTCGGGTCGATCCAGAAGACGGTGCCTTGGGACCCGCCCCAGTAGAAGGAGCCCTCCGAGTACGGGTAGTCCAGCTTGCCCCGGTCCGTCACCACCGCGACTCCGAGGCCGTATCCCAGCCCGGGCCTGAAGTCCGTACCTTCTTCAAGGTGATTTTGCGCCATCCAGCTCACCGTCCGCGGCCCCAGCAGGCGCTTGTTCTGCAGCGTCCCGCCGTCGAGTAGCATCTGGCAGAAGCGCCAGTAGTCTGCCGCCGTGGTATGCAGGCCGCTCGCCCCGGCGATAAACGTCTTTGACTTGCCGGCTTGGGGCGGTTCCCGCGACACCCGGGCGGGATCGTCCTTGCCATTCACGACCAACAGCGCCCTGCGGTCCTGTTTGCTCGCGGGCGGCCAATAGTGGGTGTCCGCCATCCCCAGAGGATCGAAGACCCGCTCTTGGAGAAACGCATCCAATCCTTGGCCGGACAAGCGTTCCACGAGGTATCCCAGCACGTCCAGCGAGTCGCCGTAGATCCACCGCGTTCCTGGCTCGGCTTGCAGCGGAAGCTGCGAGAACTCCTTCATGTAGGCATCCATCGTCCGGAAGGCGTACGTCTCCGCTCGGCCGCGAGGGTCGCGCACGCCGGATGTGTGCGTGAAAAGGTGCCGGACCGTCATGGTCCGCTTGGTCGGCGTCAGGCCGCCCGCGTCATCGGCAATCATGAGATCGGCAAACTCCGGTAAGTGCTTGGGCACTGGCTCCCCGAGCGTGAACCGACCCTCCTCCAGCAGCATTAGCGCCGCCGCAGCTGTAATCGGCTTCGTCATCGAGGCGATGTCGAACAGCGCGTCCAGAGGCATGGTGTCGGGCACATCCATGCCCTTGGTGCCGGTCGCCCGATGATGCACCACCTTGCCGTGCCGCGAAACGAGGGTCACGAATCCCGCAGCCTGCCTCGCCCCAACCATTTCGTCCAGCCAGAGGTTGATTCGTTCGAGTCGCGCCGAAGACATCCAGACTGATTCCGGGTCGGCTGTTGGCAGCTCGGCAGCCGGGGCAACCAGTGCAAGGGCTGCGATGAGGGTGGTTGGCAGGATCTGGCGGAGCATAGCGTCTGGCAGCATAGCAGCGGTTTGTGCCGCGCCCATCCTACCAAGCCGTCCCCATTGCCCCGCTAGCAACCCGGCACACTTGACACAGGCGCCGAGTGTAGAGTGAATTCAGCATGACTCGGCAGGCTTCAGCGGCTATCCAGGCAGACATCGACCACTTCATGCATGGCCTTCGCCGCCGGAATCCGGGAGAGAGGGAGTTCCATCAAGCGGTCGAGGAGTTCGCCGAGTCAATCATTCCGTTCTGCCGCGAGAACCCGGGATACGGGAAGGACCAGATACTGGAACGGATGACCGAGCCCGACCGGATCGTCATGTTTCGCGTGACCTGGGAGGACCGGCACGGCAACTTCCGCGCGAACCGCGCCTGGCGTGTGCAGTTCAACAACTCGATCGGACCCTACAAGGGCGGGATGCGGTTCCACCCGTCCGTGACGCTGAGCGTCCTGAAATTCCTCGGGTTTGAACAGGTCCTGAAGAACAGCCTGACGACCCTGCCCATGGGAGGGGGCAAGGGGGGGGCCAACTTCAACCCGAAAGGCAAGACTGACCGCGAAGTGATGCGATTCTGCCACTCGCTGATGATCGAGCTTTCGCGGCACATCGGCGAGGACACCGACGTGCCGGCCGGAGACATCGGAGTCGGAGAGCGGGAGATTAGCTACATGTTCGGGATGTACAAACGGCTCGCCAACCGCTTCACAGGCACTTTGACGGGCAAAGGCCTGGCGTTTGGCGGGAGTCTGGTCCGCACCGAAGCCACCGGCTACGGCAGCGTCTATTTCATGCGCGAGATGCTGGCCACTCGCGGCGACGGAGTCAAGGGCAAGACGGCTGTGGTGTCCGGCTCGGGAAACGTCGCCCTCCACACCATCGAGAAGCTGACGCAGCTGGGCGCCAAGGTTGTGACCGCTTCCGATTCGGGAGGGTTCGTCCACGACCCCGACGGGATCGGTGACGAGAAACTCGCATGGCTGAAGGAGCTCAAGACCGTCAGGCGCGGCCGGATCCGGGAATATGCCGAGGAGTTCGGCTGTGATTTCTACGAGCGGGAGCGTCCTTGGAACGTTCCGTGCGACTTGGCGTTTCCTTCCGCGACCCAGAACGAGCTTCGCGGAGCGGATGCCAAGGCCCTGCTCGAAAACGGCGTGGTCGGGGTATGCGAGGGGGCCAACATGCCCACGGACCATGACGGCATGCAGCAGTTTCTGGATGCCCGCATCTTGTTCGGGCCCGCCAAGGCTGCCAATGCGGGCGGCGTCGCGGTTTCGGGTCTGGAGCAGAGCCAGAACGCGCTTCGGATCTCTTGGTCCAGGGAGCAGGTGAACGAGCACCTCGACAGCATCATGAAGAACATCCACGGCCAGTGCGTGCGGCACGGGCAGGAAGAGGGCTGGATCAACTACGTCCGGGGCGCGAATGTTGGGGGCTTCGTCAAAATCGCGGACGCAATGCTGGCTTACGGAGCCGTCTAGCGCGTATCGGACAGGCGCGGATCCGAGCTTGCGAGAGTACGCGAGGCCATGCCCGACCTGAAGCCTCAGCGGTTCGGTGCAAGACCCGGCGCGCCCCACTCTCCGCCGAACACGAACTCGTCTAGCGGACGGCGCGTCCTCGGGCGTTCGTCTCTGGCGAGCAGGCTGGCGTCGCCCTTGCCGGGCTCGGACCGG
>JAJDZN010000116.1 GCA_022824585.1 Bryobacterales bacterium | reverse complement strand
CCTCAGACAGGGGAAAAGCCCGGAACTTGCCGAAAAACTTGCATAGGCCGTCGAAGGACCACTAGGCAAGGCCACCGACCGACATGGTCGGCAAAGCGACTAAAACCACAGGCTGCTAGGAGTGCATTGATTCCGGGCCGTTTCGCGGCCGAGTGCATCACCGGGATTACTCGCGTGCATCGATGGTGTATCGGCTGCCGTCACGTCTGCCATCGCGATTCCTCCCGGTTAGTCTGAAACCCGGATCGGGCTTCAGACACCATCGCACCGTAGGCTGGAAAGAGTTTCATCCCTGCACGACTTGCACAACTCTGTACGCTCTCGCTCGGGCCTTTCCGAAGCTGGTCTACTAGTAGTAAGCGTGCTGCCCGAATCACGGCGGACTGGAATCAAGCCGACGGTCGCTTTGGACTCATGACTCGAAGAATCGCTCTGCTCCTCATGGCTGGCGCCCTCGCGCTCGCGGCCAGCGGTCCCGGCGAGGACGACTGGAAGGAGGGTGTCCGCCACTTCGCGGCGGAGGATTTCCGCCAGGCCCAAGAGGTTTTCGAGCGAGCCGTTGAGCAGGATCCTGAAAGCTCGAAGTTCTCGCTTTGGTTGGCCTTGGCCATGGGACGGCGCGCCGAGAGGATGACCGGATTGCGGAAGCTTGCGGCGGCGCCTCTTGTTCGCCGGATGCGCCGCGAAATGGAGCGCTCCATCGAGTTGGATGAAACCAACCTTGACGCCTACGACGCTCTCCAGGGCTTCCATTTGGAAGCCCCCGGGCTGGTCGGAGGCAGCAAGCCCGAGGCCAAGGAACTTGCGATCCGGCTTCGCGTCGTCGATGCGGCGCGAGGCACGGAGGCACTGGGCACCTATTACGAGGCGATGGGTGAGTTTGAGGCCGCCGCCGAGCACTTCGAGGAGGCAAGGAGACTGAACCCGGAAGGCATGAGGCCCTTGTTGAAGCAGGCCGCTTTCCTCGCCCGGCGCGGCGAGCATGAGGAAAGCGATGAGCTCTTCGACTTGGCATTCTCGCGCCATCCGGACGAGCCCAAGGTCTGGCGGGCCGCTGCGACTGCATGGATCCTCGCGGAACGGAAATCCCGCTATCCGGAAGCGCGCAAGCTGGCTGAACGATATCTTGAGACGCCGGACCGAGCGCCTAACCCGGACCCGAGATCCGAGCTGCGGGATCTGCTCAAGAAACTGTGATCGCTACCCTGGCGGCTGGTCGGCGCACTGCCCAGCGTCGTTGGCACTGACCTAGCTGCCGTCGAGGTCGGCGCTCTGCCGCCCAGTGCACGGATTCAGACATTCGGCGCGGCGGCCACGCTGTTTCTTGGTGCTCCCGGACACGAACCGGCCTGAAGACCTGCGTTCGGTTCTTGGCGCCGGAGGACATCCGGGCCGAGCTCGACCTTGCGTTTCGCCGTTTCAGCCAATGCATCGGCAACCGAACTTTCAGGTGAGAATGAGCCGCATCGGGAGCCAGCCCCGTATTGTCAGGCCAGGATCACCTTGACAGGGCGCTATCAGGCAATGAGCTCGTGCACGACATTGCCGTAGACGTCGGTCAGGCGGAAGTCGCGGCTATTGTGGCGGAATGTGAGCCGCTCGTGGTCCAGGCCCAGCAGGTGGAGGATGGTGGCATGGAGGTCGTGGTGCGAGACGCGGCCCTTGACGGCGTGCATGCCGAGCTCGTCGGTGGCGCCGTGGGTAATCCCTGGCTTGACGCCGCCGCCCGCCATCCACATCGAGAAGCCGAAGTGATGATGGCCGCGGCCGAGGGATTCCTCCTTGCGCGACTCCTCCATTGGCGTGCGACCGAACTCTGTGGCCCAGACAACGAGAGTCTCGTCCAGCAGGCCCCGTGACTTCAGATCCATGATGAGGGCCGTGATGCCTTGATCGGTGCGGGCCGCGTTCGTGCGGTGGTTGTTGATGAGCCCGCCGCGGTTGCCGTGCGCGTCCCATCGCCGCCCTTGGGCGCCGTCGAGAATTTCCACGAAGCGGACTCCGCCCTCCACCATCCGTCGCGCTGTGAGGCACTTCCTCCCGAACTCGGTATCGCCGTAGAGCGCCTTCACCGAGTCCGGCTCGGTACGGATATCGAAGAGCTCCGGCGCTTCCATCTGCATGCGAAACGCCGTTTCAAACGCGGCGATGCGCGCGTCGAGCTCGGGCTGCGTGCGGTGCATGTCGCGATGGAGCTGATTCAACTTCCGCACCAGATCCAGCTGCTTGCCCTGCTGGTCTCGGCTGAGAAATGCGGGAGCCGTGATGTGCGGCACCGGTGGGTTGCCGAGCTTGACGTCCGCCAGCGTGGCCTGGTGGATACCCGGCAGGAACCCGGCATCGTGAAGCGCGCGCCCGCCCGATGGCCGTCCGTCCGTCATCACCACGAATCCCGGCATGTTCCGGTTCTCCGTGCCCAGTCCGTAGGTCACCCACGAGCCAAGACTGGGGTGGCCCTGTCTGGAATAGCCCGTGTGCATGAGGATCTGGGCGGTGGAGTGGATTGCCGAGTCGGTGTGCATCGAGTTGATGAACGCGATGTCGTCGACCACTTGAGTCAGATGCGGGAAGATCTTGCTGACCCACGCGCCACTCTGGCCGTAGCGCTTGAAGGAGAACGCTGGCGGAACGATGCGCGTATGGGTATACGTCTTCTCCGGGTTCAGGCCTTCCAGGTCTTCTTTGGAGAAAATTTCTCGTGCCAGTTTCCCGGCGTATTTCTTCAGGAGCGGCTTGTGATCGAACGTCTCAAGCTGGCTTGCGCCACCGACCATGAAGAGGAAGATGACATTCTTGGCCTTGGGCGCGAAGTGTGGCTTCGCGGGCGCGAGGGGCTCGCTGCTGTCAGCCGCCGCACCGCTCGCCGTCTGGTCCGCGAGCAGGCTGGCCAGAGCGATGCCGCCCAGCCCGAGCTCTCTGAGGAACCCACGGCGGTCCCCGCCAACCGGTCGAGTTTCATAGCCCGCGTCAATAGACATGCATGAACTCGCCCAAGCCGGTGAGGGCGTGGCAGCATTGTACCGGAGATAGGGGGTAGGTGTCCCCTTCTCTTGATGGATTAGCTCCGGTTTGGGCCGAAGCGGGCACCCACGAGGGGTATCCCTCACTGCTTCCCGTGAGGGGGGGCTAGGATTCAGCCCGAGCTGTATAGGGAGCCCTGACACCGTGCATGCCGGACGCGCACCTAGCGAGGCCCCCTCAGACTAAACAGGCGTTGAGATCCCAAATTCCGACTCAACCTCCTGCGCAGCATCGAGAGAGAGGGATGTCGTGGGTGGCGGCCTCCGTTGCCGCAGACCGAACTACTGCTTCGAAGCGTGGCTTGAAACCATTGCCGTCTGAATGGGAAGCGTGTCCGTAGTTTGCAGCAGCAAGTCCTCCGCGGTGTTGTCTTCGCGGTTGGCCGGAGACTGTTTCGAAGGCTGGAATCCTACGCGGACTTGTCGGACAACCGCAGTCGCGCTTCCAACTCGCGGATCCGTTGATTCGCTTCGTCGCGTTCGCGCACCGCTTCGTCGCGTTCGCGCACCACTCCGTCGAGTTTGCGCAGCGCCTCGCTGGTTTCCGCGTGCGTGAGCATGTCCCGCCCCAGCCGTGGATCATGGAAGCGCAGCAGCCAGCGCTCGGCCCGCAACTCCAGCCCCAGCGCCTCGCTCCGGTGCCAGCCACCCGCTCGCACAGCCCGCCAACTGCCCGGTACCGTCTGATCTCATGGAATCCCTGAAACCACCTGAATTGAGGGGCTGATGGGTCTGTCACGAGACTTGGTGCAAACCCGA
>JAJDZN010000272.1 GCA_022824585.1 Bryobacterales bacterium | reverse complement strand
GTATCGTGTTGACGCCGGCACTGCTGGTTGGCGCCGTCGGCGGTAGCGACGACTATCTCAGTTGGGTCGTGTTCTCGGCCCTCGCTGTGAGTGGAGTGACCACGGTGATTCAGGTCGTTCGCGTCGGACGCCTGGGCTCCGGATACATCCTGCTGATGGGCAGCAGCAGCGCTTTCCTCGGCGTCTGCGTTCCTGCACTCGAGCAGGGCGGTGGCGAACTCCTAGCGAGCCTTATCGTCATCTCGTCGCTTTGCCAGTTCGTTCTGGCGGCCAAACTCTCCCTGTTCCGGAAGATCTTCACGCCTACTGTGGCGGGCACAGTGCTAATGCTGATTCCGGTGACGCTGGCCCCGATCATCGTGCGCAGGCTAACCGACGTGCCGGCTGAGGCTGCGTCGGCCGCCGCGCCGGTCACAGCCGGGGTGACTCTGGCAGTGATAGTCGCGATCTCGATGCGTGCTAGCGGAGCCTTTCGGCTCTGGGCCGCGGCGGCGGGGCTGGTAGCGGGCAGCCTAGTGGGCGGAGTGTCCTTCGGAATCTACGACAGCAAGCGCGTCTTGGAAGCGGCGTGGGTAGGGCTGCCGGCGCTTGCGTGGCCCGGCATCGACCTCAGCCTCGGTCCCGACTTCTGGGCCTTGCTACCCGCATTCGTCATCGTGACGCTCGTCGGTGCACTGGACACGATCGGGGACGGGATTGCGATCCAGCGGATCTCTTGGCGAAAGCCGCGCGCCGTCGACTTCCAGTCCATTCAGGGCGCGCTTGCCGCCGACGGCCTGGGCAACCTGTTGTCCGGGTTGCTAGGTACAGTGCCGAACACGACCTACGCGAGCAGTATCGCGGTCGCCGACCTCACTCGGGTGGCGGCGCGTGTCGTCGGCGTGTGTGCCGGGGTGATGTACGTAGGGCTGGCGTTTCTCCCGAAGCTTGTCGCCATCATCATCGCGATTCCCGGTCCGGTAGTCGCAGCGTACTTCGTGGTATTGATGGCGTTTCTCTTCATCCTCGGCGTCCGGATCCTTGTTCACGACGGTCTCGACTATCGCAAGGGCTTCGCCGTGGGCCTCGGATTCTGGCTGGGGCTCGCCTTTCAGATGGACTGGATATTCCCCGAGTACTTCCAGGGCGCGTGGAGCGAGCTACTCGGGAACGGGATGACGGTGGGCGGCCTGACGGTGATCATCCTGATGCAGTTCGTGGAGCTGACAGGGCCTCGCCCCCGGCGCCTGAAGACAGAACTGACATTCGAGAACTTCACGGAGGTAGACGACTTCCTGTCCGACTTCGCCGCACGCGGGAAGCGTAGCCCGGAGATGACAGACCGGATCCGGGGCGTAGGCGAAGAGCTGCTGGTCACCCTGTCCCGGCCACGGGCAAGCGACGGGCCGACGGCAGAGCGACATCTGCTGGTGGTGGCGCGCAACGACGGCGATGCGGTCAATCTCGAGTTCGCGGCGGCAACCGACGACACCAACCTGGAGGATCGATTGGCTCTACTCGGTGAACGCGTTGCCGGCCCGCCGGTCGAGGAGGAGATCTCCCTGCGCCTGCTGCGCCACTACGCTTCGTCCGTGCGCCACCAGCAGTTCCACGATACGGACGTGATCACGGTGCGGGTGGGTCCGGCCGCCTCTCTGTGAGCACGACTCGAAGCTCCCGACCGGACGTGACCGACGGGAGCAACCTCGGAAGTGGTGTGGTGCTGATCGCACTGGGCGGTCTGCCGGGTGTGGGCAAGTCGACCATCGCGACATCACTGGCCCGGAGGATCGGTGCGGTACATCTGCGCATCGACACGATCGAGCAGGCGATGCGGAACGCGGGCCTGCAGGTGTCGGGGCCAGAAGGATATCTCGCAGCTCGCAATCTCGCCGAGGACAATCTGCGCATCGGCCACACCGTCATCGTCGACTCGGTCAATCCGATAGCGATTACTCGCAACTACTGGCACGCGAATGCTGCGCGCCTGGCGATAGATCTCGTGGAGATCGAGGTTGTCTGCAGCGACAAGCGCCAGCATCGCCAGCGGGTCGAGTCACGCGTCAGCGATGTCCGCGGCCTTATACTTCCGACTTGGCAGCAGGTCCTAGACCGACGCTATGAGCCGTGGACGACCGCTCACGTCGTCGACACGTCCGGGCGCACATTGGAGGAAACCGTATCGCAGGTCGAGGCCATCGTGCGGCAGCGCCAGTTCTGACCCCTATGGTGGCCGATTGGCGTTGACGCACACCGGCGGCCTGGAGCGCGGCTCATCCTAGCATTCGACCCGGCCCAAAGCGCCTTCGGCGGCACGGTCGAGACCACCACGCAACAGACCCTCTGCGCCGTTCGCGTCGAGGTGCACTTGTCGAGCGGAGTCGAACTGGGCCCACCGGTGAGAACCGACCTTGCTCCCTAGGAATCTGTTACCGTGCACCTGCCTTCAGGGGTAGAACCGTTCGCGGCCTGGACAGCGCACCGGGAGGTCTCCGCCTGCGGTCCACAGCCTCGAGAAGCGCGAGCCGCCCAGGCTCAACCCATGCGGGCGCCACCGCACCGGCACTGACGGTCGATCGGCACTCGGGGAAAGTTCGAGCTCACCTGATCCGGAGCGGGAGATTGGTCGCAGCTACGCCGCTTGATCGATCAGCCTCGTCAGCACTGAGAGGTGCCGCTTGAGGCTGGTCCGACCGCTCTCGCTGAGCCGGTACCAAGTAACCGGCCGCCGATCGCGGTAGGTCTTCTCTACTGCCAGGTAGCCGGATTCCTCGAGCTTGCGGAGATGCGCGCCGAGACTGCCGTCCGTCTCGCCAAGCACCTGTTTGAGACCGGTGAAAGACATCGCGTCGTGCCTGGAGAGCAGGACGCACGCCGCCAGCCGGACGCGATGCTCGAGGACGCCGTTGAGGAGGTCGAGCTCGTCAAGAGCAGGCACTTCGGGATCAGTTGGCCGTTTCACGCTTCGGTGCTCCGAGCAGGGCTCCGGTGACAAGCGCGATGGCGAGCACTACACCTGCAGTGGTCCAGCCATAGCCGGGAACCCAGACGGTGACCAAGTACGCGGCGCCCATCAGAACGCCGATAGGCATCATCCGGCGCTCGCCATAAAGGCCCCCGTGAAAGTAGGTCAGCCCGAGCAGCAGGACCCACAGGGACCCGAACCCAGCCCACGTCAGTTGCCCTGCACTGACGAGGGCCAGTCCAAGTAGACCTGCAGTCATGAATGACAGCCAGTGAAGGCCATTGCGTACACCTGTCTGGCGATCCCGCAAGCCGGCGCTTCGACTCGCGCGCATCCCGAGCCAAACCGAGAGCACGAATCCGATAGGCCCTGCAAAGAGCCAGTAGGTGCCGATCCACGAATAGTCGTCGACAAAGTCGACCAGCACGAAGCCAACGCCACCAAGCAGCGCCCACAAGAGATAGATCGCAGGAACGGATCGCGTCTCCGATCGTTCGGCCGCGGCACGAACAAACGCGATATCTTCCTTGAGTTGAGTTTTGTCGGTCATCGCGTCCTCCTTGACTCTGGATTACTGAGGTTCTCTGCATTACAGAGTAACTCTACATTACAGAGCATAGGGGCAGCTGTCAACCCCAATCGGAAAAAGCTCTTCTGCGCTGGCCGGAATCTTCAGTCTCTGCGGATGCGACAGGCTACGGTGCACGGACGGCAGACAGAGACGGCCATGCCAGATTCCTGCTCGCATGATCTCGGTCGATTCGTGCGTCGTATCGCGACAGGCGTCGCGCTAGTCGGGGTCCATTGGACACAGGTCGCGACATCGCTCGCCCCGAGAATACAGGGGTCCATCTGCGCATCGACACGATCGAGCAGGCGCTGCGGAATGAGGGCCACACGGTGTCGGGGCCAGCGGGATATCTTGCAACTCGGAGTCTTGCGGAGGACAATCCGCGCATCGGCCACACGGTCATCGTCGACTCGGCAATCCGGCAGCGATTACTCGCGACCACTGGCACGCAGCCGCGGCGCGTCTAGAGATGGATCTCGTGGAGATCGAGGTTACCTGCAGCGACCAGCGCCGCCATCGCCAGCGGGTCGAGTCACGCGTCAGTGATGTCCCCGGCCTTGTACCTCCGACTTGGCAGCAGGTTGTGGACCTAAGCTATGAGCCATGGACGACCGCACGTGTCGTGGGCACGTCCGGGTGCACATTGGATGAAACCCTATCGCAGGTCGAGGCCATCGTGCGGCAGGTCGAGGCCATCGTGCGGCAGGGCCAGCCCTGACCGCCTGTGGTGGTCGATTGCCGTCGATGAGCATCGGCGGCGTGTCGACGCATCAGTATGAGCGCACGTTGAAACCGTTGCCCGGCGATGACGCCGCGCACCGCCGTGCGTCGCAAGCTTCACTCCACGGCCTCTATACCCCTTCGACGACGACGATATTGGTCGTGGAGAACCTGTTGAGTTCCTCTCTGATGTCGGCATAGTCCGGTGCGTTCTGCCATGCCTTTGCCTGCTCGACGCTGTCGAATTCAAGCACGACGAGGCGGTCCGGCGTCCAGTCGCCCCGGATGACTTCATGAGTCCCGCCACGGACCAAGTACTTGCCTCCGTGAGCCTTGACGATTGCCGGCACTTGGTCGAGGTTGGCCCTGAACGGAGCATCATCCGTCACTCTGGCATCGATGATTACGTAGGCAGCCATTTCTTCCTCCTGTAAAACACTGTAAATCACACATTGTTCCATTGCAATTCATCCGGAGTCCCTGCCGCATTGACATCTTCCGTCGCTCTCGCCAAGCCGCTCGTCCAACCCGCCAAGCGATCCAGCAACATATCGGCCAAGTCCCCACCGAGGCCCGACCTCTCGGCGGAACGGCGCACCGGACCACTCACGTCGATCTAGCCCCGCCTAGCAAGTCGGACCGCACCTCGCGAACGACCAGAGCGAAGAGGAGGACCAGCGGAATCGACACGGCGTTCAGCACGACGTACTCCGCCGGATGCCGTGCCCAGGCCCCGGTCGCGATCACCGAGTAGTTAAAGGTGAACGCGTTGTACACGAACGTCGTCAGCGAGACAAGCCCCACCCACAGCGCCTGGCGCCGTCCGCCAAAGAATGCCGCCACGAAATAGAGTGCCAACAAGCCGATCACAGTGTCGATCAGGCCCATGCTGGTCCACAACGCAGTCGCCTGCGGATGCCAGCCCTCGGTCGGCGGTGGCGGAAAGCCCTGGATCGGCCGGAGTCCGCCGAGGTACGTCACGTTCAAGACGAAGTGCCCGGTCTGGAAGATGCCGTAGTAGCCGACGAGCAAGGGCATCGCCCCGCCCGCCTTCGTCATCCTGCGGCCCACCGAGGTCAGCCCCCCATCTCAGTAGGTGCGATCGCCCGCCAGATTCGTCCAGGCGTCGAGAACATCGAGCGCCCCGCCGCAGGGTATACGCACCATCGGCAGCTCGCGCTCCTCGAACGGCTTCGCCAGCTCCTCATAGATGAATTCGTCGCGGAACTCGATACCGGCGGCGTCGTGCCGGTTGACCGAGAAGTAGACCCTGCCGATGCGCGACCAATAGATCGCGCCCAGGCACATTGGACAAGGCTCGCAACTGGAGTAGATCTCGCAGCCTGTCAGGTCGTACGTCGCCAGCTTGCGGCAGGCGTTCCTGATCGCCACGATCTCGGCATGCGCTGTGGGGTCCTTCGTGTACAGGACCTGGTTCCAGCCTTCGCCGACGACTGCGCCATCGCGAACGACCACGGCCCCGAACGGCCCGCCGTGGCCCAGCCTCATGCCCTTGTCGGACAGCGCCACCGCCCGCTTCATGTGCGCTTCGTTCATAGTTCCACGGTGCCAGCCCGCCGCTTGCTGCCACAGCTGGCTCGACGGGACAAATTGTATCTCTCACTCTCGAGATGCGCGGTTCGCTCGACACTCGCGCCGGTTCCCGCCAATTACCCGTTGCGCCGTTCAGGTCGCCTATGTGATTGGTGCGACGGGCTTGCGCCCAAGTTGCCCAATCGAGTTCTGGCGTCTTGTCAGGCGTCGTCTGCGTCATTGAAGATCCATACTCGGACATTCACTGGCTCCCAACACGCCTCGACACGGAATCGGAGAAGTTTGCCAAATTGACGAGGCAGTGCGCAATTGTGCCGGGGCGGACACTGTGCGTGTTGATGGTTGTGTAGATGAGCGGCAGAATGCCCAATGTGCGGACCGGAATCATCCACGGCGTGCGGAAATGGTAGATGGAGAAAAGTAAGCTGTGCGCAGCGGGCTTTAGGCGCCCGAACTGGCTTGGCATTCTTGGGAGCAGATACCCGCGGAAATAGAGCTCTTCGGCTATGGGAACGAAGATGCCGGTGAGCAAGATGTTCGCAAATAGAGCGACCCATGCAATCTCCGAACCCCCGTCGTTTGGTACTTGGCGAGGACGCTGACACCAACGAGAGTTTCGAGCCAACGGGTGATCGGCTCAAGCGCTGCGAAGATAATTGCAGTTGGCACCAGGATCGCGGGAACCCATATGAAATAGCGGGACCAGGAGACTGGTTGGCTGTACACAACGATGCCTTCAAGCGACCACCCAGGGTTGTGCCGCTTCTTGCTAGGTAGTAGAGGTAGCCTAGCTGCACGGGGATCAGCACGAATGCGTTTGCGAATACGCCGAAGAATAGCTCCGGCGGTAATGACGGGTTCCAAAAGGTCGCTAACCCCAGCAAGGTCGCTCCTATGTTTGCGATGCCGGGAGCTAGATGCAGGAAGAGACACTTCCCCAAGGAATGAGGCTCAACCGCCGAACCGCTATCCATCTTCCATTACTTTCGGGAACGGAGCGGATTTCACGCTACGCCGTGACCGCCTCGGATCGCAGGTGTGAGTCACAAATGACCACTGCTCAGTAATTTGCGTGATTGTCAGCATCGCTCTGGCCCGTCGCGGAGACCCACTGGTCACTCAGGCAGAGCGAAGACGAAAATGCTTGAGCCGGAAGGGAAGTTCTCGGCCTCCGGCCAGAGCTGTGTCGTGAGCCCGGCTAGAGCCGAGCCCCAGCCGCTGGGAGTGGCGATGTACTGCCGGCCGCCCACCGCGTAGGTGATGGCGGAGCCGCGATGGCCGGAGCCGGTCCGAAAGCTCCACAGCTCGCTACCATCGCCGGCGTCGAGCGCGAAGAACCTGCCCGTGGCGTCGCCGCTGAACACTAGCCCGCCGGCGGTAGCTAACTGCGATGCCAGCAGGGGGTACTTGTGCCGAATCCGCCACTTGCGCTCTCCGGTGACCGGATCGTAGGCCGACAGGTGCGCATGCGCCTTTCCGCTCTTCGGGTGAGCCATCTCGAACTCTCCACCGAAGAACGCGAGACCCTCTTGGGGATCCTCCTGCCTGACTGTCAGCGTCTGGCACCATTCCAGACCAGTCGAATAAAACCAGCCGGTCTGGGGCGAGTAGGCGCCATGATTCCAGCTCCTACCTCCGCCAATCGCCGGGCAGACGAAGCTGGTCTCGCCGACGGGGGGCTCGTTTCTTCCAATTAAGCGTCCCTGTTCGTCGATGCCTTCAATCCAGTTCGAACTCTCCACCAGCGGCCAAGCGCCCAGGAACTCCCCGCTCTGGCGATTCAGGAGCCACACATAGCCCGACTTGGACGGATTGAGCATGGTCTTGCGCATCACTCCGTCCACTTCCAGATCCAGCAGGACCATTTCGTAAGCGGTGTCGTAGTCCCACACGTCGTGCGGGATCTGCTGGTAGTGCCATTGGATCTCGCCGGTATCCGGATCGAGCGCAACGACGGAATCCGTGTAGAGGTTGTCGCCTTCTCGGTCGCCGCCATAGAAGTCGGCGGCCGGGTTTCCCACTGCCCAATACAGCAGGTCCAGCTCGGGATCGTACGTTCCGGTCACCCAAGTCGATCCGCCACCGTAAACCCACGAGTCCCCCGCCCAAGTATCGTGACCAGGCTCGCCGGGCCCGGGGATTGTCCAAAACCGCCAGCGGTGCCGCCCGGTGCGGGCATCGAAGGCGTTGATGTATCCGCGATGAGCCGAGTCACCTCCGGTAACGCCCGTGATGACCAAGTCCTTGACCACTAGCGGTGCAGCGGTGATGTTGCAGCCGCACTGCTTGGAGTTCTCCACCTCGACGCGCCAGACTTCCTCCCCGGTCTCTCGGTCCAGGGCGACTACATGGTTGTCCAATGTGCCCATGAAGACGAGTCCATAGGCCACTGCTACGCCGCGGTTCCAAGTCCCGTAGGTGCCGGGAATCTGGTCGGGCTTGGGATAGTCGTAACGCCAGATCTGCTCGCCCGTGGCCGCATCGAGCGCGAAGACGTGATTCCAAGCGGTCGAGACGTACATAGTGCCGTCAACGACCAGCGGCGCAGCTTGCAATCCGCCGTCGGTCACACCGCTCTCGAATGCCCACACAGGCCGGAGTTGTTCGATGTTCGAGCGGTTGATCTGATCCAGCGGACTGTAGCGCCAGCTCTTGTACGTGCCGTAATACGTCAACCAGTTCTCCGGCTCGTCAACTGCGCGGTCGAGCCTCGCGGAATCGACCTCCTCGCCCAGAGCCAGCCCTGCTGCAAGCAGCAATGCCGCCGCACATCGCGGGATGTTTGGCCGGATCTTGGGGCGACGGACGATTCGTACGACCCCACAGCAATCTTCCGAACTGAGTCCCCAGCGCGTTGTCATCACTCGGATTCCCCTTCCGGCAACAGCGCGATCGCTCTGGTGGGGGCGCCTGACTGGTCGGCGACCTTCAGTGGCAACGCGACATAGAACGCACCCCGCACCGGTAGTTCGCCAAGGTTGATCAGCAGCTCTTCCCAACTCATGCCTTGTTGCAGCCCGGCTAGGTGCGTGGGCTGGCCATCTTCGACAGGCCCCATCGAAGCGCCGTCAGTTCCAAGGTGCCAAACGCCGCGGTCGAAGAGGTACTTGACCGCTTCGGGAGTCGGCGCTGGCCATCCCGGAGCGGTCTTCAGCACCACCGGCTCCAACGTCATGCGGGCACCTTCTGGCAAGGGCTTGTAGTACGCATCCGAGTACCCGCTGTGGAACAACACCACTTCGCCGGGTTGGATCGGGCCATGTTCGGACTCCCAAGCCTGAATGCGCTCCACGGTGACCGGCGCGGAGAATCCCGGCTCGGCCTCGTCGCGCAGATCTGTCACATCGATGACCGCCGCGGGCCCCATCATCCTGTTCAACGGATACTTGTCGCCAGTGACGGCGCCCATCGGGCTGGCATGCGGCAGGCCCGAATCCGGTGGCGGCACGAAATGCGCGGGGAAGTCTGTCTGGGTGCCAGTGTGCTCGTCGAGGACGAAGCGCTGGGAATAGTACGGTCCATTGCTGCCCGACGCTGGCGAGCCATACACGTTGGTGGGTTGCTCGAACCAGTTATTTGTCCAGCGCGCGAAGGGTGGGTTGGAGCCCCAGTGTGCGGGCAATGTCTCCGATAACAACACGGTGAGGTCAACTACGCGCCGCGCCGGCCCGGTCAACTCCCCGACCGCGCTAGCTTCGACCACGGCCTCATCGAGGCCGGAGCCGACGCCAGCAGCAGGATCAGACCGAGGCTCCTGTTCGGAGGTGCAATGCAGCGCTAGCAAGAGCAGCGCAGAAGCTGCGCAAGCAGCAGGGGCAGGCAGCATGATGGACTCCTTCTTGCGAGTACTCAGACTCGGGCCATTGCTCCAGTCGCAGGACCCGCTGGCCTCGGCGAATCTATAGCCGCAGGCCGCTGGTTGCGGGCAGTCGACTATCTAGAAACGATATCGCACTGCGAGAATTGAACTTCACTGAGGCACATGGGGTTAGTTGATTCAGGTCAACCGCCGGTGCATCAACAACGGCCCCGATCGCAGCGTCGGACTCTGTCTCCATCCAGATATGGCTTCCACTCGCGCACATGGGCACCAAGGTGATTGGTCCAAGGGCCGTTCCGCACGCTTCCGTCATCACGTGACCCGGTGCCAACCCGGGCTCCCAACATGCCGACTCGGTCGCATACGATGAGAAGGACGCTTGGTCGCCCACGGCCGCAACTGTCGCGGCAGGATCCATGACACCAACGAGACCACAGGCAAGGTTGGGCATCGCCCTTGCCGGCACCGTGATTATTGCTTGGAACCTGAGCTTGCTTCCTTCCGATGCAGCAGATGGTGCGCCGCCATCGCTTGAAGCGTCGTTCGAACAGACTGCGGGACCATTCCTGAACCAAAACTGCGTCGCCTGCCACAACGAGAACACCGCCATGTCGGGCGTCCGCTTGGATCAGCTCGACGCCGCGCTGGAAGACCGGCACCTTCGCCTATGGGAAGTCGTCAAGAAGAGGGTGGTCGACGAGTCCATGCCCCCGAAGGGCGCACCCCAGCCCACGGCCGCCGAACGTCAGCGCATGGATGCTTGGATCGAGCAAGCTCTGGACGTAGCGCGTTCAAGGCCCGTGCCAAAGAACGGCGTCGTGCGCCGACTCACGGTGGCGCAGTACCGGAACACCCTGCGCGAACTGCTGCGACTGCAGGACGACATCACCGATACGCTGCCGCCGGATGCGATCTCCAAGGACGGCTTCGTGAACAACACCGCCACCCTAGAGCTTTCCCCCCTGTTGATGGAGGCCTATCTGCGGATCGCCGACGAGGCTCTCGGCCGAGCCATCGTCGACCCCGATGCAAGGCCTTCAATCCAGAACTTCCGCGTCGATCTCGGGGCCGGGATCAATCCCGAGCCGCTGGAGGAGGAGCTGATCCTCGGCGCGAACAGCATGCTGCTCTCCACTCCCGACTACGTGGTCAGCGAACCCACGCCCGCCAAGCCGTTCGCTTTCGAGCACAAGCGCATGCGCACTAGCTACCGCTTCAACGAGGGCTACCGGGGCAATGCAACCGTGCGGGGTTGGCGCGAGTTCGACACCATCTACCACGCTGTGTTCGCCTGCATGCGCGGTAGCCGCGGCTATCCCAAGGGCCTGCCGTACAGCACAGTTCCGGAGGGCCTGCTGCTCCGGCCGGCGATACCCAACGATGAGTTGTTCCGCCTGGACGGAACCTTCGGGCCGAAGGCGAACTTCAAAATCTCGGTGCGGGAGCTACCCGACCACGGACACTTCCGCGTCACCGTCACCGCTGCAAAGTACAACGATGGGCTGCTGTTGGACAAGAGCGATGCCGCCCAGCCTCGAGGCCGCAACCCAAGTGCGGCAGCTCTCGATCCAGAGCGGACCAGCACAGTGCGACTGGAGCGCGGCGGCATATACCAAGTCGACATCTACGAAACACCCCGGAGCGAGCCGACGCCGGTTACAGACCTCTCGCGACTAGGCGAAGGCCTCGCAGGGGCGTGGACGCTAGACGGCGACGAAGCCATCGAGCTAGGCGAAAAGGGACGCTTCGTCGACTCGCCGTTCGGGAAAGCACTCTCGCTCGATGGAGCGAACTATGAGGGCGGCGCGGTAGTCCGCCAGCCGGTAGACCTCAATGTCGGCACTTCTGACTTTAGTGTCGCGGCTTGGATCAGGCCCAAGCAAAACCACCGGGCCGGCATCGTAGCGCGCGGCGCCAACCAGCGCACCCACGGTTGGTTTCTGGAAATGGCAGATAACCGGGGCTCACTGCGCCTCGAGACGACGGGCCCTACACACGAGACCAACGGCGTGGTCACATCGTCGCGGGGAGTGCTGAAGCCAAAGGTCTGGCAGCATGTCGCAGCCATCGTGCGGCGGGGCGCGAACGAGGCCAAACTCTACGTGAACGGCTACGCCGTCGCGCGGGGGACGATCGAGGCGGCAGACCTAGACAATCCTGAACTCGACCTACATATCGGCCAAACCCCCCAGCAGGGTCCGTTTCGCGGGCAAATTGACGAGGTGCGACTCTACCGCCGGGCACTCAGCGAAGCCGAACTGCAAGCCTTGGTTAAGCCCGGTCAGCACTTTGCCGAGCCGCCCCCCGACAAGCCCCAAGAAGTGACGTTGACGCTGGGCGGTCGCCAATTCTCGGGCACTCTGGAGCAGCCCGCGTTCCTAGCCGTCCGGCTCGAAGCGGGCACGCTTCCCGTTAGCGCTGCCCCGACGGGCGTCAAGGACTTGGACAGGATCGTGCTCACGCTGCTTGACGCCGACCACGATGTCGCCAGGAGATTCCAAGCGTTTGAAAAGCGCGTTCCGCGCCTCGGAGTCTACCTTGGCCTCCGGCGCGACTGCGGCAGCACGCTTGCACCGGTCGGCGCGCCCCAGTCCGTGCCCGGGACCGACCTGCGGCGCTTCGTGTTCGAGGGCGCAATCCAAGACTTCCCGAGTCCCGACGTGGAGAAGGACAACATCAACTATCTGGCCGGCGTCCGCGAGATCGGCGTCCGCAGCGAGTACACCGATGGGCGCGACATGCCGCGCCTGATGATCCGCTCAGTGGAGTTCGAAGGGCCGTTCTACGACCAATGGCCGCCAGAGTCGCATAGCAGCGTTTTCGTGGACTTCGACCGCAAGACCGACTCGGACGCCTATGCGCGGCGCGTGATTTCCAATTTCGCGAGCCGGGCCTACCGGCGCCCCGTGTCGGAGGCCGAAGTGTCGGCGCTGCTGGGTGTTTACCGGTCCTCCCTGGCGGACTCGGGCAAGTTTCGCGACGGCATCAAGGACGCGCTGCAAGTCGCTCTCACGTCCCCGCAGTTCCTGTTCTTGGTCGAGCGCAGCGCCACGCCGGAGCCGGAGCAATTGGAAGAGCACGAGCTCGCGTCCAAGTTGTCCTACTTTCTGTGGAACGCCGCGCCGGATCGCGAACTCCTAGAGCTGGCCGCCACCGGCAAACTGCGCTCTCAGGTCGGCGACCAAGTCGGGCGCATGGTGGCTGACGCGCGCTTTGGGCGATTCGTACATGAGTTTGCCTCGCAATGGCTCAGTCTTGACAAGATTGACATACTGGAGCCTGACCGCGAGCGCTTCCCCAAGCTAACGCGGGCCACGCGCAAGCAGCTGCGGCGCGAGCCGATCGAACTGCTGCGGCACCTGTTCCGCAACAACCTGCCCGCAAGGCACCTGATCGTGTCGGACTACATCGTCGCGAACGAGGTTGTCGCCAGCTACTACGGCCTGGGCGACCGCACCGAGAGCGGGCTCGACTTCGCGCCCATGGTCCACGGCCGACCCGAACTCGGCGGCTTGCTGAGCCAAGCTGCGATCATGGCCGGCCTCTCTGACGGGCGTGAGTCGAATCCAGTCAAGCGCGGAGCTTGGCTAGCCCGCAAGATCATCTCCGAGCCGCCCGACGATCCTCCGCCGAACGTGCCGGATCTCAGCGAGAGCACCGAGGGCCTGCCCCTCCGCCAGCGACTCGAGCAGCATCGCAGCCAGCCCGGCTGCATTCAATGCCATCTTAAGATCGACCCGTGGGGCGTCGCGCTCGAGGAGTTCGACGCCGACGGACTGTTCAAGCAGGACCCGGTGGACGCCCGCTCGATGCTGCCGGACAGCACGGAAGTGTCCGGCATAGGCGATCTGAAGCGCTACCTGGGCGAGGACCGGATCGACCAGGTCGCATTCAGCGTGCTCAAGCACCTAGTCACCTATGCCAACGGTCGCGATCTTGCCTACAATGAAGTAAGCTATCTCCAGCAAGATGGGTTGAAGCTCAAGCAAGGCGGCTACCGGATGCAGGACATGCTCCGTTACGTAGTCACGAGCAAGTTTTTCCTGGAAAAGTAGGGTGGCTGCCCAGAGAGGCTCAATGACCATGTCCCGCAAGATCGACCGACGAGCGTTCCTCTACGGCCTCGGGGGGGCCTCGCTGGCGCTGCCTGTCTTGGATGCCATGGGAGCCGAAGTGGCCGAGCAGACCCCGCGCCGGTTCTGCGCCTTGTACACGGCCAACGGCATGGCCTTGCCGCGATCTGAAAACGGCATCGACGAATGGAGCTGGTTCCCGACTGCCGAGCGCGAAGGCGAGTTCGTCTTCGGCCGCTCGACCGAGCCGCTGAGCGAGTTTCGGCAAAAGCTGAGCTTCATGGGCGGGCTGTACCATCCCAGCGGCCCCAAGGCTGACCCGCATACCTGCTCGGACATGTGGCTGACCGGCGCCCCGCTGCACAACCCGAAGCCGGGAACCTATAACACCGTCGCCCTCGATCAAGTGGTGGCGCAGCACACCAAGCAGCACTGCCGCCAGCCCTCGCTGGTGCTTTCCATCGACGCTGGCACGGGCTACCTCTCACGCACGGGGACGATCTCCTACAACTTTGAGGGCCGGCCAATCCCGGCCGAGAACAATCCCCGCCGTGTCTTCAACCGCCTGTTCCGCGGCGACCGCGAATCCATGGAATCCGAGCGCGCGCGCCTGCAGCGCCGCATCAAGCTCGTCGATGCCGTGGCAGAGAGCGCGCGTTCGCTGGACCGCCAGCTGGGAAATTCCGACCGCCAGAAGATGGACCAGTACCTGACCTCGCTGGATGAACTCGAGTCGCGCATGATCGCGTCCGAGCGCTGGATCGACATCCCGCTGAAGCGGCAGGACTACTCGCACTTGAACCTCGACGCCACACCGGGGGGCGAGCCGGCCGAGTACTACCAAACCATGTTCGATCTGATCGCACTGGCCTTCGATGCGGATATCACCCGGTCGGTAGCGTTCATGCTCAATCGCGAGGACGGCATGGGGATCAGCGACACATTCCCGCTGAAGCTCGGCCTGTCGGCTACCCACCACAAGCTGTCACACGCGACGGACAAACACGGCCAAGGGCAATTCGCCAAGTACGACCTGTTCCTGAGCCAGCAGCTCGCACACTTCTTCGGCAGGATGGAGGGCTACCGCGACAGCGAGGGCACTGTGCTGGACAACACCATCGTGCTGTATGGCAGTGGTGCAAGCACGACGCACACCTCGCGCAACTTGCCGACGTTGCTGGTCGGCGGCGCCAACATGGGCCTGCGCCACGGCGCGTATTGGCGGGACGGCGAGACGCGCATGTCGAACATGTATCTCAGCATTCTGCACTCCATGGGGATCGGCTTGGAATCGTTCGCCGACAGCACTTCCACGCTGAGCGATTCGATCTTCAGCCGCGTCTAGGCTGCAACTCAAGACCCAGCGAGTGGACGCCGGTCCGTTCCGCGGCTGCAGAATCACAATCTGCAGCTGACGGGTCGCCCGCCGGCCCGCGTTGCCCCGCAGCGAGGGCAGGGCTATCCCAGCTCGCCCTTGCGAGCGGCTTCCAGAAGGTAGTCGCAGGCGCGGGCGGTATTCGCCATCATGGTCAGGGTCGGATTGACCGAGCCCAAGCTCGGAAAGGCGGCTCCATCGGTCACGAAGAGGTTCTTGACATCGTGCGCCTGACAGTATTGGTTCAGCACTGATGTGCGTCGGTCCCGCCCCATTCGGGCCGTGCCGACCTCGTGGATCCCGTCGCCGGGGGTCTTGGGGCGATCAGATGTCCTGATGTCGACAGCCCCGGCGGTCTCAAGCATCGCAGCGCCTTGCTCGAGGCTGTCGCGGAACAGCGCGCGCTCGTTGCCCCCCCACTCCATGTGGATTCTCAACACTGGGATGCCCCACGCATCGACCACATCGGGATCGAGTTCGACGAAATTGTTGTGGCTGGCCAGCCCCTCGCTAAGGGCGTGCAGACTCGCCTGCCAGTAGGCGTCTTCGTGCACCGACCGCTTGAACGCCTCGCCAAATCCCGCAGTAGTCGTGGCAAAGCGCGGTCCGGCTCCACCCTGGTAGCTGAATCCCCGGATCACACCGTTGGTGTGCACCTGTGTCACGTTGCGGAACCGCGGGACGAAGATCCCATTTGGCCGCCGCGGCGGGCCGTGCCACGGCTTCGCCCGACCTAGGCCAAGCATGCGGCCGGTGATCGTGGCCCCGTACATGTGGTCCATCAGGTAGCGCCCAAGCGTGCCGCTGGAATTGGCCAGCCCTCCGGGGGCAGAGTTGAGGAGAATACGGGTGGATTCGAGGGTGGACGCGCACAGCAGGACCACTCTGGCGCGGATCTCGCGCACGCGCCGACGGGCCCGTTCGACATACGAAACTCCCGAGGCAAGGCCTGTGGCGCGGTCCATCGTCATGTGTGAGACCACGGCGTCGGTAAGAAGCGTTAGCCGCCCCGTCCGCTTGGCGGCCGCCAGAGTCGTGAAGGGACTCGAGAAATATGAATATGTCACGCAGCCGCGGTTGCACGGTCCGCAGTAGTGACAGGCCTCGCGCCCGCGGTGTCGAGCCGTGAGGACCGCGGAGCGTCCGATGGTGACGGGACGCCCGAAGCGGCTCTCGACAGCCCGCTTGAAGACGCGCTCGCCGCAAGTGAAGGGCATCGGCGGCAGGAGCTCTTGGTCGGGGAAGTGCGCCAGCCCTTCATTGCGGCCGCTGATGCCGATGAAGCGCTCGACCTTCGAGTAGTAGGGAGCGAGGTCCTTGTACGAGAGGGGCCAATCGACACCTACGCCATCGCGGCTGGCCGCCTTGAAATCCAAGTCGCTGAGTCGGTAGCTCTGCCGGCCCCATGTCAAAGTCCGTCCCCCCAGAGCCCGCACGCGCACCCAGACGAAGGGCTTGCCCGCGGGCGTGGTGAACGGATTCTCGATGTCGTTGGCGAACCACTTGTAGTTGACTTCCGAGCAAGCCCCTTGCTGCGCATGCATGGGTCGCAGGCGCGCAACTTCGGGCGAAGTGACACCGTTCGGACGCGTGTCACGATACTTCATCGCGTACGGCGGGACGTGCTCGGCGAACTGGTCTGGCGTGGTCTCGGGGCCGGCCTCCAACAGGACGACCGACAGGCCGGCCTCGGTCAACTCCTTGGCCGCCCAGCCGCCGGTCGCGCCCGAGCCGACGATCAGCGCGTCGAAGATCTCTCGGCCGCCGTCTGCAAGCTGTGGCACTCAGAATTCCCGCGCGCAGACTGCAGCGTCGTGCCGGCGCTTCGCAACTCGCGAGCCCACTGGCGCGGGCGGCGAGCCTGGGCGACGCTGCAATCGCGGAATCACGATTTTACAGCGCCTTGCCGAGGTCGGTCCAAGTTCCGGATCCTCCGGGTCTCTTGCTCGGCCTGGCTGAGCGATGGCATTCGGGTATTGGCCAAGACAGACTCAGGGCGAGCCGCGCACGATCCTCGGATCGAGGGCATGGCAAGAGGATCGAGGCGATGCCCGCGATCGGTTCGACAGCCGGCCCAAGGTCGGTTACTCTGGTGCCGTATGGCCCGCATAGCGACGCTCTTGATCCTAAGCGCCTTGGCCCTGCCGGGCCAAGCCGACCGCAACAGGCTTGGCCTGCCCAACCCGCCCAAGCCGGACATCCCGTACTTGATCCACGGCAGCGATATCCGAGAGCTGGAGCGGGTCGATGCCATGGAGGAGACTACGAAGAACCAGCTGCGCTACTGGATCGCCGGCCCGGCAGCCGCGGTGCGCACGCCGCTGGCGGCCCCGGAGTTCTTGTTCGACTCGGAGCAGATCGACCCCCGCAACCTGAGCCTGTTCGGGTTCGAGGTGAAGAACGGCCGCCGCGAGCTCCTCTACCAAAGGAAGAAAAAGGTCGTGGCCGAGCCTTACTTTCTCAACCTGGAGGGCGTGGCGGGTCGCGTGATCCGGATCCGGATCAACGCCAGCCTGGCCCCGGGCGAGTACGGCATCACGCCCGACGGCCAGAATATCGTCTTCACATTCTCGGTTTTCTGAGCCCGGGCCCTGTTCGGAGGTGCAGCACTAGCGGCTAGCCCTGGAGCTGGTCGATCTCGTCCTTCAAGTAGGCGATCGACTCCGTGACTATCCTCTCCGCACCGGGCGAGAAGTCGAACACCTCCATGGACACCCAGCCTTCGAAGTCGCGGTCCGCGGCCACCTGCAGCACCGGCTTGAAGTCGTAGCCGCCCCCTCTGCGCGGATAGCTGCCGTCCAGTTCGTTGACGTGGATGTGGCGGATCTTTGACCAGTGCTTGGACACCAGCTCTGCGTGAGGCCGCTCCTCTTCGATCGCGTTGTGCGAATCGAACATGGTCTGGACCCTGGCGCTGCCGATCTCATCGACGATTTCCGCTGCGCGATCCAGCGAGATGATGACATCGCACTGGTCCGTGGGCAGCGCCTCGACACACAGGGTCACCCCAGATGCCTCAAGGTCCGGGACGATCGAGCGCACGCCCTCGATGAAATTGGCCTCGGCCTGCGCTCGGGTCAGCCCGCCTGTGGTCCTTCTCTGGACCGGCGAGCCGAACACCATGACGCCGCCCGTAGAGCCCTCCGGGCGCAGGTCGGCGCAAAGCTCGACCAGCCCGCGCACGTACTCCCAGCTGCGTCGCCGCACAGTCTCGTCTGGCGTAGTGACATGCAACCCCTCCGGACCGACCGTAAGCCAGTGCAAGCCAACGAATCCGAGCCCCTCGGAGACGATGATGTCACGAACCTCGCGCCGACGCTCGGCAGGCAGCCCTGTCGCGTCCTGCATCAACGTGAACGGCGCAATCTCGATACCGGTCCATCCCGCGCGGCGCATCGAGCGGCACGAATCTGCGAAATCGGTGTCGCCGTAGAGTTCGTTGCAGACCGAGAGCTTGAAGTGCTTTGCAGTTTCCACCTGCCCACTCTACAGCAGGGCCGCCGCGGAGGTCTCTATGACTGCGTGGGCTCCGCCATGCCGAGCGGCGTGAGGCATTGATTGCTGCACCGTCCGGTGCGCCGGGAGCGCTGCGCTACTCGCGACGGGTCCACGCCTCGATATTCCAGAGATCCGAGTCCCAACCATTCACGTGGAAGCCCTCGATGTCATTCCCGTAGGCCGCCACGGATCCGCGGTGGATCAGCGGGATGGTCGCGTAGCTTTGTACGAGCAAGTCGTTCAGGGCGATCGTGATCTGTTGGCGCTTGTCCGGGTCGAAGGTAGTTCTCAGTTCGCGATGGAGGCGGTCGAATTCATCAGAGCTAAAGCGTTCCGAGTTGCTGCCGCGGAACGAGTTGGCCGCTCGCGCGATCTCGCCTGAGGTCCACGATACGAGATAGCCCTCCGCATCCGAGCTACTGCCCCCTGTCGTGTACATCTGGACGTCTGCATAGAACTTCCCGGCCGTGTCGGGACTGTTGGGGTCATCGCCGAAGAACACGGACGCGTTGATGTGCTTCAGCTCGGCCTCCACGCCGATTTCCGCCCACCATGCCTTGATGTGGTCTTGGGTGGCTTGGCGAACGGCGTTCGTCGAGGTCTGGAGCAGGACCTTGAGCGGGACTCCGTCGCGTTCCCTTACGCCATCTCCATCTGAGTCCACGATCCCGGCATCATCGAGAATCGAATTGGCCAATTCGAGGTTCTGCACCAGGCACTCGTCGTTGTTTCTCGACGCCTGGCCCGGTACCGGCCAGACATTGCACGTGGGCCGGCCTCCGAGGTCGCCGTAGCCGATCCGCACGAGCGCGCTGCGGTCGATCGCCAGCGACAGAGCCCGGCCTACGACCGGGTCGGTCAGGAAGGGGTGAGGGTTCGTGCCGTCCGCGTACTCGGACCGGAGGCCGCCCAGGCCCGCATCCGGATTGGTTTGATTGAGAAGCAGCCGCTCGACGTTCGTGGAGAATCCCGAGACGACAACTCCGCTCCCGCCGTCCGCGATCGCGGCCAAGGTGTCGGGTTCGACTTGGAGGTTCCAAGCATAGTCGGCCTCGTCCAGCTCCAGAACGGACCTTGCCGCTTGAATCGCGTCGCCTCCCCCCTGCAGGACGATTTCCCGGAAGTACGGTTGCCCGACTCCGGCGCCGCGGTACTGCGGATTGAACTCGTAGCGGACGGAGTCACCTGCGCGGAAGTCTGCCGCGATGTACGGACCGGTGCCGAGCGGAATTCGATTCGCATCGCCGCAGGCTACGCCCGCATCCAAGCAGTCGGCAAACTGGGATGCTTGGAGAACCGGGCTCTGAATGGAAACGAACGGCGAGAAGGGGAACGCGACCGGGCCGTCAAACGTGATGGTTACGGTTCGCTCGTCAACCGCCTCGACCGACACCACGCGATCGAAGCGCGAGGTGCGCGCGCAGTCCACGCTGCTGGCAGTGCAGTACCGCCAAGTAGACACCACGTCATGCGCGGTGAACGGCGTGCCGTCGGACCAAACCACATCGTCGCGGAGGCTCCAAGTGACGCTCGTGCGGTCCTGTGGGATTCCGCCGTTGGCGACCGAGGGGATACGTGCCGCAAGCGCGGGAATCAACATCCCGTCCGGATCGTACTCGGCTAGCGGCTCGATCACTAGCGTGGCGGCCTCGGCGTCCTTGGTCCCCCTTGAGAGGTAGGGGTTGAGAGTCGTTGGCGCTTGCCACTGGATCAGAGTCGCAGTGTCGCCCCGCCCCGCGGCCTGCATGCCTCCGCCGGAGGCGCCTGTGCCTGGATCGGCTCCTTCCGAAGGCAGAACCGCGGCCGGGCGGTAGTCCGGATAGTATCCGGCGCCGACTAGGATCGGTAGCCCCTGTGCCATCACCCGCTTGACGAACGTCACCTTGCGTTCCGGCATCTTCGTGGAGGGGTTGCGGGCCGTGTAGTGCAGCAAGGCTTCGCCGAACGCGTCGCCCACGCTTACCCTGTCCTGGCCGCCGGCTGGGCTCAGCTCGGATGCGCGCATGCCGGACCGGCTGCCGCGATCGCCCGAGAACAGCGTGTTGCCGTGCACGTCGACGCCGAACACATAGATCGAATCGCCCTTCCAGCGCGGATCGTGTGCCAGCGTGGCCCCGGCGAAGTACCCCTGGGACTCGACTTCGAACGCCGCGCATCGAACGAAGTCCCTCAGTCTCTGCTCGTTTGGATCAGCCTCCAGCGCCGCCGCGTTGACTTCTGCTTCCCCGCTAGGGCACGTGCCAGGCAGGTCGTGGAGGTAGATTCCGGCCCCGACCGCAGCGCGGCGCCCGTTCCAGTCCACCTCTACGACGTAAGAGCTCTTCGGCTCTGATCTTCCCGCGCTGAAGTTGGTGAAGGCGTAGTGCAGCCATCCCTCATCCACGTCTCGCAACACGCGGTGCAGCTCGTAGTAGTAGTCAGTCCCGAAATTATCCACGAGCTCCCGCGAGGCTCCTTCCCGAAAGGGCTCTGGAGGGAACACCGCAGTGCCCGAGATGAACTGCTCGGGGGTCGGCGCAAGGAAATTGACAAAGACGTAGTAGAGGTCGTCGTCGTGACGCCACCGCTCGTCATTGTGAAAGGCCCGGTATGCCTCCTCCTCGCCGTGCAGCTCAATGTACTCGGCCGCGCACCGTACGAACGCTTGAAGGTCCCGCCGCGTGCGGATCCCGCGAGCCGTGACGCGGTTCTCGTCGCAGGAGGGTTCGCGGACCGCCGGTTCCGAGCCCAGCTCGTAACCCGCGCCCAAGACGAGTGGCACGCCGTGCGAGACGACGCGCTTTAGCATTCCGACCTTGGGCTGGATGGCGCCTGTCTTCGGATTGCGGCCCCGGTAGTAGATCAGGGCCTCGCCAAACGCATCTCCCACAGCGACCATGTCGCGCCCGCTGAATTGGTCCATGGGATCGCTCTTGCCGCCGAACTCGTGCAGCGCCTTGCCGTTGATCCGCACGCCGTTGCCGGTCAGGACTTGGTTTCCCTCCAAGTCCATAACGAATACGTAGTTGGAGCCGTGCCGCCAGCGCGAGCTCGTTTCGAGCTCCTCGCGGGCGAAGTAGCCCTTCTCCTCCAGCAACACTGCGGCGCAGCGCACGAAGGCCTCTAGCTTTGCCTCGCTCGGAGCGGCCGCCAAGTCGGCCGCATTCACTTCGTCGGAGCTGCAGGTGCCGGGCAGGTCGGGAGCGTAGATGCCAGCCCCGACCGCGGCGCGCCGGCCTTCCCAGTCCACTTCGGCCAGATACGAACTCTTAGGCTGTTGCGTCCCCGAGGACGGGTTTCCGCTCCAGTAATACATCCAGCCGGAATCGACAAGTCCCAGCATGCGAAAGGACTCGGAATAGTAATCGGTCCCAAACGCGTCGATATAGGTGCCCCAGACGTCGCCTTCTCTGGACGGATCGCGCGCGTAAATGTAGACGAGCGCTTCATCTGCGGACGGCGCAACCTGCTCGACAAACAGGTAGATCGGGCCGTGCTTCCAGCGCTCGTCCTCATTGAACGCTCGCCTGGCTTCGGCGGCGCCGTGCTCAGCCAAGTACTCCGCCGCGCACCGAACGAACGCCTGGACGTCGCTCGTCGTGCGGACGGCGCTCGCGCTGATTTGGTGCTCCGCGCAACTGACCGGCTCGCTGGCGCGTGCGGGCAAAGCGGCAATCGGTACAAGAATGGCTAGCAGGAGGAACCAGGTTGTTCGCGTCACCCTACGAGGTTATGAAACGCTGGTTTGGAGAGTCAATCTCTCGCGCCGCGTCGAGCGGCGGGGCCTCGGTGAGGCGCAACTAGCTCTTGCGGGAACACTTGGCGCTCGCGGCGTCCCCGATTGCCGATGATACGCCTCGCCGAGGCTGTCAGCGGCCACTGTGTAACAATGGCTATTCGAGGAGAGTGAATGCAATCTAGTTTCACACGCAGGAAGTTCACCCGCATTGCGCTCGGTGCGGGTGCCGGCTTGGCTGGAGCTCGTGTCTTCACCGCCCACGACAGGATCAATTCCACGTTCTCTGGGGTGACCATCGGCGCACAGAGCTACAGCTTCCGGGATCGTCCCCTAGACGAAGCGATCGCGGCGATGAAGCAAATCGGCATCGGCTCTTGCGAATTGTGGAGCGGCCACACGGAGCCGTTGCGCGAACTCCGCAGGGATCGCGAGAAGCTGCGCGCCTTCCGCCTGGAGACGCCGCTGAGCCACTACGAGGAGATCGGCGAGAGCTTCCACGAGGCCGGGATCGAACTGAACTCGTTCAACTACAGCTTCCGCGACCACTTCTCCGATAAAGAGATCGCCCGGGGCTTCGAGATGGCCAAGGCCATGGGCGCCAAGGCGCTCACCGCGTCCGGCACGGTCAGCGTGGCCGGGCGCGTCAATGCCCACGCCCAGCGCTACGGCCTGCAAGTCGGCATGCACAACCATTCCCGCATCCGGGAAAACGAGTACGCCACGCCGGACGACTTCGCAGCCGCGTCCAAGGGCAACAGCCACATCGTGGTCAATCTGGACATCGGCCACTTCATCGCCGCCGGCTTCGACCCGATCGACTACATCAAGCGGCACCACGCGCAGATCGTCACGCTGCACATCAAGGACCGCAAGCGGGACCAAGGCGAGAACGTGCCGTTCGGAGAGGGCGACACCCCGATCCGCGAGACGCTCGCCCTGCTGCGCGACAACGGCTACGACATCCCCGCTAACATCGAGTACGAGTACAAGGGCGGCGACACCGTAGAGGAAGTCGAGAAGTGCTTCAATTACTGCAAGCGGGCCCTGGCTTCGTAATCCGATCGGCCACTTCCGGCGGAACGGCGGCCAGGCCGTCATCGTGGAGCGCCCGCGCTCGCAAGCACGCAAGGTAGTTCCCAGTCATGGACGTCGCGGCCATCCTTCCGGCTGCCGGGCACGGCACGCGCATGGGCAAGGACCTGTCGAAGGACTACGGCAGCGACCGCAAGCAGTTCATGAAGCTGGGCGGCGTACCGATCCTCGCGCTGACGATCCGCAAGTTCCTAGCCGTCCCGAGGATCAAGGAGATCTTGGTCGCGGTGCCGGAAGGCAGCGAAGCGGACGTGCAAGCGATGCTCGCAGACACTGCAAAGACGTCCCGCGTGCGCGCGCTGGCAGGCGGGCGCAACCGCCAGGAGTCCGTTCGGCACTGCCTCGACGAGGTGTCGGACGGGATCCAGTTCGTAGCGGTCCATGACGGCGTCCGCCCGTTCGTCCCGGTGAGCCTGATCGAGCAGGCGCTGGACGAAGCCGCCCGGCGAGGCGCCGTGATTCTCGGCATGCCCGCCGAAGAGACCGTCAAGCAAATCAGCCTCAAGGTCGTGCGGGCCACCCTGCCCCGCGAGCGCATCATGCTGGTCCAGACGCCTCAGGTCTTCGCCGTCGACCTGCTCAAGCGCGCCTTCCGCCAAGCGACCCAGGACGGTTTCACAGCGACGGACGAGGCCAGCTTGGTGGAGCACATCAACGAAGACGTGTACGTGCTGCGCGGAAGCGAGCGCAATATCAAGATAACGCGCCCGCACCACCTCTCGATCGCGCAGCTCTACTTCGACGAAGAAAACCGTGAATCCGCCCCCATTCCCCGGTGTTGAGCCGACTGAGACTCGCGTCGGAATCGGATACGACTGCCATCGGCTGGCCGCAGGCCGCGAGCTAGTCCTGGGCGGGATCGCGATCGAGGCCGACAAGGGTCTGCTGGGCCACTCGGACGGCGACATCCTGCTGCACGCGATCACCGATGCGATGCTGGGCGCGGCGACTCAAGGCGACATAGGGGAGCTCTTTCCGCCCACGGATCCGCAATGGAAAGGGGCGGACAGCAGCGTGTTCCTGCGCCATGCGGCAGAACTGTTGACCGGCTACGGCTGGAGGGTCGTCAACGTAGACGCCGTGGTCATCATCGAAAAGCCCAAGCTGCTGCCGCATCGCGACCGCATCCGCCAGAACATCGCTTCCCTGCTGGGAATCGAAGCGTCCGCGGTCGGCCTGAAGGCCAAGACCGGCGAGGGTGTCGGGCCGGTAGGCAGCGGTGAGCTAGCCGAGGCGCACGCTGTTGTGCTGATCGCGCGCCAAGAGGCTCCAAGGGTCATGTGAGCCCCGGTCCGATCCGCAGCCTTGGACGCTTCCGCAACGCTGGCGCCCCCTGAGAACGGACATCGGCTCGTGGCAACTCTGATCCCGAGAATAGGGCGTGAAGAGCCGTTTCGTTCGATCCATCCCCCCTGAAGAATTGGAGCCGCAGCCGCCCCGAGCGCCGTATAATCGCAAGTGATCGTGCGAGTTCCAGCCCCACTGCTGCACATGTTGCTCGCGGGCGCAGCCCTGAGCCCGCTGGCGGGGGCGACCGTGCAGTTCAACCGCGACATTCGCCCGATCCTGTCCGAGAACTGCTTTGCCTGCCACGGCCCGGACGC
Source organism: Bryobacterales bacterium (assembly GCA_022824585.1). Lineage (GTDB taxonomy): Bacteria > Acidobacteriota > Terriglobia > Bryobacterales > UBA6623 > VXMF01. The sequence goes on along the minus strand of JAJDZN010000272.1, from coordinate 7,715 downwards.
GGCCAAGCGCATGACATCCCTCCGTCTAGACAACGAACTGGGGGCGGAAACGGCGCTCAGTGGAGGGCGCAAGGCTATCGTGCCCGGCGATCCTGGCAGCAGCGAGTTGTTCCTGCGCGTATCGGCTTCAGACCCGAGCAGGCGCATGCCGCCGGCGGCCATGGGGCATGACCCGCTCGCGGACGGCGAGATCGAACTGCTGCGCCAGTGGATCGCCGAAGGTGCCCGGTGGCAGGGACACTGGGCGTTTCTACCGCCGCAGCGGCCCGCCGTGCCTGCTGGCGAGCACCCCGGCTGGCCAGTCAACCCGGTGGACAGCTTCATCCTGCGCCGCATGCGCGCCGAGGGCCTGGAGCCATCGGCACCGGCATCCAAGGAAGCGCTGATCCGCCGAGCAAGTCTGGACTTGACGGGCATGCCCCCGGAACTGAGCGACATTGACGCCTTCATGGCAGACGACGCTCCGGATGCCTACGAGACCGTCGTGGACCGGCTCCTGGCGTCGCCCCGCTATGCGGAAAGGATGGCGATCCGCTGGCTCGACGCTGCGCGCTACGCCGACACGAACGGCTACCAGACCGACGCCGAACGCGACATGTGGCGGTGGCGCGACTGGGTCATCGAAGCCTTCGATGCCAACAAGTCGTTCGACGAATTCACTATCGAGCAGATCGCGGGCGACATGCTTCCCAACGCCCGCTTGGACCAAATCATCGCGACTGGCTTCAATCGCAATCACCGGGGCAACGGCGAGGGCGGCATCGTCGACGCCGAGTACGCGGTGGAGTATGTAGTCGACCGCGTCGACACAACCTCGACGGTCTGGCTGGGACTGACGCTTGGCTGCGCTCGCTGCCACGACCACAAGTACGACCCGTTCACCCAAACGGAGTATTACGAGCTGTTTGCTTATTTCAACAACGTGCCGGAGAAGGGGAAGGCGTTCAAGTACGGCAATTCCCCGCCCTTCGTCAAAGCCCCCACTAGCGAGCAGCAGGCCACCCTGGCCCGGATGAACGCAGATCTGGCTGCCGCGCGCGCCGACCGAGACCGCGTTGAGGAGCGCCACCAGAGTGGCCGACCGGAGTGGGAGCGAGATATTGCGAGCGAGCCTACCGAGTGGATCGACGGGCTCGACCTCACGCTTGCGTTCCCAGAAGGCCACGATCTGCCAAGGCCGGCCGAGCGCGCGTTCGAACCCGGCAGCTTCGCCGAGCTGGGCGACAAGGCCAGTTTCGGCTTTCGCGACCGCTTCAGCGTCACTGCGTGGATCCACCCGGAAGACCCGAACGGGACGATCGTTTCGAGGACCAGGCACGTATTGCCGGAAGATGACACCCAGTCCAACCCCGGCTGGGGCCTGTACCTCAAGGACGGAAAGCTGCAGGTAAACCTGGTCAACCGCTGGCTGGACGACTGCCTGCGGCTTGAGACTGTGCAGCCGGTCGCTATCGGCGAGTGGCAGCAAGTCGGCTTCACCTATGACGGCACCCGGCTGGCCTCGGGAGTCCGCATCTTCATCGACGGGGAATCGGTCGATCTCAAGGTCATCCGCGATGAAATGAACCAAGAGATCCGCTCGAAGGAGCCTCTGCGGGTAGGTCGCGGCCTGGGGTTCGACTACCGGGGCAAGCTGCGCCGCCTGTTGATCTACGGCCGGGCCTTGACCCCAGAAGAGATGCGCATCGCGTCTGAAGAGCGCAGCCTCGACCAGATCGCCGCCATCCCCGCGGCCAACCGCACTCCGACCCAGTCTCTGAAGCTCGAGCAGGCCTATCGCCAGGCGCTCGGCCCGGCAGATCTGACGGCCTTGTCGGCACGGATCCGGGACTTGGAGCGCGAGCAAGGCCAGTACTTCGACGCGGTGCCCACGGTGATGGTGATGCAAGAGGCGTCGCCCCGGCGCAAGACGTTCCGCCTGGATCGAGGGGCCTACGACGCTCCCGCCGAGCAAGTGCAGCCGGGTCTGCCTGCGGCCCTGTCGCCTGCAGATCCGGGCGACAGGCTGGGCTTCGCCCGCTGGCTGGTCTCCCGCGACAATCCCCTGACTGCGCGCGTCACCGTCAACCGCGTGTGGCAGATGCTGTGGGGCGCTGGCATCGTCGAGACGGTCGAAGACTTCGGATCGCAAGGTGAATGGCCCACCCACCCCGAATTGCTGGACTGGCTGGCCGTGGAGTTCATGGAATCCGGCTGGGACATGAAGGCCCTGGCCAAGACGATTGTGATGAGCGCGGCTTACCGCCAGTCGTCCCGCCTGCGCCAAGGCGAGGTCGGGCCGGATCCGGACAACCGGCTGCTGGGCCGCGGTCCTCGCCTGCGCCTGCCCGCAGAGTCTGTCCGTGACCTCAGCCTCGCCGTCTCGGGCCTGTTGGTGGAAGGGCTGGGCGGCCCCTCGGTGCGTCCCTACCAGCCTGCCGGGCTATGGACCGAGCTGGCCGGCGGAGCCGACTACGACGTGGGCAGCGGAGCCGACCTGTACCGCAGGAGCCTGTACACGTTCTGGAAGCGCGCCGTGCCTCCGCCATCGATGATGCTGTTCGATTCCGCCGGGCGCGAAGCTTGCACGGTGCGCAGCGTGCGCACGAACACTCCCTTGCAAGCTCTGAACCGCATGAATGACGCCGCCTACATGGAGGCATCGAAGGCGCTCGCCAGCAGGGCGCTGCGCGAAGCAGGCGACGGGCGCGACCAGCGCTTGGGCTACATGTTCCGCTTGGCGACCTCACGGCACCCCAACGAGCGCGAGACACAGGTTTTGTCGTCCGGATTCAACCACCATGTGGATCGCTTCCGCAGCGATCCCAAGGCTGCGACCGCGCTGTTGGGAGAGCAACCGAGGCACCCCGCCGAAGTCTCGCAACCCGAAGCCGCGGCATACACCATGATGGCCAGCTTGGTGCTGAACCTCGACGAGACGATCACGCGAGAGTAGTGCGCTCCCCGAAGAGATCCCGGATAGCGGGTAGTCCTAGCCACACATCCGCGTTCGAGGCAGCAGTCTGACACCAGCCCGCCCGGATTGGCGACGAACATTCCCGCTCGCCTCGTTCCTTCCATCGGACAGCTGCCCTGTCAGCGGCGAGGTTGGCAGTCCGTGCAACCCCGTTGTACCGTGGACACCGTATAGACCGAAGGCCGCATAGTGTCGAGCACTCGAAGAATGACCATGCAAACCAAGCACCGTCCCGAAGCCTATGACGTGCTGGCCCCGGACGGCTCCGAGATCCGCGTCCTCGCAGCCACGGCAAGCGGGAGCATGGCGCACTGCTCGCTGCCTCCGGGACAAACCTCGGGGGCAGTGGCGCACAGAACGGTGGAGGAGGTTTGGTATTTCCTTGCCGGCCAGGGCCAAGTCTGGCGCAAGCTCGGCGAACGCGAGGAAGTCATTGACGTTTCGCTCGGCACTTCTCTCGCAATTCCCCTCGGCGCTCACTTCCAGTTCAGAAACACCGGGGACACACCGCTGGAGTTCGTCCTAGCCACGATTCCCCCTTGGCCGGGAGACGACGAAGCCTACCGTGTCCCTGGCCGCTGGCCAACGGAAGACGATCGATCCCCTAGTCGACGAGCTGGCTAGACACACCGGCACGGGGTCGCGGGATCCGCTCGGTCGGCCGCGACGTTAGCGTTCACGGACCGGAGCGGAAACCAGCGCCTCGGGCGAAGCCGGATGCGTCGCCACGGCCGAACACGTTATGTCAGCCGCCAGTGTCAAGCGTATAATGGACGCGGATTCGAGACCATGCCACAACCCTTTGCGGCATCCGCCCTGAGCACGCGACGCCACTTCTTCGGCAAGAGCGCGTACGGCTTGGGCATCGCCGCCCTCGGCAGCCTGCTGGGAGAGGAGCTGCCGGACTCCGGATTGCCCGGGCTGCCCCACTTTGCACCCAAGGCCAAGAGGGTGGTTTACCTGTTCCAGTCCGGCGCGCCGTCGCAGCTGGACATGTTCGACTACAAGCCGGGACTCGAAGCGCTTAGCGGCCAGGACCTGCCCTCGTCGGTGCGCCAGGGGCAGCGCCTGACCGCCATGACCGCCACGCAGTCGACATTCCCGATCGCGCCCTCGCTCTTCGAGTTCCGCCAGCGCGGGCAAACCGGCGCGTGGATGAGCGAGCTGGTGCCCCACACGGCCGAGATCGCCGACCGCCTGTGCATTGTCAAGTCCATGCACACGGAGGCGATCAACCACGACCCGGCCGTCACATTCTTCCAAACCGGAGCGCAACTGGCCGGCCGGCCCTCCATCGGCGCGTGGATTTCTTACGGACTCGGCAGCGCGAACCGCGACCTTCCCGGCTTCGTCGTGATGGTCTCGTCAGGGTCGGGCCGCAACGGGCAGCCGCTCTACGACCGGCTCTGGGGAAGCGGGTTCCTGCCGACCCGCTACCAAGGGGTCAAGTTCCGCTCGAACAGCGATCCCGTACTCTACTTGTCCGATCCGGAGGGCATTGACCGCGACGGCCGGCGGCGGTTCTTGGACGATCTGGGCCGGCTCAACCAGATCAAGTACGAGGACTTCGGCGATCCCGAGATACTCACACGCATCTCGCAGTACGAGATGGCATTTCGCATGCAAGCATCGGTGCCGGAGCTGACCGATATCTCGTCCGAGCCCGAATCCACCTTCGAACTCTATGGTCCCGATTCGCGTACGCCCGGCACCTACGCGGCGAACTGCCTGCTGGCGCGCCGGCTGTTGGAGCGAGACGTGCGCTACGTGCAGCTGTTCCACCGCGGCTGGGACCAGCACACCGACCTGCCCGAGCAGATCCGAAGGCAGTGCAAGGACACGGACCAAGCCTCAGCGGCGCTGGTCAAGGACCTAGACCGGCGCGGCTTGCTCAAGGACACGCTGGTCGTCTGGGGCGGCGAGTTCGGCCGCACGGTGTATAGCCAGGGCAAGCTCACGTCCGGCAACTACGGGCGCGACCACCACCCGCGCTGCTTTACCATCTGGCTCGCCGGGGCGGGCATTCGACCGGGAGTGATTGGCGAAACTGACGACTTCAGCTACAACATTACCGAGGATCCCGTACATGTGCATGACCTCCAGGCGACCGTCCTGCACCTGCTGGGGATCGACCACGAGAAGCTTACGTTCAAGTACCAAGGGCGCAATTTCCGCTTGACCGATGTTCACGGCAGGCTCGTCCAAAAGGCGATGGCATAGCCGCGAGACTGCCCAGCAGGTCCGCCCTTCCATTGAAGCGCCCGATGCAACGCATCCTTGCCCTTTTCGCGATCGTCGTCTTCGCAGCCCTGCACCAAGATTTCTGGCTGTGGGACGACGCGAGGCTGGTCTTTGGGTTCCTGCCGTCCGGTCTGGCCTATCACGTGGCGTACTCGGTGGCCACTGCCGGAGTGTGGCTGTTGATCGTGCGCTACGTCTGGCCCGCATGGCTGGATGAGACACGGGATTCTCGAAAAGGGACCGGGGAACGAGCGCAGTGACGCAATTCGGCATTATCTGCGCCTATCTCTGCGTCCTGATCGGCCTCGGCTTTCTGAGCAGCCGCTCGTTCCGGGGAACGGCCCAAGACTTCTTCCTGGCTAGCCGCACCATCGGCCCGACCCTGCTGCTGCTCTCGGTCTTTGGCACGGCCATGACGGCCTTCTCGCTCGTCGGCAGCACCGGCGAGGCCTACCGCAGCGGCATCGGAGTATACGGGCTGATGGCGTCTTCATCTGGCATCGTCCATACGGCCGTGTTCTACTTTGCGGGGCTGCGGCTGTGGTCCTTCGGCGCCCGCCACGGCTATATCACCCAGATCCAGTTCTTTCGCGACAGGTTTGAGAGTCGCGCGCTCGGCCTGCTGCTGTTCCCTGTCTTGGTCGGCCTGGTCATCCCGTACGTGCTGATCGGACTGCTCGGCGCCGGAAGCCTGGTGCAAGCGCTGACGCCGGGCGCATTCCCGCAGCTGTTCGCATCCACCGGGGGGGCCGTGCCGCCATGGCTGACCGGGTTGGGGATCGCGGGCGTGGTGCTGCTGTACGTGTTCGTAGGAGGGCTGCGCGGGGCTGCTTGGGCCAACGCGCTCCAAGCGGGCGTGTTCATCGTGACGGGGATCGCGACGTTCGTTGTGATCGCGCCCAAGCTGGGCGGGGTTGCAGCTGCGACGGAGGCAGTGCTGGCAGTGCATCCCGACAAGCTCACCCGGACAGAGAACTTCGGCCAGCTGCACTTCTTCAGCTACTGCTTCATCCCGCTGTCGATCGGGATGTTCCCACACGTCTACCAGCACTGGCTGACAGCAAAGTCGGCCAAGTCGTTCAAGCCCCTGTTGGTGCTGCACCCTGTCTGCACGATGCTGGTCTGGCTGCCGTGCGTCCTGATCGGCGTCTGGGCAACTGCGGCGGTGCTACCCGACGGCACCTCGGTCATCGCTCCGGACTCGCCCGTCAACAGCGAGCTGGGTGCCATGGTGGGCGCTCTCACCACCCCGGTGCTGGGCGGCCTGCTCGGAGCGGGCATCCTAGCGGCCGTCATGTCCTCGCTCGACTCACAGTTCCTTGCGATCGGCTCGATGGTCACGAACGATATCGCGGTCGACTTGCTCGGCAAGGGACGCCTCGACGACCGCGCCAAGGTCCGGCTGGGCCGATTGGTCGTGATCGGCATCGCCGCGGCAGCGTACTTGTGCTCGCTGGCCGAGCCCCGCAGCGTGTTCACGCTCGGTGTCTGGTGCTTCAGCGGCTACTCGGCACTGTTCCCGGTGGCGGTGGCCGCGATCTACTGGCGCCGGGCCACAGCCGCCGGAGCAATAGCGGCGGTGATCGCGACAGTCGCTGTCGGCTGGGCGTTCTTCCACGCCGGCGGCTACGGCAGCAATCCCGGGTACCTCTTCATGGGCATGCTGCCGGTCGTGCCGATGGTGGCGGCCTCGACACTTGCGCTGGTGGGAGTCTCCCTTGCGACGGCCCCGCCGTCAGAGAGCACACTGGCCAAGTTCTTCCGCTCGTCGGAGCCACGCCAGGCCTAACAGCCCGTGGTAAAAGTCGACTGAAACTCCAACAAATCTCGATCAGGCTTCGATAAAATCGTAGTCATGGCGATGGGTACCCGCAAGCCCGGACAGATCCCGATGTTCCTCGCACCGGACCAACTGCCCCAAGCCCCCACCACTCCCTTCTTCGACAAGCTCAACCAACTGCTCGCTGAGATGGGCTTCGACACCTACGTCGAGAACCTGTGCCGACCCTTCTATGCCAAACGCCTGGGACGGCCCTCGCTCGCTCCCGGCGTGTACTTCCGGCTGCTGCTGCTGGGCTACCTGCTGGGCATCGATTCCGAGCGCGGCATCGCCCTGACCGTCTCGGACTCGCTCGGCTTGCGGGCCTTCCTCGGCTACGAGTTGCAGGACAGCCCGCCGGACCACTCGACGATCTCGCGCAGCCGGCGGCGGATTAGCCTGGAGACGCATGAGCAGGTGTTCGCCTGGGTGCTGCAGCAGTTGCGCCAGGCGGGTCTGGCCGACGGGCAGACGCTGGCGGTGGACGCCACGCTGCTGTTCGCCAACGCGGCCTTGCGGACCTTGCGGCGCAAGGACAGCCAGCAGGGCTACCGCGAGTTCGTGGAGGGGCTGGCGGAGGCAGCCGGGGTGCCGACGCCGACTTTGGCGGAATTGGCGGCCTTCGACCGCCAGCGCAAGCCCAAGACGTTGTCGAACAAGGAGTGGGAGTCGCCGACGGACCCGGACGCGCGGGTGGCG
>JAJDZN010000099.1 GCA_022824585.1 Bryobacterales bacterium | reverse complement strand
GGGTGAGCCCTGAGAATCGCAGGTCGTACCGGACCTGGGAGGAAGGCAAGGCCCCGGATTTCGTGCTAGAGGTGGCGTCGCCGGCGACGGCGGACAGGGATGCCGACCACAAGATGCGGGAGTACGCCCGGATGGGGGTTCGGGAGTATTGGCGGCTGGACCCGGAGGGAACCTTGATGGGGTCATCCCTAGAGGGCTACGAGGCCAGCGGGCGGATGTATGACCCCGTGCGGCCCGTGGCGAGCGGCGATCGGGATGGGTGGTTCCGGAGCCGGGTGCTGGGGCTGGAACTGCGCAGCCGGAGGCAAGCCCGGGCGACGGTGCTGGTGTTCCGGGACCCGCGCACCGGGGAAGAGACCGACGGCGCGCTGGAAGAAGCCGAGCGGCGGAGCCGGATCGCGGAGCGTGATGCGCGGGCAGCCAAGCAGAGGGCGAGCGCAGCGGACGAGCGAGTGCGGGAACTGGAGGAGCAACTCCGCGCCCTTACGGCCGACACCACTCCATCCGAGCGCGACCGCTAGCTGCCAGCCCTAGGCACGGGGCGATGCCATCCCCTCGCCACGAAGCTGGGAATTGGCACTGGGTTGCGCGTCGGCTCATTCTCTTGAACTGCTTAACGGAACCGCAATCGCCGGGCCTCGCCATCAATGCTGCATAGGCGCTTGAGTTAGGATTCGGGATCCCAATGCTAGTTGGTCGGAGCCTCCCTAGTATCTGGGCCAAGGCCTCTTGCCTTCAACGGTGGACAAAGAGACCTCGCCCCTCTCTTGGAGCAGGGTCTTGCTAGCCGATCAGCTGACGTACGCTCGTTTCTTGACACTCAGGGGATGGTCCTCACTACCTCTAGCGACTGGCTTCCAGACAGCGGGCAGCATGCCTGATTCTTCGGATACTATACTATACATATGGCAATGGGAACGCGAAGAAAAACGACTCAGGCTCTCTTGGTGAGTACAACGGAGCTACCCGCAGCACCGAAATTGCCGTTCTACGATCGGCTCAAGGATCTGTTGGAACGCATCGATTTTGACCGTCACGTGGAGTCGGCGTGCCGCCCGTACTACCAATCGGCGCTGGGGCGGCCTTCGATGCCGCCCAGCGTATACTTCCGTCTCTTGCTTCTCGGCTACCTGATTGGTGTCGGCTCCGAGCGCGCCCTCGCCCTGTATGCTCGCGACAGCTTGAGCGTGCGACGGTTCCTTGGGTACGCCCTGCACGAGCCGGTCCCGGACTCTTCGACGCTCTCGCGCACTCGCCGCCGGATCTCGCTCGACACCCAGCAGGAAGTCTTGGGATGGGCCCTGCGACATCTCCGCGAGCAGGGATTGGGCGGGCGCCTGGCGCGTCGTTCGGGTTGGGCGACCTCGCCGACTGCTCTCGCGCATCGCCCGCAATCGGTGCCGGCCTATCGGAAGTTCGTCGCAAGTTTGGCAGAGCACGCCTATAGTGACGCGCTGGCTGGGGAGCTCGAATGACCGGTCGTCCTTGTTTCGGCGGCCAACCAGCCCGTCTCGAAACCCGCGGCTTCGCTACCGTGTCTGCATATGGACGACACCGCCACCGTGGTTCCCTACGAACTCCCACAGTGGCGAGACGATTGTCCTGTACGGCGTTGACGCCACTGCCGAGACGAAACGCTTGTCAGCTGTAACCACTTGGCTTCCGATCAGCGACGCAAGCGCCAAGTACATGCAATCGTACGCAGGATGGCCGAGCTCGACAGCAATCCGCACCGCTTCCACGCAAGTCCGTTCGTCGTCCCTCCATTGCAAGGGCACGTCAAGCAAGGCGGCCGCCAAGCGAGCGGCTTCGTACTCCTCGATCGAGCCGTTGACGGCCATACGCCAAAGCATGTTGCCAATCTCTGATACCAGCAAGCGGGGTGCCTGGAGGTCGAAAGAACCGTCCAAGAGCATCGCCGCTATCTCTGAATCAGGCTCCGCGACCAGCCACTTGGCCGCTACGCCCGCATCCACGACAACCACCATCGTCAGCTCCGGTGGTCGCGATCCCGGTCCTCGCGAATGAGATCCGCGCTAGACGTCCGCGAGCGATTCGGGATTTCCTTCCGGAGCCGTTCGGAAAGAACCACGAATGCTCTTCGCTTCGCCTCCATATCGTTCTCGACAGCTGCACTGAGAATCTGCCGGACTTCCCCCTCCAGCGACCTGCCGTTAGTCTCGGCACGAGCCTTCAATCTCCGCATCACGGAATCGTCGAGTCGGCGTACCGTTATTACAGCCACGAACTCACCTCTACCCCTAATGCTAGCATAATGACTGCAAAATATGAGCGTACTGCATGCATTCTGAGCGTTCAACGAGTCCTCTGGTGGAGAGGTACATGCGTTGTCGCCAACCAGCGACGTTCGCAGTCGATCCGACTGACCCCTACGTACACGGGGTGACCACCAAGGCTGCCTTCCGCAGCCCGGCTAGCGGAGGTCGGCTCTGCTTGGGCGGAGCTTCGCGAAATCCGCGCCCGAAATCACGTAGTACCAGTCCGCGAAACGGGCGCGCAGTTCGTCGGCCAATTCCCCGCCCTGCTCCGCGTCTCCCTCGTAGCTCTCTGCTCGACCTTCGCTGAAGTCCACGCTGACCATCAAATAGCGGCGTTCGCCCTCGCCCTCGCTGTCCGTCTCGCCTTCATCGCTGCCAGGCTCTGCCCCGCCTCTGGCTACTTCGCCGAAACGCAGCGTATATCGCAGCCCATTCTTGGAATCGACCACGATCTCGCCCTCGTTGGACAGGATCTGGCCGGTGTAGGGGTTGGGGAAAAAGCCCTTGCCTTGCAATGAGCGGAAGTTCTCCATCGTGGGTTGGATGCCCTCGCGCGCTTTCAGATCCGCGCTCAGTCCCTCAGGCTTCGGCTGTACGTCGACGATGCGCAGGTTGTCCAGCGCCGTCGTCAGGGCGCTCATCGTGTCAGAGTTCGGCTCGCGCCCGCCTAGCTGCCACTTGCTGTCCTTTTGAGTCAGCGTCGTCTGCTGGCGGTTTTCGATGCGCCCCAGCCTCTCGTTGATCGTGTAGCTGTTGATTTGGATGCGCCGCAGATCGAACGGCGAAACCTTCAGGAGATCCGTCTCGATCCAGTCCTGGAACCTCGCCGAGACGTCCGCTTCCGTCTTGACCTCGTACGTACGCTTCTGGCCCGGGACTCGCATGTAGCGATAGCCGCGCTTACCCTCTACTTCATTTCCGACGATGAAGTCCGCCAGCACGTTCGAGTCGCCGTCGAGGATCTTTACCCGCTTGCCCCTGCCGGCCAGCGAGGTCGCTTGGTCGTCCAGCGGATCTGCCACCGAATACTCGCCGTGATCCTGGGCCAAGTCCGACACGACGCGATCCTTGCGCAGCTCGATCAGCGCCGCGGCGGTCGTCGCCAGCCTCTCCTCGGCATCGGCCGGATAGCCGTAATGCGACGGAATCACCCACTTGTTGTCCGTGAACTCGACCTTCAGGGGAGTGGCCGTTGCGGTCGCCTCGTCGTAGTCGATCACTTCGATCGACTTCGGCGCCTGAGGGTCGGTGAACTCGGCAAAGAAGAGCTCGCCCACGTCGTCGAAGACGTCAGGCGTGGACTTGCTGGGATCGACAACCACGGCGGC
>JAJDZN010000215.1 GCA_022824585.1 Bryobacterales bacterium | reverse complement strand
CGAGCAGGAACAGCAAGAACTGGCCCACAACCGCGAAACCGCTGCCTATCAGCGCCTTCTGGGAGGATCGCAGGTCCCGACAGGTCAGCAGCCTCTGGACGATGATCTGATCGGTGCCGTGCGAAGCCATCGTGAACACTGCGCCGCCTGCCAAGCCCGCCAAGAACGTATATGGCGTGGAGAGGCTCCACGAGAAGTCCAAGACTTCGAGCTTTCCGGCCAGCATCGCCGAATCGAGCACCTCGCTCCAGCCGCCCGGCACCTGAGACTGGATCACAGCGACGGCGATCGCCGCACCGAGCAAATAGAGCCCCATCTGGACTGAATCGACCCAGACCACCGCCCGAATGCCGCCGCAATAGGTGTAGATCACGGTCAAGACAGCGATCACCAAGATGGAAGCCGGGTACGGCCAGCCGGTAATGAGCGCCAAGGGTATGGCTGTCGCAAACAGCCGTACGGAGTCGGCCAGCAGCCTGGTCACCGTGAAGATCGCGGAAGCCAGGCGTCGAGTCGCGATGCCGAAGCGAGCCTCCAGCAACGCGTATGCTGTGGAAATCTCGCCCCGATAGTAGGCAGGGAGCAAGACCAGGGCAACGACAATGCGCCCGGCAACGTAGCCCAGGGTCAGCTGGAGGAACACGAGGCTGCTGGCGTAGGCAACGCCCGGGATGCTCAAGAAGGTGAGCGTGCTAGTCTCCGTCGCGACCACTGACAGCAAGACAGCGCCCCAGGGCAGGGAACGCCCGCCCAAGAAGTAGTCCGCTCCGCCCTTCTGGCCCTTTCCTAGCCAAGCGCCCCAAGCGGTGACCGCGGTCAAATAGGCCACCAGCACCACGGCGTCGAGACTGCTCAATCCGCTCACCGTGATCCCTCCATGCCCGGGCCGCGCTGAGTCGGCCTTGGTATGACTTGCCGCCCGCCACCGGTCGGGTGGCGGAACCTTCTATCCTAGTGGCCGACATGAGAGCGGCGTCAGTCCTAGTTGCAGTGTTGCTGGGCGCATGCGCTTCGGCAGACGAATCGCGCCCGCCGAACTTCCTCGTCATCGTTGCCGACGACATGGGGTTCGCGGATGCAGGTTGCTACGGCGGCGAGATCTCCACGCCCAACTTGGATTCCTTGGCCGAGGGCGGCCTGCGCTTCACGCAGTTCTACAACACTTCGCGCTGCTGGCCGACGCGCTCGTCGCTATTGACCGGCTACTACGCCCAGCAGATCCGGCGCGACTCCATGCCCGGTGTCGATCCGCGCGAGTTCGGCGGCAGCGGGACCCGCCCCAATTGGGCGGTGCTAGTCTCGGAACGGCTCCGCTCCGCCGGTTACCGCTCGTACCATTCGGGCAAGTGGCACGTGGACGGGGATCCGCTCGACAACGGGTTTGACCACTCCTACCGGGCTGGAAACCGAGCCGGCTTCTTCCACCTCATCGGGCACGACAAGGATGGCGTGCAGTTGCCTGACTTCGAGCCTGAGCGAGGCGCGCACCTGACCGTCGTGACGGCTGACCATGCGATCGAATGCTTGCAGGAGCACGCCGCGGAGCACTCCGAGCGCCCCTTCTTTCAGTACTTGGCATTTCACGCGCCCCACTTCCCATTGCACGCCACGCCCGAGGATATCGCCCGCTATCGCGATCGCTACCTCTCGGGATGGGATCGGCTGCGTCAGGAACGGTTCGCCCGCCAGCTCGCGATGGGGATCGCGGGCCCCCAGCTGTCGCCGCTGGACGAGGATGTCGGCCCGCCGTACGCGTTTCCGGACGGCATCGCGCAATTGGGGGCGGGCGAGGTCAACCGGCCGGTTCCGTGGGAGAGCCTCGACCAGGAGCAGCGGCGCTTCCAAGCCGAGAAGATGGCGATCCACGCCGCGATGATTGACCGGATGGACCGCGAGATCGGCCGCGTCTTGGACCAGTTGCGCACGATGGGCGCGCTGCAGAACACGGTCGTGTTCTTCATGTCCGACAACGGCGCCAGCGCCGAGATCATGGTGCGCGGGGACGGGCACGACCCACATGCGCCGCTCGGCTCTGCCGGCACGTACCTGTGTCTCGGCCCGGGCTTCTCCAGCGCGGCCAACACTCCGTTTCGGCTGCACAAGACCTGGGTGCACGAGGGCGGGATAGCGACGCCGTTGATCGTGCATTGGCCCGAGGGGATCCGGGCGCGGAATGAGCTGCGCAGCACGGTCGGCCATGTGATCGACATCGCGCCGACGATGCTTCAGCTCGCCGGGGTCGAGGCGGCCGAAAGTGCCGGGCCGCCGTTGGCCGGTCGCAGCTTGGTGCCTGTGTTCGAGCAGGACGGCGAGCCACTGCACGAGGCCATCTGGTTCTACCACCAGGGCAACCGGGCGTTGCGCATGGGGGATTGGAAGATCCTGCACACGGTGCGCACGCGCGACGATGGCTGGAACTCGGTCGCGGAAGCCGAGGATGCCCGTCCGGGCCAGTGGGCGCTCTACGATCTCTCCTCGGACCGGGCCGAGCAGCACGATCTTGCGCAGGAGCGCCCTGACAAGCTGCGCGAGCTAGCCTCGAAATGGGATCAGTGGAGGGAGCGCTTCATCCTCGAAGACGGCGTGCCCGGCCAATAGGGGCACGGGGTGCCGGAATCCCTCACGAGCTGCCGGGCTGTCGCGGCAGCCCGGACCAGTTCAGCGCGGGAAAAACTTGCGAAACGACCGGATCGTCATCGCGGCTGCGGCCTGCGAGTCCGGCAGCGGAAACGCTTCCGCCGACGCGTAGCCCGGAAAACCGGCCGAGATGAGTTCTCGTGCCACCGGGCCGTGCGACATGTGTCCGAATCCTGCGGCGCGGCGATTCGAATCGACGAAATGAACGTGTCCGATGCTGTCCGCTGCGGATCGAATCGCCTCCGCGATGTCCGCTTCCTCGATGTTCATGTGAAACAGGTCGGCGAGCAACCGGAGATTGTTGGCGCCTACGGCGGATAGCAGGGCCATCCCCTCCGCCGCCGTTCGTACCAAGTCGGTCTCGTAGCGGTTCAGCGGTTCGAACAGCAGCGCTTGGCCGAGACTCCCGGCGTAGTCGGCGAGAATACGCAGCGACTCGGCGAGGAGCGCCAGCGCACCCTCGCGACTTTGGGCGTTTCCTGCTCGCCCTTGCATCGAGCCGATAATCGCCGGCGCGCCGAACTCGGCCCCAAAGTCGACGATCTCCTTCACAAATTCGCAAGCCTGCAGTCGGGCGCGTTCGTCCGGGTCACATAGGCTGTGCCCGTGCACGATCATCCCGGCACCGGTTCCCACGGCAGCCAAGCGCAGGTCGTGCAGCCGTAGCAGTGCGCCGAGTTCCGTCCGGTCTACGTGATGCCCGGAGGGGGAGAAGATTTCGATGCCGTCGAACCCCAGCGCGGCGGCCTGTTGGCACGCCCCGGGAAGGTCGTCATGGAAGACGAACGGCCCAGCACTTGCCTCGGGCACGAGGCAGACCGTGACGGCTGACAGAACCATGGTCAGTTGTTGACCTCGATGATCGCTTTGATCACCCCGGACTCCGGCCGTGTGTAGCCTTCGAAGTCCGCCACAACTTGCTCGAAGGGCGTGCGGTGCGTGATCCAGGGTCGCGTATTGATCGTGCCGTCTTCGATCAGGCCGATGATGCGCTCGAAGTCTCTGGGCAGGGCGTTGCGAGAGGCCTTGATGGTCATCTCCGGCCGATGCAGGGCGGGGTGGGGAAACGCTACCTCCTCGGTCGTGATGCCGACATAGACGAGCGTGCCGGTATGCGCCACCAAGGCCAGCGCCCCGCTCATCGACGCGGGGCTGCCGGTGGCGTCAGTCACGAGCGAGTACATGTCCCCCCCGGTAATGGCGCGCGCTTGCTCGATGGCGCTCTCGCTGTCCTCGAACACGATCGTGTTGCGAATGCCGTATTGGCGCCGGCAGAATTCCAAGCGCGATGCCACCCGGTCCATGACCGTGATCTCCGCGCCTGTCAGGCGTGTGAACTCCAGCGTGGCCAGTCCAATCGGGCCTGCGCCGATGATCAGGACGTGACTTCCGAGAGCGGGAGCGCCCCGGTCCGTCGCATGGCAGCCGATGGCGAGTGTTTCGACGAGTGCGAGCTGTTCAAACGAGAGCTTGCGGGACACGTGGAGCTTGTCGGAGCGGATCAGAAAGCGGTCGCAGAGCCCCCCGTCGATCATCACTCCGATCACTTCCAAGTGCTCGCAGCAGTTGGGGCTCCCGTTGCGGCAGGCGTAGCACGTTCCGCAGTTCATGTAGGGTTCAACACTGCAGCGGTCGCCGGGCGCGACGTTGGTCACTCCCGGACCGACCTCGAGCACAGTCACGCCGAGTTCGTGCCCGGGCACGCGTGGGTAGCGGAAGAATGGCATCTTCCCCAGGTATCCGCTGTAGTCCGTGCCGCAGATGCCCATGCGATGGGTCTGGACCAAGGCCATGCCCGGGCCGGGAGCTGTCGGCTCGTCGATCTCGACATATTCGAGAGAGCGGGGCTGTTCCAGTCGGATTGCTCGCATCGTAGGGTCGGTCGCAGGGCACTCGCGCTATTGAGCGGAGATTCGGGACACGTGGTCGCCCAGATTAGCACTGGCCGCCGAAATCACGCAAACTCACTGCTGCCGATGCGCCTTCCCTCGCTGCTCGCGGCGCAGCATCGTTGCCATTGACGACTGCCGTCCCGGCTCCTTGGTCGAGTCCCGCCGCAAGTGCGGCAAGCCGAACTGTCGGCGCGCGGCCGAAGGTGGCCCCGGCCATGGCCCCGACCCGGCACCGCTGGTCGCGAATTGCACTGTTGGTTCTGTGGTAGGTCGCTGCGCGATCCGTACTAGCAACTATCGCAGCTATGCCGACGGCCAGAGGGCTATCGGAGAGGAGGAACACCTGCCTCCAATCACGCGTGCCTCAAAGGACTCGATGGTAGTCCAGATGGCTAAGAGTGCTGCCGCCAATGTGGCCATCAGAGCGACGGGCACAGTCAAACCGAGCAAGCTCCGACCCACCTATCCGTAGTCTCGTGTTCCGCGGCCTACGGTCACTTGATCAGGCCGGGCGGGGCTCGTAGCGCTGGACGTCAATCTCCTCCGCCCGAGCACGCATCTGCGCGGCATCGTGCCAAGCCTGCATCCTCAGCAGCATGTCCATGCTCACGTCGAAAGCCTTCTCGATGCGCAACGCCATCTCTGCCGACAGCGCCGCCTTGCCGTTCAGCAGGGCCGAGAGTGTCGCCCGGCGGACCCCGAGAACCTGGGCTGCCGCCGTTACGTTCAGTCCCAACTCCTCGAGGACCTCCGCGCGGATGAAGTCGCCCGGATGCGAAGGGGTCATGTTGACGACGATACCGGTGGTAGCCATTAGTGGTAGTCCTCCAGGTTCAAGCGGTCGATGTAACCGTCCTCTTCGGCAAACGTTATTCGCCAATTCCCGGAGACCCAGACGCTCCATTCCTGCTTTCGGTCACCGGTGAGACGGTGGAACCGCCAGCCGCGACGCGCATTCCCCGCGAAGCTGTCGATGTCCTCCGCCAGAATTAGCATCGTCAGGATTCTGCGCACGCGGGGAGCTAGGTCCGACCTCAAGAATCGCGGATCATCGTTCTCCAGAAGCCAGCGCAATCCCCGGTGGCGAACCGAACGAATGACCACGAGTGTATTGAGTGTACGGTAATACCGTTCATCAAGCAAGTCCTCGTCAAGCGCTCGCCACCCCAGATCCCCGCATTGGCGCGTTCGAGCACCTCCCGGTAGGTATCGAAGCGACGGGGCTCCCGGTCGAATCCTCGACTACTCAATTCCCGTCCGTGACCGACATTCCCTCTAGAAGCGGGCGACGATGAGCGCTTGGACGACCAAGACCCCGATCCAGTGCCCCGAGTCGAGCACTGTCAGCTTCGCCTTGGCTCCTTGGAAAGCGTTGTTGGTGGCCATCGAGGTCACGATCAATCCGAGCCACAGGATGACGGCTGACCGAATGGCGCCGAGCGAGCTCATGCCCTCCGATCCCTGCTGATCGAAGTGCCAAGCCAGCACGGAGCCCATCACCAACAGCGACACGAAACTGGTGACGAATGGAACTGCCGACCTGCCCTTGATTTCCTGCTCGGACTTGCCGATGGCATCCAGCCAGTGCTTGCCCAGCAGCGTGTAGTAGATCGCGCCGAACGCGAACCCGGCAATGGCCCCCAAGAGGACGCCTACGAGATTGATGCCTGCGATGGTCAAAGTCTCTCCTTGGCGCTTCCAGCCGATACCGTGAGTTGGCCGACACTAGGGCCCGTTTCGAGAAAGCGCCGCAAGCATCATACTCGCACTGCCGGTGTCGGTCAATGTCACGAGCGGCTCCGCGTCTGCCTGCTAGGGCTGATAGAGATGGGGTTCGCGGCTTTCCCTTGAGTCCGTTGCAAGGCCGCTTGGCACGCTTGAAGCCGAATGCGTGCCGGTTGGTGGGCGGACTGCGGGTCTCTCATTGAGACGCAACCACACCCGGCAACTGCGGCTCGGGCCACACGCCGGGACTCAGTTGGCTAGACACCTCGTTCGCGCTACGGTCCGTTGAGCCGTACAATACTGGGCGCAACCATCGCGCGAACGCTAGGCTTGGCGATCGGTGGAGAGTAGGAGCGGCGACCATGACTTATCCGAAATTGAATTGTAAGTTACTGATATTCCTTGCCTTCGCGACTTCGCTCGGGGCTGCGGACGCTAGGCCGCAGGGTGAGCCGATCCAACTCTTCGCCGGCAAGAGCATGGAGAATTTTGACACGTTCGTCTTCGGCCAAGGCTTCAACCACGACCCGCACGGGGTCTTCCGAGTGGTCGACGGCATGATTCGCGTCGAGGGGATGCCCTACGGGTACTTCGTCACCAAGGAAGAATTCGGCGACTTCGTCTTGCATGTCGAGTTCAAGTGGGGTGATGCCACGCACGGTCGCCGCAAGAACAAGGCCCGGGACAGCGGCATCCTCTATCGCGCCATCGACCTCAAGCGCCGCGCCCAAGCCGCCAAGTCCAATGGCACGATCTGGCCCGAAGCCTTGGAGTTCCAGATCATGGAGGGCGGCACTGGTGATGTCATCCTGCTCGGCGGCGCCCAGATGACTGTGAACGGTGTCAGAAAGGGCGGCAAGCTCGGCATCCAGATTGATCGGTTTAACAAGACCGACCTAGGCCGCGTCGATGGCTGGCCGAAGCACTACCGGGAACCGGCCGGCTTTCGGGATCCGAACAATGAAGTCGAGAAGCCTCACGGCGAGTGGAATCTTCTGGAGATGGTCGCCGAAGGCGATCGCGTCAAGTACTGGGTCAACGGCGTGCTCGTCATGGAGGGTCAGGACGCCAGCTTGGCGAAAGGCAAGATCCTGTTCCAATCGGAGGGTTCGGAACTCTATTTTCGCGACATCAAGGTCTGGCCCCTGCCGGCCCGCGGGCAGTAGGTCTCGGGGCAGCGCGAAACGCACCCTTCGGTTGCGCCGGGCACCTCCTCTTCAGGCAGTCCAATCACGCTGTCGCGGCGACGAGCCGTGATGGTGCTGCGATCCCAAGCAGCGGCGGGCGGCACCACCGGCACCGGCCCCGGCAGGCGCGCCTGGCCGAGCGCCTGGCAGGGATCGCTAGCCCGGTCGGGCGGTATGATGTGCCGTATGAGTCAATTCGGTTCTTCGTTCAGTCGCCGCGACCTGTTGCGCATGGGCGCCGCGGCCTCGGCGCTGCCTTGGGCCTGCTCGACCTCTAGCCAGACCGAGGGTGCCGCCAAGCGGCCCAACATCATCGTCACGATGGCGGACGACATGGGTTTCTCCGACATCGGCTGCTACGGTGGCGAGATCAACACCCCCGTGCTTGACAGCCTCGCCGCGAACGGCTTGCGCTTCCGCTCGTTCTACAACTACGCCCGCTGCTGTCCCACGCGGGCCTCGCTGGTAACGGGGCTCTATCCGCATCAAGCAGGCGTAGGGCACATGATGAGCGAATTCCGCAAGGATGGCGAGCCGATTCCGTCCTACATGGGCAATCTCAACAAGAGCTGTGTCACCTTCGCCGAGGTTCTGAAGTCGGCCGGCTATACGACGCTGATGAGCGGCAAATGGCACGTCACCCCAGCCGAGGGTTCGGGCGAGAAGGTCGACCGCTCGAACTGGCCAATGCAGCGGGGGTTTGACAAATTCTTCGGCACGATTCACGGCGCAGGATCGTTTTACGATCCGCCCTCGCTCACGCGCGGGAACGAGCCCGAAGATCCGGGCCCCGACTTCTACTACACGACCGCGATTGGCGAGAACGCCTCGCAGTTCATCGGCGAGGCGCTCGACGAGAACCCGGATGCCCCGTTCTTCCTCTATATGCCCTTCACTTCCCCACACTGGCCGCTGCACGCCCCGGAAGAGGCCATCGCCAAGTACAAGGGACGCTACGACATTGGCTGGGACGCCCTCAGGGAGGAGCGCCTGCAGCGCATGCGCGAAATGGGGGTGCTGGACGGGACGGCGGGCATGAGCGACCGCGATCCATCCCAAGTGCCGTGGGAAGAGGCGCCGGACAAGGAATGGCAGGCCCGCCGCATGGAGGTTTATGCGGCCCAGATCGAGCTGATGGACGAAGCGATCGGCCAGGTCGTCGACACGCTAAGGGAGCGTGGAGAGCTGGACAACACCTTGATCCTATTCCTTGCCGACAACGGCGGTTGTGCAGAGGAAGCGCGCGAGAGCTGGAAAGCCCTTCACATCCCCACCGAGACCTACGCCGGCGAGCCGGTCGCGGTCGGCAACAACCCCGAGATCATGCCGGGAGCTGAGGAGGACTACCAGAGTTATGGCATCCCCTGGGCGAACGTTTCGAACACGCCCTTCCGCTACTACAAGCACTATGTCCACGAGGGTGGGATTGCGTCCCCCTTGGTGGCGTACTGGCCTGCCGGGGTCACGTCGACAGGCGGCTGGACAGACCATGTCGGCCACTTGATCGACATCATGGCTACCTGTGTGGACGTTGGCGGAGCCACCTATCCCGAGACGTACGGCGGCAACGCGATCGAGCCGATGGAGGGGGCCTCGCTCGCACCGGTCTTCACGGGAGACTCGGCCAAGGGCCACCCCGAGGGGCTGTATTGGGAGCACGAGGGCAACCGCGCGGTGCGCAGCGGCAACTGGAAGCTCGTCTCCAAGTGGTCCCAGCCCGAGGACGGCCGCTGGGAACTCTACGACTTGGAGCAGGATCGCAGCGAATTGAACGACCTCGCGGCCGAGATGCCCGACAAGGTGGCCGAGCTGGTGGGCATGTGGGACGCTTGGGCCGAGCGCGTCGGCGTGATCGAGTGGCGCTCGTGGGATCCTCGCTGAGGCCTGCCGCCCGTCGCTAATCGCTGCTCCAACGCGCTTGGAACGTCTTGGTCCGGCCATGTACTGCATCGGCATCGCTGGCCGCTCTGGGTCGGGCAAGACCCGCGTGGCGGCGGAACTGCTGCAGCTGTGGCCGCAGGCGGGCGTGCTCGCCACCGATGCCTACTACCGCGATCTTTCCCACCTGAGCGCAGCTGAGCGCGGAGGGGTGAATTTTGACGCCCCCGCGGCGCTGGACTGGGAGCTTCTGGTCGCCGATCTAGCGCGGCTGCGTTCCGGCGCTTTGGTGAGAGTTCCGCGCTACGACTTCGCGACCCACACGAGGATGCCGGAGCCTGCCCCGCTCGCCCCCAGAGAGGTCTTGATCGTGGAGGGGCTGTTCGCCCTGTTCGACCTCCGCGTCCGCAAGATGCTGGATCTGGCGGTGTTCATCGATGCGGGCGAAGAGGAGTGCTTGCGCCGCAGGATCGAGCGCGACATCGCCTGCCGGGGCCGGAGCGAGGCGTTCGCGCGAGCGCAATGGGAACGCCACGCGGCCCCGATGTATGAACGCCACGTCTTCCCGACCAGGGCCTGTGCCGACCTGCTCGTGGACGGGACTGCGGCGCCGGCTGGTTCGGCGCGCTCCATCGCGGACGCGCTCGCGCGCATCGCGAGTGGCTCTAAAGCGCGCTAGCTACACTCGAACTAATGATCCGGCTTGCGAGAGCCCGTATGCGATACGGCGATCGGATCCTGTTCGACGAGCTGGACTGGTTGGTCGCGCCGGGGGATCGGATCGGAGTCGTCGGCGGCAACGGCACCGGCAAGTCGACGCTGCTGAAGATCATTCACGGCAGCGAGCATCTCGATCGTGGCGAGATCGAGCGACAGAAGAACATCCAAGTCGGATATCTTCCCCAAGAGGGTCTGGCGTTCTCGGGCCGCACCGTTTTCGAAGAGTGCCGGAGCGTCTTCGACGAGGCGATCTCGTTGGAGGCCGAGATGGAGGAGCTGACCCGCAAGATGGGCGAAGTGGATCCGTCGACGCGGGAGTTCCAGGCGGTGATGGATCGCTACGAGTGGTGCACCGACCGCTATCAAGCCCTCGACGGGTACAGCAAGGAAGCCCAGGTCGGCACCGTGCTCGGGGGCCTTGCTTTCGACCGCAGTGACTGGGACCGTCCCTGCGAGGAGTTTTCGGGCGGCTGGCAGATGCGCGTCGCGCTAGCCAAGCTTCTGCTCTTGAAACCCAACGTGCTGTTGCTCGACGAGCCGACCAACCACCTCGATGCGGAATCGGTCTCCTGGCTGGAGCGGTTC
>JAJDZN010000312.1 GCA_022824585.1 Bryobacterales bacterium | reverse complement strand
GTCGCACCCGCACGGCGGCCACACAGCGCTTCAGCAAACCCTCTGCCGCTCCGGATTAATCCGATTTTTCAGCAATCCGGAATCGAATTAATGCGACAAATCCTCGCGTTGTTTCACTGAAATATTGTGAAAAACAACACCAGCGCCAGACGGTGGTTTTGCTGACGGTGGCCGCGATGCCGCTGTTGCGGGCCGTGCGGACGAGGTCGTCGAGGCTCCAGCGGGACAGGGGCAGGTCGTGCAGGGAGGGGGGCTCGCAAGCCAAGGCGCGCACCTGCACGACGAGCTCAGGGGGGGAAAGCCCGGGGGCGTCCGGGGCGCGGGAGTTCCTCGAGGCCGTCCAAGCGGTGTTCGAAGAAGCGCTTGCGCCAGAGGCTGACGACCTCGCGGCGGGTGTCGAGGCGCTGGGCGATCAGGCTGTTGGAGAGGCCCTGGGAGGCGAGGAGAACCATCTTGGCGCGGGTAACCTGGAAATACGGCAACGTATAGCTGGTGGCCCGGCGCTGCAGTTCGCGGCGCTCGTCTTGGGACAAGTTGATGGCATACGGGCTCTTGCGTGGCATGGTGGATCCGTCAAGGGCCAGAATGCCATGAATGGCCGGAAAGCGCAAGCGATTAATACGTTAGTGTATTTGCGGAATTAAGTACTTAGGCAGCGGGCTGCGCGAGCGAGACGAGTGGCGGACCCGGCAGGATCGTTTGTGCCCAGATTTGGCGCGCAAGGCGACCCGCCCCTCTCGCGACTCAATGCTCTGCGGGGAGATCGGGGAGAACACACCGTTGAAATCGTGAAATCCGCGTTGACGAGGAGGCCCGAGCTAGGTGGAGGGCGAGCGTACCCGTCTTCCAACGACAGGTTCCGCGTTGAGTGCGAAACCTGATGCCACAAGGCGTGCGGCTTGGTGTCACGCCGTAACGTGAACGCCGCCATCGACATGCTTGCGGCCGGGCTGGCTGCCGCTTGTGCGTCTAGTCGGTGGCGCGCCGCCGGAATCCCGCTATGCAAGAATTGGGGAGCCCTCGCGCTCCACGGCAGGCCATGCGAAGCCTGCCAGTGCAGCCAAACCCGGCGGTAGCTCCATGGGATCAAGGCGGTTCGGGTCCCGGTGGACCATGATGCTTGCCATGCTCGGCATGGCAGTCGGCACAGGCAACATCTGGCGGTTCCCGCGGATCGCCGCCAAGAACGGAGGTGGCGAGTTCCTCGTAGCTTGGATCGTCTTCCTCTTCCTTTGGTCGATTCCGCTGATTCTCTTGGAATTCGGCATGGGCCGAAAGACGCGTTCCGGCCCCATCCGGGCCTTCGTGAGCGTGGCGGGGCCCAGATGGGCATGGACCGGAGCAATGGTGGTCTGCGTCTGCTCTGGAATCCTCTGCTACTACTCCGTGGTGGCGGGCTGGACGGTGCGCTACGCGGTCGCCGCGATTGCGGGTGGCCTGTCCTCTCCGGTTCCGGGCGCATTTTGGAGCGACTTCACGTCTTCGGCCTTGCCCGCAGTCTGCCACGCCATCATGCTCGGGCTAGCCGTGCTCGTCGTGGCCAAGGGCGTTTCGGCGATCGAGCGGGTCGCGACAGTCCTCATGCCTGCGCTGATCGTTCTGGTACTGGTGCTCGTTGCCCGGGCGGTGACCCTGCCAGGTGCGTCGGACGGCATCGCGTACCTGTTCGGAATCGACTGGAGCGAGCTGGCCAGCGCACGGATATGGATCGAGGCCCTGACCCAGAATGCTTGGGACACAGGTGCTGGCTGGGGACTGGTGATCTGCTACGCCGCCTACCAGCGGGAGCGGGAGGATACTGCGCTCAACAGCTTCGTGCTCCCGGCCGCCAACAACGCCATCAGCCTGCTGGCAGGGATCATGGTGTTCTGCACGGTCTTCTCCGCAGTGCCGGCGCTAATCGACCGGGCTGCCACGGACCCCGACCAGTTGCGGGGGCTGGGCTCACTCGAGCAGGCTGTCCGCGACGGGCAGCCGTTCTCGGAGCAGCTGGTGCAGGACACCGTCTTTTCCGAAGGCAACACAGGCATCACCTTCATCTGGATGCCCGAGTTGTTCCGCTCGATGCCCCAGGGCGGCTTCTTCATGGCGCTGTTCTTCACGGCGCTTGCGTTCGCCGCGTTCACCAGTTTGATCGCAATGGTCGAGGTCGCGACGCGCGCGTTCGAGGACGCGGGATTCGACCGCCGGAAGGCTCTCTATGGCATTGTTTCCGCCGGGTTCCTGCTCGGGCTGCCATCAGCGCTCAATATGAACGTCCTGGATAATCAAGACTGGGTCTGGGGCGTGGCCCTGATCCTGTCGGGCCTGTTCTTTGCGCTCGCTGTCGGGCGCTACGGTGCGCGGAAGTTCCGCGACGAGACGCTGAACCACGAACACTCGGACATCAGGATCGGCTCTTGGTGGGACTTCGTGATCCGCACAGTGGTTCCGTTCGAAGCGGTCGTCCTGACAGCCTGGCTGCTCTATCAAGCGTGGCGCGACGACCCCCGAGGCTGGCTGGTCCCGTTCGGCGCGGACCACGTCTTCAGCGTGGGTACGGTGCTCGTCCAACTCGGCATCGTGGCGGTTGTTCTCTTCCTGTGCAACAAGCGGATCGCCGCTTCGGTGCGACGGGGAGACGAGTCCGCTTGAGGATCCAATGCCCGCGCCAGATCGCCCGCGCCTTGCTGCTGGCCGCGGCCGCCGAGAAGGGACCGGTCGTTGCTGACAATTGGCCGGATGGTCCCGCCTGCGGGTGCGCTCGTCCCGGCCCAGCCGCCGGTTGCGCGGGCCTCGCTGCCCCTCGTCCCGCTGAGACTCCCGTCGCAGCCACTGCGTCGTTTCCGGCTTCAAGATGTGGAGCCCAATCCGCACTCCCTCGTTCTACACAAAGCCCCTGCCGGGCGCTAGGTCTGTCCGGGCGCTGGGCAGCCAGCGGCAGGGCCACGATGGATCGGGTATCCTTGATTCCACTTTGCCCGCATCCACGGGATATGCCCAAGCGCAGGAGCGCTATGCAGAGATAGGGGTTGACTGCGATGCTGCGATCGGGCGCCTCGCGTCTGTCCAGATCTCGCTGCATTGCTGGCAGGGCGACGACATCGGGGGCTTCGAGGGCCAATCCGGCGAAGTCGGCGGGGGACTGGCGGTCACGGGCAACTATCCCGGCCGGGCGCGCACTCCAGGCGAGCTGCGCATGGACTTCGAGAAAGCCGTCTCGCTAGTCCCCGGCAGGCACCGCATCAACCTCCACGCGATCTACGCCGAGTCCGGCGGACAGCCGGTCGATCGCGACGAAGTCCGGCCCGAGCATTTCGCGGGCTGGATCGATTGGGCGCGCCAGACCGGCCTGGGCGTCGACTTCAACCCGACCTTCTTTGCCCATCCGCTTGCCGAAGACGGGTTCACTCTCGCGCACCCAGACGAGGGCGTGCGGCGCTTCTGGATCGAGCACGGCCGAGCCTGCCGGAGGATCGGCGCAGCTTTCGGACAGGCGCTGGGATCGCCCTGCGTGACGAACGTGTGGATTCCAGACGGCTTTAAGGACCTGCCGGCCGACCGGAAGATCCCGCGCGAGCGCTTGGTGGAGGCGCTCGACCAGGTGTTCGCGGAGCCGCTGGATCCCGGCTGCAACCTCGATGCGGTGGAATGCAAGCTGTTCGGGCTCGGTTCGGAGTCCTACGTGGCTGGCTCGCACGAGTTCTACCTCGGCTACGCGATTACCCGCCGCAAGCTGCTCTGCCTGGACGCGGGGCACTTCCACCCGACCGAGGTGGTCTCCGACAAGATCTCAGCCGTCCTGCTATGGCTGGACCGCTTGCTGATGCATATCAGCCGGGGCGTGCGCTGGGACAGCGACCACGTGGTGATACTGTCCGACGAGGTGCGGGAAATCGCCAAGGAGCTTGTGCGCGGCGACTACTTGGGGCGGGTACATATCGGACTCGACTTCTTCGACGCCAGCATCAACCGCGTCGCAGCGTGGGTCATCGGCGCGCGGGCCGTCCAGAAAGCGCTGCTGCTAGCCCTGCTAGAGCCCACCGAGCGGCTGCGCCAGCTGGAGCGGGACGGGGACTTCACGGGCCGGCTAGCGTTGCTGGAACTGCTGCGCACAATGCCGTCCGGGGCGGTCTGGGATCGATTCTGCGAGACCGGCGGCGTCCCCTCGGAATCGTCGTGGCTGGGCGAAATCCGCACATACGAATCCGAGGTCTTGAGCCAGCGAGAAACTTAGAGACCTAGCGCGACACAGAACGAGAAACCATGAGCGATACCACAGCAACCACTGCCGCCAGCCACGACCCGGAATTCTTGTACGAATTCGACAGGGAGCCGATTCCCAGATCGCGGCTGCTGGGACCGGGCTACTTTGCCGGCGCCTATGCCGGCGAACATGTTGCGGCGACGGAATTCGTCATCGGGGTCACCTTCGTCAACTGGGGAGCGAGCGTCCAAGACATATTCTTCGGCTTGGTCGTCGGCAACTTGATGGCAGTGCTGACCTGGACTCTGGTTTGCGCGCCGATCGCGGTCGACACGCGCCTGACGCTGTACTGGTATCTGCGCAAGATCGGCGGGCCTCGGCTGAACTCGATCTACAGCGTTGTCAACGCCTGCCTGTACTCGATCATGGCCGGCTGCATGATCACGGTCTCAGCTTCGGCGGTGCGCATCCCGTTCGGAATCCCGCCGCAGCTCGACTGGTATCCGACGGATTTCCGCTTCGTTCTCGTGGTGCTCGCCGTGGGGGCCGTGGTGGTAACTCTGGCGGTCCTCGGCTTCCAGAGGCTGGCCACCTTCGCCACGGTGTGCTCGCCGTGGATGTTCCTGATGTTCGTCGTCGGCGCTCTGGCGGTACTGCCCGAGTTGTTCGCCTCTTCGGGCGAGCGAGGCTTCTTCGAGATGGCCCGGACGTCCGTCTGGACTGGCCAGACCCCCGACGGCAGCGAGCCGATGGGCTTCTGGAAGGTGGCCGCTTTTGCGTGGATCTGCAACCTCGGTATGCACGGGGCCCTGTCGGACATGGCGCTGTTCCGCTTTGCGCGGAAGAAGTCGTACGGCTTGTTCTCCTCGTTCGGGATGTTTCTCGGACACTACCTCGCATGGATATGCGCCGGTGTGATGGGAGCCGGCGCCGCCTTATTGCTGGGAAGCCCGCTGGTGCAACTAGACGCTGGGGAGGTCGGCTTCCAGGCGCTGGGCTGGGCGGGGGCGCTGGCGGTCGTCATCGCCGGTTGGACAACCTCGAATCCCACCCTGTACCGCGTTGGGCTGGCACTTCAAGCGGTCACGCCCAACTGGTCCCGCGCCAAGATCACGCTGGTGGCTGGAGTGGTCACAACCGTCGTCGCCTGCTTCCCGTTCGTGTTCACCGGCTTGCTGGACTACGTTGCGGTGTACGGCCTGCTGATTTCGCCGATTGGAGCGATCGTGGTGACCGAGCACTGGATTTTTCCGCGCACCGGGCTGCGGCGCTATTGGTCCAGCCATGCCGGCCACGCGATCAACTGGGCCGCCCTGCTGGCGTGGGCCATCTCGGTGTCCCTTGCCGTCGTGTTGGAACGCACCGGAACAATGCACTTGTTCTACCTGTTCCTGCCGGTGTACGCCTTCGGCATGGTCTCGTACTGGCTGCTGGCCAAGGCGATGGGAGCGGGAACGAGCGACATCGCCGAGAGCGATGCGGCGCCCGAAGAGTCCCCGGCAGTCCCCGACGCACCGGTGACGCGACGCACACCTGTCGACCGACGGATGGCCGTCTCGGGAATCGTTGCCGCGCTGGCACTGGCAGCCTGCGTGTGGCTGGGGTACTGCACGCTGACCGCGCCGGTGGAGAGCTACCGGGCGATGCTGGCCGAGCTGCACACGCAGCTGCCGATCCCCACCGTGCTGTATTTCGTCGCCGGAACGATCTTTTTCACCCTCCGGGAACGTTCGAAGCGCGCCTCCGGCCCGACGGAGGCTGCGCAGCCGTGAGAATCTGCAGGATCAGCGCCTACCAGGCAGACTTGCCGCTGGTCGAAGGGCCGTATAACTGGTCCGGGGGCAACACGGTGACAGTCTTCGACAGCACCATAGTGCGGATCGACACTGACGAGGGCCTGAGCGGCTACGGAGAGGTCTGCCCGCTCGGGCCAGCCTACTTGCCCGCCTATGCCGCGGGCGCGAGGACAGGGATCTCAGAGATAGGCCCCGCCCTGCTCGGCTTGGATCCCAGGGCGCTGGGGCCGCTCAACGAGACGATGGACGCGGCGCTAAAGGGACACCCCTATGTCAAATCTCCCATCGACGTGGCCTGCTGGGACATCTTGGGGCAGGCGGCAGGCCTGCCGCTATGCGAGATGCTGGGCGGCCGCTACGGCGATGACTTTGTCCTCTACCGGGCGATCTCGCAGGAGACCCCAGAGCGCATGGCCGAGCTCGTCTCGAGCCACCGCGCCGCGGGCTACACGCGATTCCAACTCAAGGTCGGCTCCGACGTCCCCACAGATATCCGGCGGATCCGCTGCGCCTCCGAGGTGGTCGGCGATGGCGACCGCCTGGTCGCGGATGCCAACACGGGCTGGCTGATGCACGATGCGATGAGGGTCGTGCGCGCGGTGCGAGATCTCGACGTGTACATCGAACAACCCTGCGCGTCTTACGAGGAATGCCTCTCGATCCGCCGGCGCACGGACCACCCGTTCGTGCTCGACGAGTCAATCGACAGCATCCGCGCCCTCTTGCGGGCCAATGGCGATCGCGCGATGGACGTGATCAACCTCAAGATCAGCAAGCTGGGAGGATTGACCAAGGCCAAGCAGATGCGCGACCTGTGCGTGAGCCTGGGCATTGGCATGACGATCGAGGACACGTGGGGCGGCGACTTCACGACCGCGGCGATCGCCCACTTGGCGCACAGCACGCCGCCGCGAGCGCTGTTCACGTCGACCGACTTCAACAGCTACGTCACCGTGAGCACGGCCCGCAATCCGCCACTCCGCCAGGGGGGGCGTTTGGCGGCACCGACCGGGCCGGGCCTTGGACTGCAGCCCGATCCGGCTGTCCTAGGCGAGCCGGTCCTAGTGATCGAATAGCCCGCATCCATCCTAGGGATCAGCGGACCGCCCGCAAGACGGCCTGCGTGGCCGCTGCGTCTTGCACCGCCAATCCCACGGACTTGAAAAACGTCACTTCATCGTCGGATCGGCGGCCGTCGGCTCTGCCTAGCACCAAACTGCCCAGATCCGAGCGGACGTGATCTGCCTCGATGAGCCCTTCGCCGATCGCCATGATCAAGTCGCCCGCCTCTTCAAGCGCGGCCTCGCGGTCGTCCACGAAAACGCCGGCCCGGGCGACGGTCGCTCCCGGAACTTCCCGGTCCGTGGCATGGAACGACCCGATCGCGTTGATGTGCAGGCCGGCCGGCACGGCACTGTCTTCGAACACCGGAACGCGGGATGTGGTGGCAGCACAAGCGATGTCGGCGCCGGCCAGAGCGGACGCAGGGGAATCCGCAACGCGAAAACGGCACGCTGAGGCCGCACTGGCGGCCAGTTCGGCCGCCATCGCCGCGGCAGACTCCATATTGCGGTTGTAGATCCGAACCTCCTTGATGGATCGCACCTCGCGCATCGCCTGCACCTGCGTGCGCGCGTGCACGCCGCTGCCGAAGACAGCCAGCACCTCGCTGTCCCTGCGGGCCAGCAGGTCGGTCGCCAAGCCGCACGCAGCGGCAGTCCGAATGGCCGTCAGCGAGGCCCCGTCCAGCATCGCGATCGGCAATCCGGTCTCGGCCTCGACGGCGATCACCGTGCCGTGTATCGAGTCCATGCCCTTCGCCCTGTTCGATGGGAAGACCGAGACGACCTTGACGACCAACAGGGGAACGTCGCCAACATCTAGCGCGGCCGGCATCACGAGCGTCGCGCCGCGCGCGGCGCCGGTGTGCAGGACCGTTCTAGGCGGCTCGTCGGCCCTGCCTTCAACACGAGCGGCGAAGGCCTCCCGCATTGCGGCAATCGCCTTGCCCATGGGCAGGGCGCGGATGATCTCTTCCGATCCGATCGCCCTCATTGGAAATCCTTGGCTGTGGCCGCAGCCAACCCTCGATTGCAAACCGCAAGAATCACGACGAGGATCCTACCTTGGCCGCCCCGTAGCGGCCCCCGGCCAGGGCTTGGAAGAGTCCACAGAGCATCAGCGAGACCCCCCAGGCCCAACCCTGATTGTCCAGAATGCCTATGTGCAGCGCTGAAGGCAAGCCAAGCAAGAACCCCACTCCCGCGATCCACTAAGCAGCTATCGCGCGCAGGAGCATTCCGTCGGCACCTAGGCGACTGGGGAATGGAAGCTGCGACAATGAGCGCGGCCGGATTGAGCGGCCCGAAACACGTGGTGCAGAGCTTCATCATATCTGCCATGTCCGTTCGGGTCGCAGCCGCCGTTGTGGGCTGGGCCATTTGCCTGCAGGCAGTCGAGCCGACGGGCGAGCAGATCTATGCGCAGGCCTGCAGCAGTTGCCACGATGGCGGCGAGAGCCGCGCTCCAACTCTCGACGTGCTACGCCAGCTCTCGTCCGACGCGATCCTCGAATCGCTGCGCGATGGCGTCATGGCGTACGTGGGTCAGACGCTTGCGGATGGCCAGGTCGAATCGGTTGCGCTGTACTTGGGCCAAGGCACGGCGGATCTGCCAAGCTTGACGCGGCGAAGCTGCCCGGATGCTGAATGGAACAACCCCTTACGCGGTCCGCGCTGGATCGGCTGGGGAGCGGATCTGAGCAATTCGCGCTATCAGCCGGCAGGTCTGGCTGGCCTGACCGCTGCGGACGTGCCGCGGCTGGAACTCCGGTGGGCCTTCGGCCTGCCCGACGCCACCCATGCCCGCGGCCACCCCACGGTCGCTGGGGGAAGGGTGTTCGTGGGCTCGCGCAGCGGTCGCCTCTATGCGTTGGCTGCCAAGTCCGGATGCACGGTGTGGGACTTCGCCGCTCGATCCGAGGTCCGCACGGCCATCCTGGTCTCCCCTCCCGACGATGCAGGTCGCACCCTGCTCTATTTCGGCGACACCAAAGCAAACCTGTACGGGATCGATGCTGCCACTGGAGCGCAGGTCTGGAGGACGAACGTCGACGACCACCAGTCGGCGACACTCACAGGTTCGCCCGTGCTCTTCGAGGGCCGCCTATATCTCGGGGTCAGTTCGATCGAAGAGTTCACCGGATCGTTCGCAGAATACTCCTGCTGCAGCTTTCGCGGAAGCGTCCAAGCCATAGACTCCTCCAACGGGGAGAGAATCTGGAAGACTCACACGATTCCGGAAGAGCCAAGGCCGCAGCGGCGCAACGCCGAGGGAGTCGTCCAACTTGGCCCCGCCGGAGCGGGCATCTGGTCCGCGCCAACTATCGACGCCAAGCTACGACGCTTGTACGTCACCACTGGAGACAACTACTCCGATCCGCCGACAGACGACAGCGACGCGATCATCGCCTACGACCTCGATTCCGGCAAGCGGCTCTGGTCGCGGCAATTCACCGAGGGCGATGCCTACAACATGGCCTGCAATTCCGACGCCGACGGAGTGAACTGCCCGCAGGCCGACGGGCCTGACTTCGATTTCGGCTCTTCGGCGATCCTAGTCGAACTGGACAACGGCAGACGTGCTCTGGTGGCCGGCCAGAAATCCGGCATGGTCCATGCCATCGATCCCGATCGAGACGGGGCAATCCTGTGGCAGAGGCGCGCAGGCACGGGCGGAAAGCTGGGCGGAATCCAATACGGCTCGGCTGCGGACGGCCGCAACGTGTACGTGGCCGTGTCGGACTATCGCAGGCCGCGACCCGCATCGGTCGGCGGGCTGGTTGCCTACAGGCTTGCCGATGGAGAGGAACTCTGGAACGTACCGAGCGCACCCTGCCCTCCCGGCCGCCCCCAATGCTCGCCGGCCCACTCGGCGGCGGTCACGGCGATCGACGGCGTTGTGTTCTCGGGCTCGCTCGATGGTCATCTGCGCGCCTATTCGACGGCGGACGGCTCCATCCTGTGGGACTTTGACACCGTCCGCGACTATGACGACACGGTCAACGGCATCGCCGCGAAAGGGGGCTCCCTGAACGGACCGGGCGCGATTGTCGTTGACGGCATGCTGTATGTGAACTCGGGGTACGGCCAGTTCGGATCGATGCCGGGAAATGTGTTTCTGGCGTTCGGCGTGGCCGAGGGCCGGCCTCCTAGGTAGATCGGCACCGTTGCCGGCCAAGCCGCCGCTGACGGCGCATCCGCGCTACTGTAGAGAGGGAGACAGACACAGCCATGCCCTATCCAGAACTCATGATCCATCCGATGCGCGAGGAACTCACGCGCCACGGAGTCGAAGAGGCACGGACCCCGGAAGACGTGGACCGCATCCTCGCACCGGGCAGCGGAGACGTCCTCATGGTCGTCA
This sequence comes from Bryobacterales bacterium, assembly GCA_022824585.1. Lineage (GTDB taxonomy): Bacteria > Acidobacteriota > Terriglobia > Bryobacterales > UBA6623 > VXMF01. The sequence goes on along the minus strand of JAJDZN010000312.1, from coordinate 28,790 downwards.
ACTCGGTCTGTGGCTGCGCCGCCGGCTGCGCACGTCCCGGATTGGCGCTCTCCTTGCAGGGAGCGGTGCGTCCGAGCAAGGTCGCCACGGTGTTTGCCGGCGCCGACATTGCAGCTACCGCCCACCTTCGCCAGAGACTGTCCATGTACCCGCCATCCTCGCCGTCATTCGCCCTCTTCCGCGATGGCGAGCCGGTGTACATGATGCACCGGCACGAAATCGAGGGCCGCGAGGCCGACGCGATCGCGCGCTCTCTCCAAGCGGCCTACCAAGCCCATTGCGCGAAGGCTGAGGTGGGCTGAGGGGATCAGGCGGCTTCCCGCACCGCCACAGAGGCCAAGCGCTCGGCAACCCACCCCTTGGCGCGTTCGACCGAGGCTGCCTTCACGCCCTCGTAGCCGCGAATCTCGCGCGCGACCTCGGCAATCTCGGTAGCCGTGGCGAGCGATCGCGCGTCCAGGCCCGCCAGCAGGCCATCGACGAGTTCGCGGTACCACGAAATCAGCTCGCGCTCCTGGCGGCGGCTGGCCAGCCAGCCGAACGGATCCAGCGGCGTGCCCCGCAAGGCCTTTCCGAGAGCCAGAATGCGCAGCAGCGGCCGCAACCACGGCCCGAAGGCCAACTTGCGCTGGACGCCGAGGCGGCGCAGCAGCGGCGGATGCAGGTGGTAGACCAAACGGCGTGGCTTCTCGAACGTCTCGCCGATCTCGGCATCGAAGGCCGGGCCGGTCAGAAGGCGGGCAACCTCGTACTCGTCCTTGTAGGCCATGAGCTTGTGCAGGTTCCACGCCACCGCTCGGGTCAAGCTCTCGCTACCAGGCCGCACGCGAGCCTCGACTTGCCGCACCTTTTCCACGTAGGCGCGGTAAGCGCCGGCATAGGAGGCGCTCTGATAGGCGGTCAGCTCGCGCTCGCGACTCTCGATCAAGGCGTCCAGCGACTGCGGCACGGAGGCTGCGGCCGAGGCAGGCAAGTACGGGCCTAGCGCCGCCGGATCGCAGACATACTGGCGACCCCACGCGAACACTTCCAGATTGCGTTCGACCGCAACGCCGTTGAGCCGTATCGCGCTCTCGATCGCCTCGGCCGACAGCGGCAGCAACCCCTTCTGGTAGGCCGCGCCCAGCAGCATCATGTTGCTGAAAATGTGGCCGCCGAAGAGCGTCTCGGCCAAAGTGGAAGCGTCGACGAACTCGCTGTCGGCGCGTCGGGTCGCCTTGCGGATCGCCTCGATGAATCCCCCGTCCGGAGACAGCACCGTGAGGCCCTTGCGGATCGCCTCGCCGGTCAGGATCTCCTTGGAGTTCACCAAGGCGACAGTCCGTTCGGAATCGCAGAACTGCAAGTTCTTCGGATACGCGGCACCGACCAGATCGAAGCCGAGCAGCAGGTCTGCGCTGCCGGCCGGAATCCTCTGCGAGGCCTCCATGGGAGACTCGCTGATCGTGATATGGGCAACCACCGCGCCGCCCTTTTGGGCGACGCCAGTCTGGTCGAGCGTGATCGCCTGCAAGCCGTCGATGTGGGCTGCGGTGGCAAGCAGGGCATTGATCGTCACCACGCCCGTGCCGCCCACGCCGGGCATCAGAATGTGGAAGCCATCACCGGCGGCGACCTTGCGGGCGGGCTCGGGCAAGGCCGGGGCGGGCAGGGCGGGCAGCGGCTTTCGCCGCAGGCCGCTGCCCGCCTCGATCTCCACCGAGACAAACGACGGACAATCGCCCCAAGTGCACGTGTAGTCGGCGTTGCACGACGACTGGTGAACACGAGTCTTAGCACCGAACTCGGTGTCCACCGGGAGAAGCGAGACGCAATTCGCCTGCTGCACGCAATCGCCGCAGCCCTCGCAAACGCGCTCGTTGATCATGATGCGGCGCGCGGGTTGCGGCAGGATTCCACGATTGCGCCGCCGCCGCTTCTCGGCCGCGCAGAGCTGGTCGTAGATCATGACCGACACGCCTTTGCTGGCGGCCAGTTCGGCAAGCACCTCCTCCAAGTCCTCCCGCGGGCGGAGTTCGGCGGACTTGGCCAGGCCCGCCCCTTGGCCAAGCCTAGCGGGATCCTCGCTGAGCACGACGATCTTGGCGATTCCCTGCGCCTCGAGCTCGCGCGTAAGCGCGGGCACCGGAATCGATCCGGCGGCGTGCTGGCCGCCGGTCATGGCCACAGCATCGTTGTACAGGATCTTGAACGTGATGTTGACGCCGGAGGCGATCGCGGCCTGCACCGCCAGGCGTCCAGAGTGAAAGTAGGTGCCGTCACCCAGATTCTGGAACAGGTGCTGCGTGCCGGTGAACGGGGACGCGCCGATCCACGACGCACCCTCCGAGCCCATCTGGAACAGGAACTCGACGCCTCGGCCGACATCGCGCATCAGTCCAGCCATTCCGTGGCAGCCGATTCCGCCGCCGGCGAGCTGCCCCTCGAGCAGCAAGGTCGACCGGTTGTGCGGGCAGCCGGAACAGTAGCTCGGCGTGCGGGCGCCCCGAGCCGGGAGCAAGCCTGCCGGAGGCGAGTCCTGCTGCGGCGGACGCTCGGGAAGAACGGCCACCTCCGGGAGGAACCGGCTGAGCGCCAGCGCGATCATCTCGGCGTCGAGCTCGCCCGGAGCGGGCAGCAGGGTCTTGCCTTCGGCGTCCCGCTTGCCGTACACACTGGGACGATGCGGGCTGTTGTAGAGCAGCTCCCGCAGCTGCAATTCGACGAACGAGCGCTTCTCCTCGACCACCACGATGGACTCGAGGTCGCGGGCGAATTCCGAGACGACGCCGGGCTCGAGCGGAAAGGCCATCCCGAGCTTGAGGACCCGGACGCCGGCGCGCGCCAGTTCGCGCTCGCCAACGCGGAGCATCCTCAGGGCTGACATTAGATCGGCGTAGCTCTTGCCAGTCGTGACAATGCCCAGACGGTCCGCCCCGTGCCGCACGGTGATCTTGTTCAGGCCGTTGGCGCGGGCAAACACCCGCGCTGCCTCAAGGCGATGCTCCAGCACCTCGGCCTCAAGCTGGAGGCTGTAGGGCACCACCAGCATCAGCCCCATGGCCTTGCGATAGGGCTCGCCATCGATTTCCAGCGCGGGAATCTCGACCGGGCAGCGTTCCGGGCCGAAGCTCACGATCCCGCCTCCGTCGCAGATGTCGGTCGACAGCTTCAGCCCGGCCCAGGAGCCGCCGAAACGGGACAGGGCAATGCCGTACAGGCCGAAGTCGAGGACTTCCTGGGTGCAGGACGGATTGAGCACCGGAACGGCGCTGTTGTACAGGGAGAACTCGCTCTGATGCGGGATCGAAGAACTCTTGCAATTGTGATCGTCGCCGGCCAGGGCCACTGCTCCGCAATGTTCCCCCGTGCCCGCGAAACTGGCATGGCGCATGGCATCGCCGCTGCGGTCCAAGCCGGGACCCTTGCCGTACCAGATGCCAACGGCGCCATCGTAGAGCGGGTCCGGAAAGGCCTGGAAGAGCTGGCTGCCCATGACCGCCGCAAGCGCGAGCTCTTCGTTGACGCCGGGCACGAAGCGGATCTCGTGCTCAGCGAGGAAGCTGCCGGCTCGCTCCAGCGCCAAGTCGTAACCGCCCAAGGGCGATCCCTCGTAGCCTGAGATCAAGCAGCCTGTCCGCAGGCCTTGGCCGCGGTCCCGGCGCATCTGCTCGACCGGCAGGCGGACAAGCGCCTGGATGCCCGACATATAGGCCGAGCCGGCTTCCAGGGCGTACTTGTCATCGAGCGAGATGGAGCGAATCGGCATGATGGCTACTTCTTTGCGGCCCGGCTTAGACGCGTTGCGCTCCGGGACGACCCGCCTCCACGGCGAATTCCGCTAGTGTCTGGCGCGCCGCGCCGCGAACGGATACGCGGTCGAGCACGCGGTAGCGCGCAGTCCAGCGGCCCGGAGTCACCTCGCAAATGACGTAGCCTCGCTGGGCGTTCTGCAGCTTGACGAAAGGATTATCGCGCATTACGCCCTCAGCGTACTCGGTATTCGGGCCGCCGTCACCGCTCGAACTGATCGACGTGCCGACGAACTCCGTCGCCACCACGGGCGAGGAGGGATCGGCAAAGTCGAGCAGCAGGTCGTTGACCCAATTGCTGTGGATGTCGCCGGTGAGGACGACGGGGTTGCGCACGCGGCTCTCGACCAAGAAACTCAGCAGCCTGTCGCGAGAGGCAGCGTAGCCCGGCCACTGGTCCATGCTGTAGCGCACGTCGGAACCGGGCGCCCGGTCAACCTGGGCCATCATCACCTGTTGCGGTATCACGTTCCACTCGGCCGGCGATCCGCCGAGCGCGTCGAACAGCCAGCGCCGCTGGTCATCGCCCAGTAGTGTCGCAGCCGGATCGGATGCTCCTTCGCAAGGGGGCTGGGTCCTGTCGCCGCACGGCTGGTCCGTGCGGTACTGCCGGGTGTCCAGCACCGTGAACTGTGCCAAGCGCCCGAAGGACAGCTTGCGATAGAGCCTCATCGACGGCCCTTGGGGGATTTGCGACGCCCGCAGCGGCATGTGCTCGTAATACGCCTGATAAGCGGCAGCACGCCGCTCCAAGAAGGCTTCCCGGCGAACGTCGGGTTGCTCGGACACGTCGGCGGCGTAGTTGTTGTCCACTTCGTGGTCGTCCCATGTGACCGCCCATGGGCAGGCGGCGTGGGCGCGCTGGAGATCTGGATCGGTGCGGTACAGCGCATAGCGGTTGCGGTAGTCTTCCAGCGAAGCGAGTTCCTCGCCGCGGTGGGCCCGAATGCGAGGCTGGGCGGGGCCTTCATAGATGTAATCGCCGAGATGGAACACCAGGTCCGGGTGCTCGGCGGCCATGTGCTCGTAGGCTGTGTAGAAGCCTGTCTCATAGTGCTGGCACGAGGCGAACGCGAGCGACAGCCGGTCCGGGCTGGATTCGGGGGCCGGCATGGTGCGGGCCCGGCCCGCAGGGCTCTGCGCGCCCCCTGCGGAAAAGCGATACCAATACCAGCGGTCGGCTTCAAGCCCGCTGATCTCGACATGCACCGAATGAGCCAGCTCGGCGGAAGCTGTGGCCGTGCCAGACCGCAAGACTTGGCGGAAGGCGTCGTCGCTGGCGATCTCCCAGCGCACGCCGACATCGTCCGCGAGCCCTCCGCCGTTCAGCGGATCCGGCGCAAGGCGCGTCCAGAGCACGAATCCGTCCGGGCTCGGATCGCCCGATGCCACGCCCAGCGTGAATGGATCGGCCTCGAAGGCGGGCGCGCGGTCTTGCCGACTGCATCCCGCCGCAGTCGCGGCTATCGCTGCCAGACGGACGAACTGGCGTCTTCCATATGTCATGCGGCTATGCTACACCGAAAACGAAAGCGGCGAGCGGATTGGTGAAAGGGGGCCCACTTGGGTTATATTCTGTGATTGGAGGCACACGAATGATTCTTCGAGCAATGGCGCTGTCGCTAGCCTTGGCCGCAGCGTTCCTGGCCGGTACGATGGCACCCACGGCCGAGACACAGAGCGGCCGGCACTTCCTGCGGATCGACTACATGAAGATCCCCGACGGCCAAGCCCTGCGCTACCGCGATCTGGAGACCGAGTTGTGGAAGCCGGTGCACCAACTGCGCGTAGACAAGGGCTACATCACTTCGTGGCGGCTCTACGGCCACCACTTCCCCGGCGGCGAGAGCGACTACCAGTACGTCACGGTAACCGAGTTCCCCTCGCTGCAGGCAATGGACGAACTCCACTACCCCGAGCTGTTCCAAGAGGCCCATGGCCGAGACTACGACACCGAAGTCTCGCAGCAGACCGTGGCCTCTCGGACCCTGACCCATACAGACTTGTGGGCGCTGATCGATTCGGTGTCAGCCCGCTCGCAGTGAGCAGATCATGTCGGCGTCGCGACTGGGCACCACCGCGCTATCGCGCTCCGCTCCGTTCGCGCCGCCGCCACGAGGCAGATTTACCAGCAAGGCAACAAGATTCGCAATGAGACATCGCCACAACACTCAGATTGCAGCGGCCGCGCTCGCGGTCGCGATTCTGGCCGCGGCGGGTTGCACCGTCGGCAGCTATCCGCCTGACGAGCACAACAAGCTGGCCAAGCCGTTCATCCATGACAGCGCCGCGCTCGACCCCTTCGGCGTGCTGATGTCGGGCGCGACGAGCGTGAAGACCGGCCAAGTGTTCAACCTGTCCGATGGCGTGCTGGAGGGCGGCACGGAAGTGCAGCTGCTCAGCGCCCTGCCCGAATTCGGCTCCGATGCCTTGGCCAGCCAAGCGCAGGTCTACGAGGGTCTGGTCGAGGTGTTTACCGCCCCGATCGAGTCGGAGGTTGGTTTCGACAGCAGCAAGCTCCCGCCTGTCCTGTGGACCGAGCATGGCACCCTGCTCAACCGCGCCGAGCGCATGCTGTTCCGCATTCGCGAAGAGAGGGAGCCGGCAACCAACCCTCTGAAGTACATCGAACGGCTCGGCATGCTGCTGTACGCCCCCCTGCAGCTCAACTTCGCGCCCCAAGCGGATCGCGCCGCAGCCATCGTGCAGCGCCTGAACCAGACGCCCGCATACTTGCAGGTGGCAACATCCAACCTCCAGTCATCCTCAAATGCCCGCATCGAGGCGGCGCGCGAGGCGACCAACGGCGTCATCAATCTGATTCGCGGCGAAATCGCCGAAGGGATGCCCTCAGGGATGAAAGCCAACTTCGAGAGCGCAGCCGACAGTGCCATTGGAGCCCTGGAGGCGTACCGCAACTCGCTGGCCGACCTGCCGTCCACTGACGATTGGCGTGCCGGAGCGCAGCTCATGCATCGCAAGCTCGAACTCGACACCGGACGCCCGCTCGCCCCCATCGACACATTGATCGAGGAGATCACGGCGGACTTTGAGACCGCGCACTCCTCGCTCGTGTCGGCGGCCGAGCCGATCAACCGGCGCATCTACGGCGGCAGCCGTCCGCGCGACGACTATCGGCTGATCAACGACGTGCTGGAGGTGCTGGAAGGCGAGAACCGGGCCCGCAGCACCGCCGGCATGCTGCAGCAGATGGCCGAGGACACCGACGAGGCGCGCGCGATCTGCAACGAGGAGGAGATCGCGCCCGTGCCAGAGAATCTGCAGCTGCGCGTGGTAGAGACTCCAGAGTTCATGCGCGTGTCAGTGCCCTTGGGCGGCAGCCTTGGCCCCAGTGCCGCGGCCTCGGACAACACCGCCGTGGTCTGGCTCACCCCCGCGCCGGCCGACGCTTCCCGGTCCGAGCTGCGCTCGCGCCTGACCACGAATAACATCTACCAGCTCAAGCTGCTGGCCATGCGCTACGGGATCCCCGGCTACGCCTTGATCGGCTCGCTCGCCTCGGACATGGAAAGCGAGCAGGACAAGCTGACGCACATGGTGGAGCCCCTTCCGGGGTTCATTCACGGCTGGCCGATTTACATCACCGAGACAACGGTCGGGACCCACTACACCGGCGATGTGGACTTTATCTGGCGCAAGTACAAGCTGCAGACCATCGCCGCAGCTCTGGTCGACATCCAATTGCACGCGAAGGATCTGACAATGGACGACGCACAAGAGTTCCTCACGCGGCGGGCCTACATGGAAAGCAGCGCCGCCCGCGCGCTGCTCCGTTCGCTGGAAGTGAATCCGTCTCAGGCTGCCACCGCCTACTTTGGCTGGAAGAACTGGCAGTTGCTGCGAGCCCACTACCAGGAGACCACGCAGGACTTCAGCCTGACCTCCTTCCACGGCAAGGCCCTCAGGGCCGGCTCGATGCCGCTGGTGGAGTTCTCTTACGCCGTCAGCGAGGCCAAGGGCAGGCTGTCGCTCGATGGCGAGGAGGAATAGGGCAAGAAGCGACGGCGCGCCCTGTCGCGCTATCGCATTCGTGCATAATAGGAAGGTGAGGGCGTCAGACCCTCACGCCTAGACCGCGCGGCCACGCCGGGCAGCCGACCTCGAAGAGCAAGGCCGCGGTAGCAGGCAGCGCCTCCGGGGAGACTAACCGTGCCCAAACTCAAGACACATCGCGGTGCAGCGAAACGCTTCAAACTGACCGGCACGGGCAAGGTCAGGCGCAGGCATGCCAGCATGAATCACATCCTGACCAAGAAGACCCGCAAGCGGAAGCGCCGTCTCCGCAAGGGAACGATGGTCAGCTCGGCCTTTGAGAAGTCCGTGCGCAGAATGATCTCCCGGTAGGAATTGCGAGCGCCAGCTAGGTCAGAGCAACGCATCGGGACCGCCCTCGGGGCGGCCCTCAGGAGGAAATCGTGGCAAGAGTCAAGCGAGGCACCCGCCGTGCCCAGAAGCGCAAGCGCGTACTGGCGAAGGCCAAGGGCTATTTCCTCGGCAAGAGCAAGCTTCACCGCTATGCCCGCGAAGCGGTCAACCGTGCCGACCAGTTCGCCTACATCGGCCGCAGGCTGAAGAAGCGCGACTTCCGTGCGCTGTGGATCACGCGGATCAGCGCGGCCGCCCGTGCCAACGATATCAACTACAGTTCGTTCATCCGCGGCCTCAAGGACGCCGGTATCGACCTCAACCGCAAGATGCTAGCCGACATCGCCGTGCGTGATCCCGAGGGATTCGGGCAGCTCGTCAACAAGGCCAAGGCGGCCCTCGCCGAGCGACCGACTGCAAGCGCCTAGCGTCGACAAGCGGATCCCTCCAGCGCAAGCTACCGTGTCGATCGAACACAAGACGGGTCGGCCGATCGACGAGTTGATCCGCGAGGGCGAGGATCCCGAGCTACTCTACGCAGAGTTGCGCGCCGCCTTCGAGCAGGAACGCGGCAAGGCGTCGACCCCGCAACAGGGGCAGGCCCTGCGCGACCGCTGGCTGGGACGTCGCAGCGGACTGCTTTCAGCCAGCAACGATCACTGGCTCAAGGCCGCCCCGCGCGAGCTCAAGCCGGTTGTGGGCAAACTCCAGAACCTGCTGCGCCGCGAAATCGAGGCCGCAGTAGAGGCGGCCGCCCGGGCCGCCGTTCGGGAGCGGGCGCAGGCCGAGCCGGAGCTGGACCCGACCCTGCCGGGGCCGGAACGCGCGTGCGGCGCGGTCCACCCCGTTCGCCTTGCATTGGAAGAGGTCTTGGATATCTTCCGCCCGCTCGGCTACACCGTGGCCGAGGGGCCGGAGATCGAGACGTTCTTCTACAACTTCGAGGCGCTCAACTTCCCTCCGGACCACCCAGCGGTGGACGAGATGGACACGCTCTTCCTCAAGGACGGGGCCCTGCTGCGGACGCACACGTCGCCGTGCCAGATCCGCATCATGGAGTCCAAGAGCCCGCCGCTGCGATACGTGGTGCACGGCAAGGTCTACCGCAACGACACGCCGGACGCCACCCACAGCCCAATGTTCCACCAGCTGGAAATGTTCGCTGTGGACGAGAGCATTACCTTCGGCGACCTCAAGGGCACCTTGGAGCACTTCGTGCGCTGCTTCTTCGGCCCCCAGACACAGGCCCGCTTCCGGCCCAGCTTCTTTCCATTCACCGAACCCAGCGCGGAGGTCGACATCACCTGTCCGTTCTGCTCGCGCAGCGGCTGCCGCATTTGCAAGCAGACCGGCTTCATCGAGGTCTTGGGCTGCGGGATGATCGACCCGAACGTGCTGCGCAACGCGGGACTCGATCCGCAGCGCTACCAAGGTTTCGCGGCGGGTTTCGGCTTGGATCGCTTCGCGATGCTGAAGTACAACATCGACGACATCCTGCTGATGTACCAGGGCGATGCCCGCTTCCTGAGGCAGTTCCGGTAATGCGCATCCTGCTCAGCTGGCTGGAAGACTTCGTGGAGATCAAGGAATCTCCGCGCGAACTCGCCGACGCGCTCACGATGGCGGGAATGGCCGTCGATGCCGTCGAGAGCGAGGCCGGCGAGACCGTGCTCGAGTTCGACATCACCAGCAACCGCCCGGACGCGATGAACCACTTCGGCATGGCGCGCGAGGTGGCCGCCATCTACCGCCGCCCGCTGCGAGCGCCTTCCACGGCCTGCGCCGAGTCCGGCCCGCCCGCAGCCTCCAAGGCAAGCGTGGAGATCCTAGATCCCGACGGATGCGTCCGCTATGTCGGACGGGTGTTCACCGACGTGGAGGTGCGTCCGTCGCCCGACTGGATGCGTCGCCGGCTCGAGCTGTGCGGAATCCGCTCGATCAACAATCTGGCCGACCTGACCAACTACGTCCTGCTGGAAATCGGCCAGCCCACCCACGCCTTCGACCTTGACAGGCTGGCAGGTGCGGCCATCGTCGTCCGCCGTGCCCGCAACGGGGAGAAGCTGGTGACCCTAGATGGCGAGGACCGCGAGCTGACCGGCGGGCATCTGGCGATCTGCGACGCGGAAAGGCCGGTCGCGCTGGCCGGGGTCATGGGCGGACAGGCGACCGAGATCACAGCCGAGACGCGAAACGTGCTGCTGGAAGCGGCTTGGTTCCGGCCCAGCGTGATTCGGAACGCCGCGCGGGGGTTCAAGCTGTTCACCGAGGCGTCCCATCGCTTCGAGCGCGGCGCCGATTGGAACGCGGCGCCCCAGGCTGCCGATCGCATAGCGGCCCTGCTGGCCGAGACAGGGCCGGGGCAGGTCTTGCCCGGTCGGGTCGACTGCTTTCCGCAGCCGCCGGAACTGAGTCCGATCAGGCTCGAGCGCGCGGACATTCGCAGGCACCTCGGAATCCAAGTGGACGATGCGGAAGTGACAGGTATCCTGGCAGCCTTGGGGTTCGAGCCATCCCCGGACGGCTCCGGGTGGTCCGTGCCGGCCGTGAGCCATCGCCTGGACGTGGAGCGCGGGATCGATCTGATCGAAGAGGTGGCGCGGATCCACGGCTTCGCCAACATCCCAGCCACACTGCCGGCGGTGGGGGCGGCACCGGAGCCAACTCCGCTAGCGGCAGAGGACACCCGCATGCGCGCGGCGGTGCGGGGACTCGGCTACGACGAGACGGTCGGGTTCGCGTTCATCTCGTCGGACGAAGCCGAACGCTTCGGGTCGGGCGATCCAGTCAGCCTCCGCAACCCGCTCTCGCAGCTCTGGGACGTCATGCGCAACAGCGCGGTGCCGACGATGGTGCGGGCCCTGGAATGGAACCTGCGCCGCAATCAGCCCTTCGTGCGGCTGGCTGAGTTCGGCCGCGTCTACCGGCGGTCGGAGGCCAGCTACGAAGAGCCCAGCGTGCTGACCCTGGGTGCGAGCGGCGCGGCCCGCCCGGCGTCGTGGGCCGAGCCGGCTCGCGAGGTCGGCTTTTACGACGTCAAGGCAGATGTCTCGGCCCTCCTGGCAGCGTTCTTGCCGAACGCCCCCAGCATCGTGACCGAGGGGGTGCCGTCTTACTACCGCGAGAAGCATGCTGCCGGACTGATGTCCGACGGCGAAATGTTGGCTTGGTTCGGCGAACTCGACCCCGAACTTGCCCGCGAGCGCAAGATTCGCCAGCCCGTCTGGGTGGCCGAGATCTTTCTCGAGAGGGTGTACCGCAGGGGCTTGCGCCGACCCATCCATGGGAAGCTGGCCAAGGTTCCGGCCGTGAGCCGCGACTTCTCGTTGCTCGTGCCGGACGCCATAGACTTCGCGAGCATCACCGAGGCGGTCGGCGAGATGCCTGATCTGGACAGCGTGGAGCCCGTGGAGGTGTTCCGGGGCAAGAACGTGCCGGAAGGCAGCTACAGCCTGCTCTTGCGAGCGTGGTGGCAACGGTTGGACGAGAGCCTGACTGACCAGGAAGTCAACGAATTCGCCGCCGAGCTGCGCTCACGGCTGCAATCTAGCCTCGGCATCGCCTTGCGCACTTGAGGCGCCGCGATCGAGCCGGTGGATGGCGTACCCGCGCTCGCGGGCCTCGCGACCAAGGTCCCAGAAGCTGCGCAGTTCGCGATAGGAACGCTCCCACGCAAGGCCATACCGGCTGTCCAAGGCCTTCGGCTGCTTGCCCTTGGCATCCCAGACCACGATCCAGTCGGGATCGGGCGAGTCGTCGAATTGATCCGCCGGGAGCAAGTCTCGGAAGCGCTGGTTGTACGCGATCTCTGAGTCGAGCAGGTTCACCCAGCGCCGGTCGGGCAGGTAGTAGTTGCCCACCATTCCCTTCACGTTTCGCAAGTAGGCAATGGTCTGCCCAGGCCTGGTGTTGGATTCCAAGAAGTCCAGCAGCGGGCCGTTGTGATCGTCGTAGCGCAGCATCTGCCGCAGAACGACTTGCTCCGTCCCGCCGCCGGCCAGTTCGAGGTTCGGCCAGAGGCTGGCGCCAACCAAGCACGCCAGCGCCGCCCGGCGACGGCCGGCGCGGTCAAGGCCTGCGGCGGCCAAGCCGACCAACACGATGGCCGCGGGGCAGGCCTGATAGTAGTAGCGCGGCAGCGCGGCCCGCCCTGCCAACGCGATAGTAAAGAGTGGGCACACCACGACGATGAGTCCGGCCAGCAGGGCCATCTTGGCATGAACGCCCGGCTTCTCGATCCTGCTCCAGAGGTAGATTCCCGCCGCAGGCACGCAAAGAAATACCACCCCGAACAGCACGAACGTCAAGTCTGGCGTGCGCCGCAGCCACGGCTCGCTGATCACGAATCCAAGCAGAGGGGCCGCTGCGCCCGCGCCAGCCAAGACCCAGCCGGCCCGCGGGATATCAAGCTTGGACCAGCGGCCGATCAAGGCCATCGCAGGTGCCAACACAACGAACGGCACCCAGCGCCAGTAGTCGGCGCCGCGCCGCGAGACCACGTAGCGGAAGTTCTCCCAGAACGAGTTCTCGCTTCCGGGCCGCCACTCTGTCAGGTACTCCGCGTGCAGGAGCCAAAACTCGGCCCCGAGGACAACCGCGAGCACGGCCGAAGCCCCGCACAACCGGATCAAGGCCGGCCGGTCCGTCAAGAGCAGGAACAGTCCCAGCGCTAGCCACGTCGCCGCGAAGCTAACGTAGTTTCCCGCATAGAGCAAGCATCCAACCAAGCAAAGCTGGCAGTGAAACGACCACTTTCTGCCCAAGGCAGGATCGCGCAGGTAGCGCGCCACTTGCACCAACAGCAGCAAGGTGGCGAAGACCACCAAGACGTAGTAGCGGCCCTGCCGGGCCGCATGCAGGAAGTAGATGGAACCGCTTGCAATGACCGGCAGCGCCAGAGGCAGCCAGCTGGGCCCTCCGAGCCGTAGGCCGAGCGACCACAGCAGCGCCAGGCATCCGAGCCCGAACAGTGCGAACGGCAGCCTCGCTGGCAGCGTGCCGCTCCCGAACAGCCAGTGCCCGGCGGCGGAGACGTAGAACTGCAGGTAGCTCTGCATCGCCGGCAACAGGTGCGAGTTGATGTCGTGCCCGTCGTCGTCTTGGACCAGCAACTGGCCGAGTTCGCGATCAAAGGCGTAGGGCAGCCAATCGCCGCTCTGCGCCATCAACCGCCCCCAGACGGCCGTGGTCGCCTCGTCGCGCCACAGGGGAACGCCGTCCAGCCGCCAGAAGATGGCCGCCACACAAAGCGCGAGCGCCGCTATGGCAGGGATGCGCCTCATGCCGGGACAGGTCTGTTGGGAAGCGAACCGCTACGAGGACCACGTGGTCCGGAACTCCGGGAACAACGTCAAGCCGCCGCACGCGAACAGCGTCTGCCCCGTGATGTAGGACGCTTCGTCCGATGCCAGGAACGCGAATACCGCCGCGATCTCGGCCGATTCGCCCGCCCGGCCCATGGGAATGTGGGACTCGACGACGCCCTTGGCCACAGGATCGTTGATCCAGTTCATGTTGATCGGAGTGACAATCGCGCCCGGCCCGACCGCATTGACCCGGATGCCCCGGTCGGCGTATTCCAGCGCCAGCGTCTTGGTGAGGTTTTCCATTCCGCCCTTGGAGACCGAGTAGGGCAGATACTCGGGCTTCGGGATGATTTCGTGGACGCTGGAATTGTTGACGATCACTCCCCCGCCCTCGCGGGACAAGAAATGCTTGATCGCCGCCCGGCAGCAGAGATAGCAGCCGCGCAGGTTAACGCCGAGAATCCGGTCGAAGTCCTCGGCCGCGCTCTCGTGGCTCGGCGCGGGCTTCTGGATGCCGGCGTTGATGATCATCACGTCCAAGCGGCCCCAATCGCGCACCACCTTGTCGAACATCGCAGCGACGGCCGCCTCGTCTGCAACGTCCGCCTTGTGCACCAGTACCTTGGCGTCTCCGAAGCCGCCGGCTTGGTGCGCTCGACGCACCTGCTCGGCTGTATCGGCCGCGCCCGCGTCGTTGCGGCTGTAGTTGACCACGACGCTGCCGCCCTCTTGAGCGAAGCGAACAGCGATCGCCTCTCCGATGCCCGCCGAGGCGCCGGTGACGAGCACAGTTTTGCCGAGAAATCGAGTCTGCATGGGAGGAATCCGGCCGGCAGCTGGGGCTGCCGACACTGCACATTATAGCGCTTGCAAACGGAACCGCTCCGACTTGTCCGCAACAAGCCGTAACCGGGAAAAGCTGTATCGACGCCCGGGATCGGTGTGTCCGCCCCAGCGAGCCGGGCGAAGACACCTCGCGGGCGGAGCGCGCGGAGTCGAGCCGTCCCGCGGGACTGCAAGGGAAGCAACCTCTCCGCGAGCTTCTCGCCTCCGGCCACCGGAGCTCGCAAGCTGCTCGGCCAAGGATGCCTGCCGCGGGAAAGGGTGGCTCGCCGAGCCCTTGGATCGGGCCCAACTGACTGCCCGCGCTAGACTAAGGCACGCGCGGAGGCGTCCCGTTTCGCTGCTTGCGGCCCTCCTCGACGCGCTCGGCTCAGGGCTGGGTCGGCACCACCGATGCGAATTCTTGTCTCGGCCGGGGAAGCGTCCGGTGACCGCTACGCGGCAGGCCTGGTAGAAGCGCTCTCGGCTCGCCTGCCCGATGCGCGTTTCTTCGGCTGTGCCGGGCCGAACATGCGGGCCCACGGCGTCGAAGCCATCGTGCGCACGGAGGACCTCGCGGTTGTCGGCCTGTTTGAGGTGGCCCGCCATATCCCCCGGATCTACGGCCTGTTCCGGAAGCTTGATCGCTCCGCCGCGGCATTGGCGCCAGATCTCGCAATCCTAACCGACGCCCCGGACTTCAATCTTCGGCTCGCGGCGCGGCTGCGGCAGGCAGGCATCCCGGTCGTCTACTATGTCGCCCCCCAAGTGTGGGCCTGGCGCAAGCGGCGCATTCACCGAATTCGAGAATTGGTCGACCTGCTGCTCGTGATCTTCCCATTCGAGGAAAGCTACTTCCGCGAGCGCGGCGTGGACGCCCGCTTCGTGGGGCACCCGCTATGCGACCTGGCGAAGGTCAGCGCGAATCGGGCCGACTTTCTCTCGCGGCACTCGTTGGACCCGTCCGAGCCGCTCGTCGCCCTGCTGCCCGGCAGCCGCAAGGGCGAATCGCTGAGGCACCTGCCCGCCCTCGAGGACGCCGCGCACCGGCTCACGGAGTCTGGAGTGCGACAGTTCCTGCTGCCGGCTTCGGCGACAACCGGCAAGCAGTTCTTCGCCGAGCGCTGGCAGGGGCCCGAGATTCGAATCGTGGAGAACCGCTCCCAAGACTGCATAGGCCACGCAGACGTGGCCTTGGTGGCAAGTGGCAGCGCGACCGTGGAAACGGCGCTGCTCGGAACGCCGATGGTGAGTTTCTACCGGCTGTCGCGGTCGAGCTATTACCTAGCCCGGCTCTTGGTCGACGTGCAATACTACAC
The DNA here is from genome assembly GCA_022824585.1 of Bryobacterales bacterium. GTDB lineage: Bacteria > Acidobacteriota > Terriglobia > Bryobacterales > UBA6623 > VXMF01. The sequence goes on along the minus strand of JAJDZN010000312.1, from coordinate 13,166 downwards.
CATGGTCAACCTGCTGGCCGGCAAGCAGGTCATTGTCGAGTGCATTCAGCACGAATGCACCGGAGCGAAACTGGCGAGCGAGGCCATTCGTCTCCTACAACAGGAAGGCGAGCGCTGCCGCATGATCGCGGAGTTCTCGAGCCTTCGCAGCAGACTCCAATCCAGTACGCCAGCGGCATCCAGGGCCGCAGCAGCGATATGCGAACGATTCTCCATCAGCTAGCCACCGCGACTCTGATCGCCATGATTGCGGCGGTCGGGCCAAACACCCAGCTGCGCGCACAGGACGCGGCCGTCGGTCCCCTGCTAGACGTGCAGCATTACAAGATCGACGCCAGGTTGAACATGGACGCGCAATTGCTCGAGGCCACCGCGGAGGTGCACTTCACTCCGCGCGACCCGGCCGGCAATGCATTCTTCGAATTGCACAACGCACTCAATGTCGACTTCGCCGAGATGGAGGACGGCACGAACTTGGACCCGATCCGCTATCGCGCCGACTCGACCGTGCATGTCAGCTTTCCAAAGACGCTTCCGGTCGACCAGCCGCAGGTGATCAGGTTCCGCTATGGCGGACGCCTGATCAGCTACGAGGAATCGCCCGCCGAAGGCTACAGCCTGGCCGAGATCATGCCCGACCGCGCCATCCTGCTATACGCCGGGCGCTGGTTTCCCGTAAACGGCTACGGGGCGGATCGCTTCACGTCCGAGATCCGCATCACGGTCCCGGAGGGGCTTGAGGTGCTGGGCAGCGGCACGCGCACCCGCAGCGAGGCCTTGGAGGGTGTCGAACACGTCTTCGAATTCAACTATCCGTCGTTTCCGGGCACCATCGCGGTGGTCGCCGAAGAGGCCGTGAGAGCCTCCAGCGGCTCCGCCTCGAGTTCCGTTTACATGCCCGGAGCGTCAGAGAATCTCGCCTCGGAGTACGGCGAGGCTGCCGCCGAGATGGTCGAATTCTACTCCGACACTTTCGGCGCGCCCTACTCGAAGTCGCTCTCCATCGTCGAGATGGGCGAATACGCCCCCGACGGCTACTGGGCGCCCGGCATGGTGCTGCTAAGCCCCTACGCCCGGAGGGAGGCGCTTAACCGCCAATTGCTCGGCAAACTGGTCGCCAACCAGTGGTGGGGCACTATCGTGGGCGCTGGCAACAGCAACCACCTCTGGCTGGTAGACGGCACCGCGCACTACTCCGCGCTGTTGGAGATCGAGGAATCCGAGGGCGAGGAAGCCTTCACGGAAGCGCTCAAGAACACCCGCATCGAAGCTCTCACCTTCGACGAGGTGCCCCTGCGCGAGTCCGGCCGCGTGGGCGACTTCTCGCCGCAGATGAAGGCGCTCACATCAGCTCGCGGGGCGATGGTGCTGCACATGCTCCGCTGGCGCGTCGGCGACGAGCCGTTCTTCGAGATCCTGCAAGAACTGATCAGCGGGCACACTTGGGGAACCCTCACGACCGACGATTTCCGGGTGATGTTCGAAGACGCGACCGGCAAGGACCTCGATGGGTTCTTCCTGCAATGGACCGAATCCAACATCACGCCGGAGTTCCAGCAGGAGTACACCATCTACCGGCTGGGCGGCAACGAGGGGTTCCGCGTGATCGGCAAGATCAACCAAGACATGGACACCTTCAGCATGCCGGTCGAACTCAAGATCGAGACCGAGGGAGAACCCGAGTTCTTCGTGGTCGAGGTAGCCGGCGAGGCCTCGGACTACAGGCTGGAAACCTTCGGAAAGCCCAGGGAGGTCATCCTGGACCCCAACCACCGCATCTTGAGGCTGGACGACGACACGCGCGTGCGCGTCGCGATCCGGCGCGGCGAGCAGCTGGTCGAACTGGGGTATTACCAGGAGGCCCTGCTCGAGTACCAGCAGGCTTTGGACATCAACCGCTTCAGCTCGCTGGCGCACTATCGCACGGGCGAGGTGTTCTTCCTGCAGAGCAACTTCCAGTCAGCAGCCAATGAGTTCCGCGAGGCGCTCAACGGCGACCGCGACCCCGCCTGGGTCGAGGTCTGGTCGCATATCAACCTCGGCAAGATCTTCGACATCACCGGCCAGCGGGAGCGCGCCGTCAACGAGTACCAACTGGCCGTCAGGACGCGTGACGACACCCAAAACGCGCAGAGCGAGGCCAGCAAGTACCTCGCCAGCCCATACCGGCGAACGCGCGCCAAAGAGCGCACGTACTGACCGGGCGGAACCGCCGCCGCGGCCTGCCTTCAGTACTTGGGGATGCTGGGATCGACTTCGTCGCTCCAGCGGAGTATGCCGCCGGCCAGGTTGGTGACGCGGCTGAACCCCATCTCCTTGAGCAGCCGCTGGGCCTTGCCGCTGCGCACGCCGCTCTTGCAGTGGACCACGATGTCGGCCGTGGAGTCGAGTTCGTGAACATGCTTCGGCAACGTGCCCAAGGGGATCAAGGTGGTCCCGGGAATTCTGGCGATCTCGAACTCGTGGGGCTCGCGGACGTCCAATACGAAGACGTCGTCCCCCCTGTCCAGCCGGGACTTCAGATCTGACGGCGAAATCTCGGGCAGCCGTTCCTGCGCGGCGTCCTCGGCGGCCTGCTGCGGAATCCCGCAGAACTGCTGGTAGTCGATCAACTCCCGGACGGTGGGATTGTCGCCGCAAACCGGGCAATCGGGATTCTGCCGCAGCCGCAGTTCCCTGAAGCGCATGTTCAGCGCGTCGTAGAGGAGCAGCCTGCCGCTGAGCGAATCGCCCTTGCCGAGGACGATCTTGACGGCCTCCGTGGCCTGAATGCTGCCGATCACGGCGGGCAGAATGCCCAGCACGCCACCCTCGGCGCAGCTGGGAACCAGTCCCGGCGGCGGCGGCTCCGGATACAGGCAGCGGTAGCACGGACCGCCTTGGTGGTGAAATACCGTAGCCTGGCCCTCGAAGCGGAAGATCGAGCCGTAGGCATTCGGCTTGCCCAACAGCACGCAGGCATCGTTGACCAAGTAGCGCGTGGGGAAGTTATCGGTGCCGTCAACGACCACGTCGTACTCGGCCAGGATCTCGAGCGCGTTGTCGCTGGTCAATGCAGTCGGGTGCTTGTCGATCACGAGGCGGGGATTAATGTCCTGCATCGTCTCGGCCGCCGACTCGATCTTGGGGCGGCCGACGTCCTTCGAGCCGTGAATCACCTGCCGCTGCAAGTTCGTCTCGTCGACGACATCGAAATCCACGATGCCGATCCTGCCGATGCCGGCCGCAGCCAGGTACAGGCCTAGCGGCGCGCCAAGGCCGCCGGTTCCGACCATCAGCACACTGGCACCCTTGAGCCTGCGCTGCCCTTCCAGTCCGACCTCTGGCAGGATCAGGTGGCGGCTGTAGCGCAGGATCTCTTCGTTGGACAGCTCCGGCAGCGCGGGCTCGGCCACGTCGATCACCGGGGCAGGCGTCGCGCCGCCCGCGATCGAGGGCACGATGCTGATGGTGCTTCCGGGGCTGAGCGCCGTGCCTTCGCGGTCCAGATAGCGGATGTCCTCGTCATCAACGTAGACGTTGACAAAGCTGCGCAGCTTGCCCTGGTCGTTGAAAAGGTTGCGCTCGATCTGCGGATGCACGGACACCAACTCGCGTAACGCATCGCCCACGGTACCGGAATCAACCTCAACGGTGTCATGGCCGTCGACGAACTGCCGGAGAGGTGTCGGGATGAGAATCTTAGCCATGCCCTTGCTGTTTTTGATGCTAGCAATCGCCCTATTCTCTGTCAATGAACTGGGGATTCCAGCCGCCCGCAACGCGCGATCCAAGCGCCGGCCCGGTCGCGGTCTCGAGATGGCAATGCCGACTCACGCTATAGTGACGGTCGGCCCGATCGTTGCCCGCGCCGGCGCGGGTCCGAGGGGGCCGCAGCTGCATGCCGGTCCTGTTCTTCTCCGACGCCGACGAGCTCAGGAAGTGGTTTCGCGACAACCACGAGACGGCTGACGAACAATGGATCGGATACTACAAGGTTGCCACCGGCCAGCCTAGCGTGACTTGGCCGGAATCGGTCGACGTGGCGCTGTGCTTCGGCTGGATCGACGGACTTCGCCAGAGGATCGACGAGCGCAGCTACAGGGTGCGCTTCACGCCCCGTCGTCCCGGCAGCAGCTGGAGTGCCAGGAACATCGAGCGCATGCGATCCCTGATCAAGGCCGGGCTGGTCGAACAGGCCGCGCGGGCGAGGTTCGAATCGGCAGAGAGCCTGCGCAGGGAGCCGGCCTCCCATGAAGTCGCGGCTGTGGCCTTGCCGGAGGAATTCGAGCGCAAGATCAAGGCGGTGCCGGAGGCGTGGGAGTGCTTCGCCGCCGCGGCGCCATCCTACCGCAAGCAGTGCGCGCACTGGATCGTGAGCGCGAAACGAGAACAGACGCGCCAGAAGAGACTCCAGATCCTGATCGAGTCCAGCTTGCGCGGCGAGCCGATACCGCCTCTGCGCTGGGCGGTCAAGATGCGGCCGCGACGCTGAGAGACGCGGCGCGGGCCCGGTCAGCCCTCCTCGCGATCGCCGGCAGAGCCGCAGCGGGACTGGAACATGCTGATTCCGGCGATGCCCGCCGCGCCGGCGTCCGTGCAGGCGGCGATTCGTTCGGCTGTGATGCCTCCTAGGGCGGCCACCGGCAACGAGGTCGCGGCGCATGCCTCGCGCAGCCCTCCGAGGCCGGGGATCTCGCCCCGGCCCGGTTTGGACCGCGTCGGAAACACCGGGCCAAAGACCGCAAGATCGGCCCCCTCCCGTTCCGCCCGGCAGACTTCGTCGACGGTATGCGCGGACACCGCGATCAGAAATCCCGAGGGCACGACAGGCCTGAGATCGCAGGGGGCGGGCGAGCCGGCAGGCAGGTGGACTCCGTGCGCGCCTGCGGCGAGCGCGACATCCAAGCGTCCGTTGACGAGGATCGCGGTCCCGTGGGGACGGACGCGGGCCAAGGCGGCGCGGGCCAGTTCGAGCAGGTCCCGGGGGGCCAGGTCCTTCTCGCGGAGCTGGATCCAAGAGCAGCCGCGCCTCGCGTTCGCTTCGATGCAGTCGAGCAATCCGCCGGGGCAGGTTCTGCTATCGGTGATGTAATAGCGCCTCATTGCCCGTTCCACGTCGCACGGCTGGCTCTGCAATGTTGACAGCGGCTGACTAAAGTAAAGTCATGATAGTATACTAAGAGTTCATGCAGTCGCCACGCGTCAGCAAGCACGCTGCGGCTGGCAGGATCCGCTGCAGAGCATCCTGAGATTTGGAGGGTCACAGATGGGAAAGGTCATCGGTATCGACCTCGGGACCACAAATTCGGTCGTAGCCGTAATGCAAGCGGGACAGTCCCAAGTCGTCGCTAACCAGGAAGGGGAGCGCACCACACCGTCTGTCGTTGCATTCAGCAAGAATGGCGACCGCTTGGTGGGCGAGACAGCCAAGCGGCAGGCCGTCACCAATCCCGATGCCACCATCTCGTCGATCAAGCGCTTCATGGGCCGCCGCAGCTCCGAAGTCAGCGAGGAGACGAAGAACGTGGCCTACAAGATCAGTGCCGCGGGGGATCTGCTCAAGGTCACGGTCGGAGAGAACAGCTATTCGCCGCAGGAAATCTCGGCCATGGTGCTGGGAAAGCTCAAGGAAGCGGCCGAGGCCTATCTCGGCGAGAAGGTCACCGAGGCGGTCATCACGGTGCCGGCGTACTTCAACGACGCCCAGCGCCAGGCCACCAAGGACGCGGGCAAGATCGCGGGACTGGACGTGCGCCGCATCATCAACGAGCCGACGGCGGCGGCCCTAGCCTACGGATTGGACAAGAAACAGAACGAGACCATTGCCGTCTACGACTTCGGCGGGGGCACGTTCGACATCTCGATTCTCGAGGTCGACGAGGGAGTCGTCGAAGTCAAGGCGACCAACGGCGACACCCACCTCGGCGGGGACAACATCGACAGCGTTCTGATCGACTGGCTGGTCGACGAGTTTCGCAGGGAGCAGGGTATCGACCTGTCCAAGGACACCATGGCCCTTCAGCGGCTGCGCGAAGCAGCCGAGAAGAGCAAGCGAGACCTGTCGACACTGATGGAGACAGAAATCAACCTTCCCTTCATCACCGCCAACGAGACCGGCCCGAAACACCTCGCTCGCAAGCTCACCAGGGCCCACCTCGAGCAGATGATCGACCCGCTGGTGCGCCGCACGCTCGAGCCCTGCAAGAAGGCCCTGACAGACGCGGGGCTGTCGCCGTCGGACATCGACGAGGTGGTGATGGTCGGCGGCTCGACCCGCATTCCGATGGTCCAAAAGCGGGTAGAGGAGCTGTTTGGGCGGGAACCCCACAAGGGCGTTAACCCCGACGAAGTCGTGGCCACCGGCGCGGCCGTGCAGGGCGGCGTCCTGGGCGGCGAGGTCAAGGACGTGCTGCTGCTCGACGTCACGCCGCTGTCCCTCGGCATCGAGACGCTGGGCGGCGTGTTCACCAAGCTGATCGAGCGCAACACCACGATCCCGACGCGCAAGTCCGAGGTCTTCTCGACCGCGGCGGACAGCCAGACCTCGGTCGAGATCAAGGTCTTCCAAGGCGAGAGGTCCATGGCGGGAGACAACCGCTTGCTGGGCGTGTTCCAGCTGGTCGGAATTCCGCCCGCGCCGCGCGGGGTGCCGCAGATCGAGGTCACCTTCGACATCGACGCCAACGGCATCCTCAACGTCTCTGCCAAGGACAAGGCAACCAGCAAGCAGCAGCAGATCACCATCACCAGCTCCTCGGGCCTGTCTCAGGACGAGATCGAGAAGATGGCGCGCGATGCGGAAGAGCACGCGGCCGAGGACCAGAAGCGCAAGGAAGAGATCGAAGCCCGCAACCAAGCCGAGGCAGTGATCTACTCCACCGAGAAGACCCTCGGCGAACACCGCGACAAGGTCGACGAGGCCGAGGCCAAGAAGATCGAGCAGGCCATCGAGGCCGCCCGCGAGGCGGTCAAGAGCGGCAGCACGGAGCAGATCAACAAGGCCGTGTCGGATCTGAACCAGGCCTCTCACGCGCTGGCCACGGCGATGTACGCGGCGCAGCAAGGCGGCGAGGGCTCGGACGCTCCCACGGATGGCACCGGCGGAGCGGACGCCGCAAGCGCTCCAGACGACGTAGTGGAGGCGGAGTTCGAAGACGCGGACGAGAAGCCGAAGTCGTGAGGCGGCAGTGCCGCACGGGCGGCAGCGCCGCGCCACCGTCTAGGCTAGATGGGCATGGCGGCCAACCGCAGCAAAGACTACTACGCGACGCTGGGAGTGCCCCGCAACGCCGAGGGAGATGCGATCCGCACAGCCTACCGGCACTTGGCGCGCAAGCTGCATCCCGACGTCAATCCCGGCGACAAGGCCGCGGAAGAGCGCTTCAAGGATGTCCAAGAGGCTTACGACATCCTCAGCGACGAGGAGAAGCGGGGCATCTACGACCGCTACGGATTCTACTCCGAGCAAGCCCGCCAGCAGGCCGCTTCCGGCCAAGGCCACGGCTTCGGATTCGATGGCTTTGACTTCAGCGACCTAGGGCGCCAAGCCGCCGGGACGAATTTCGGCGACCTGTTCGAGGGAATGTTCGGCGGCCGGGGCCGCGGTCGCGGCCAGGCCACGCGCAGGCAGGGCGAGGATCTCGAGTACGAAATGGAGATCGGCTTCGACGAAGCGATCCGCGGCACGACCGAACGCCTCAAGATCAGCCGCCAGGCCCCGTGCGCCCCGTGCTCCGGATCGGGAAACGCAAAGGGAGAGCCGCCAAGCGTCTGCAGGTCCTGCGGCGGCAGCGGCCAGTTGCAGCGGATGGCCGGCAACATGCGCTTCAGCGTCCCCTGCTCGGAATGCGGCCAGACCGGGCAGGTCCGCACGCCGTGCCAGCCATGTGCCGGCGACGGGCGGTTGCTGGCCACCAACACCATCGATGTGCGGATTCCGCCGGGCACGCGGGAGAACGCAAGGCTCCGCCTGCAAGGCAAGGGCAACGCCGGGATCCTCGGCGGTCCGGCCGGCGACTTGTACATCCTCGTGCACGTTGGCAAGCACCCGTTCTTCGAGCGCGACAACTTCGACATTCGCATCGAGGTGCCGATCACGCCGGCCGAGGCAGTGCTCGGTGCCAAGATCGAAGTGCCAACAATCGATGGCACGGCCTTGATGCGGATTCCGCCGGCGACGAACTCGGGCAAGACGTTCCGCATGCGCGGGCGGGGCGTCATCGACCCGCGCAGCGACAAGCGCGGAGACCAGTTCGTTAGAATCTCGATTGTCGTGCCCAAGGTTCCGGACGAGTCCACCAAGGACCTGATGCGGCGCTACGCGGAGCGCAATCCCGAGAACCCGCGCGACTCGCTCGGCGGCGTCTGACCATGGCAAGGCAGCGCAAGACCAAGGGCAGCTACACCATCTCGGTGGTGGCTGAACGTTTCGACGTGCATCCGCAGACGCTCCGCATGTACGAGCGGGAGGGCCTCTTGCAGCCATCCCGGACCGACGGCAACACGCGCCTCTACACCGACGAAGATATCGACCGACTCGATGTGATCCTGTCGCTAACGCGCGACCTGGGCGTCAATCTCGCGGGCGTCGAGATCATCTTGAACATGCGCAGCAAGATGGACGCCATGCAGCGGCAGATGCGCGAGTTCGTCAGCTACGTCAACAGCTCCGTGGATCTCGCAGAAGACAGCGAAGACCCGATTTCCAACGCGCTGATCCCGGTCAGGGCCCGCATGCCGATGCGAGCCAGGCGCGAGGACGAAGAGAGCCCGGCAACGGCACCGCCCGGCTCGAAGATCGTCGACCTGTAGCGCGCCCGCGCCGCTAGGCCAAGAGCCCGCCAATCCAGGACAGCGCGCCTATGGCGTGCAAGAAGACGATCAGGATGCAGACCGGCACGGGATACTTCAGAATCCACAGCCACGAGCCGTAGAACCTGGCCAAGGCACTGCCGGACTCGAACTCCTTTCGCCTGAGGGCGCCGTCCATGCGCCAGGCAACGAACAATGCGATGCCGAGGCCGCCGAGCGGCAGCGCCCAGTTCGACACGAAGTGATCCACGGCGTTGAACCAACCGCCGTTCATCGTGGCCGGAACGCCGAAGAGTGCCACCAAGACGGTGCCGAAGACGCATGCCTTGACACGGGAGATTCCGTGGTTGTCCAGCAGATACGCCGCAATCACTTCGAGAATCGCGATCGCGCTGGTCAGAGCGGCAAAGACGAGCATCACGAAGAAGACCACGGACAAGAACGCCCCGCCTGTCATCTGGGCGAGCGCCGTGGGCAGGGTCACAAAGAGCAATCCCGGCCCCGCTCCCGGCTCCATGCCGAACGTGAACACGATGGGGAAGATCACCAGGGACGCGGCCAGGGCGACCAGCGTGTCAGCGCCCGCCGTGGCGAGCGACGCAGAAGCGAGGTCATCCTGCGACCGCAGGTAGCTGCCGTAGGCGATCATGCTGCCCATGCCCAGGCTGAGGGTGAAGAACGAATGGCCAAGAGCCTCGAGCACGCCGGCAGCGGTCAGCTTGGCCCAGTTCATCCCAAACAGGAAGTCCATCGCCTCGCCCCAGCCGGACATCGTCATCGCCTTGCCCAGCAGGATCAGGATCATCACGAACAGCCCGGGCATCATGATCCGCGCCCAGCGCTCGATGCCATGCGACACTCCCGCCGCTACGACACACATGGTGAAGACCAAGAAGGCGAACTGCCAGCCGACGCCGATCATCGGCGAGCCGGTCAATTGGTCGAATAGCCCTTCGGCCTGGCCGGCGTCAATGCCGGCGATGGCATTGGACAGCGAGAGGTACGTGTAGTGCAAGGCCCAGCCCGCAACCGTGGAATAGTACGACAGCAGCAGGAAGGCGGCCACGACGGCCAGAATCCCGAAAACCACCCACTTGGACTTCGGATTCGACAGCGTGCGGTAGGCGGTGACCGACGATGATCGCGAGGCTCGGCCAAGCATGACCTCGGCCATCATCACGGGCACGCCGACGGCTAGGATGCAAGCCAAATAGACCAAGACGAACGCCCCGCCGCCGTTCTCGCCGGTGATGTACGGGAACTTCCATATGTTGCCTAGGCCGACGGCGGAGCCGGCGGCGGCGAGAATGAACCCGGTCCTCGAGTTCCACTGCGCTCTCTGAGAATTGGAATGATCCGGCATGTCGTGCATGGTACCGGAACGGTCGCCACGCGATCCGGGCCCGGCCCGAGAAACAGCATACCCAATAGCTTCGGTAGCGCCGGTGCCGGTCTATGAGAGGGGATGCGGGCTTGTCCGGTCGTCCCGAGCTCGATCGAGCTGATGTCCGACGCAGGACGCGCGCGAGCCCGGCGCGTCCGATGTGATCAGCCGTGTCACCGTGATCGCGACGGGCGGCTCTTTCTAGCGAAGAGGGTGCCGCTGTGCACGCGCTTCAGACGCGGCCCGGCGGAGTCCTGCGGAACAGCGTCCGTTCGCGAGGCAACGCAGGTGCGCCACCCACGCTGCGCCATGCAGAATGGCGAGCCGGAAAGCAATCCCAGCGACATGCTATGCGTCCGGCACATCCTCGTCGATGCCCTCCTCGCCCTCTGACTTGGCGATGATCGCCGCGCCGCAAGAGTCGCTGAAAATATTGATGACCGTGCGATACATGTCCAGCGGGCGATCGACCGCTAGCATTGCTCCGACGATCAGCTCCACCTGCGGCCCGGTCAGGTTCACCGCCTCGAGCACGATGAAGATCACGACAAGTCCCGCGGACGGAACGGCCGCGGCTCCAATGGATGCGAGCAGGGCGGTGAACACAACCAAGAGCTGCTGCTCGATGCCAAGCTGGACGCCGAGCACTTGTGCGATAAACATCACCCCAGCACACTCGTAGAGAGCCGTTCCGTCCATGTTGACGGTCGCCCCCATTGGCAGCACGAACGAGGTGACGCGGTTCGAGGCGCCGACCTTGTTTTCTACGGCATCGATCGTGACCGGCAGGGTCGCGCCAGAAGAACTCGTGGAAAAGGCCATGACGATGGGCTGCACCATGTTCCGGAAGTGCCTGACCGGGTTGATGCCGCCCAAGAAGCGCAATATCAGCGGCAGCGTCACCAGCAGGTGAACCGTCAGGCCCGCGACCAGCATCAGGGCGTATAGGCCCAGCGCCTTGAAGGCTCCCAGGCCCGTCGTGCCCATCAGCTTGGCGATCAGGGCGAACACCCCGATCGGCGCGACCAGGCGGATGATGCCGCCGGTGAGGCGCATCATCGTCTCGAAAGCCGCTTCGAAGAAGCCCAGCAGTGGCTCGCGATGCGTCCGCTGCAGCGTGCTGATGGTGATGCCCAGAACGATGGAGAAGAAGATGATCGCCAGCATCTTTGCCTCCGCGGCCGCCGCGAAGACGTTCTCCGGAACAATGTCGAGAATCAGATCCACCGGTGACTGAATCACGGTTAGGTGCGGCATCTCCTCGGTTTCGGCCGCGCCGAGATCCGCGCCCACGCCGGGCTGGATGAGGTTGACCATCACCAGACCTACGATGCACGCGAAGGTGCTGGTGAGCATGTAGTAGCCCATCGTCTTGCCGAACAGACGCCCCAGCCCAGCTCCCGCGCCCACCGACGCAACGCCCGTGACGATCGACGTCACCACCAAGGGCACGATGATCATCTTGAGCAGCTTGATGAACAGCGTCCCGAGCCAGCCGACTGCGTCGGCCAACGGTTCGCCTCCGATCAAGCCCGCGATCACGCCGAGCGACATCGCAATAGCGATGCGCCAATGCAGTTGCTGGTGCCACTTGGCCCCTGGGATGGTTTCGCTCATCTCGTTTCCTTTGGCGGCCTGTTTCCAGCCGCTCCTGATATCGTCATCACGCCAGCGGCTGTGTGCCAGCCGGAGGGCTGCACCGAAGGTTAGCAGAATCGGCCCGGCCCGGCCCGGCAGCGAATCACTCGGCGAATCACTCGTCGTTCCAAGCAAGGCAGTGACCAGGCACCTGCCTGCACTCTGCCGTGACCGAAACGCCGCCAGCTTCCACAGCTCACCGAGACCGGAGGCTGCCGCCCGAAACCGCTTGCATTCGGCGACTGAGCACGAAACGCCGCTAGGTGCTACGCTAATCTGGTATATTTTTCGCAGCTATTCTTCTAGAAATGCGGAAGTTTCGGAAGTGAGCCGGCGCACAGTCCCCGCAAGTCGCCAAAGCAGGTGATTAGGGCCAGTGGCGGACGGGCGTCGCTTCGGGCGCAGCCGGGTGCGCTTGGACGTGGCGGCGAGAACGGTATCCCGGGAACGCCCGCCCTAGGGCGGGCAAGAATGACAGTACTGGAATCAAGAGAAAGCTATGCTCCACCACGATAAACCCACCTACGACCAGAGCCGGACAAGAGTAGCGCCTCGGACACGCGAGATCCTGCGCATCGCGGCTCATCTGGACAAGACCGACACCGCCCGCGAGATCACCTTGGAGTGGCTCGAGAGCGCGTCCAAGACCGAGCTGCCGGACGAGGCTTGGTCCGGCGATGCTTTCCACCACGAAGCCGAAAGGCGGACATTTGCTGCCGTCCACGCGAAGGAGGACGACTCAGAAACCTGGGCGCTGCGCTTCGTGGAGCCCGAAGAGGGTGACATCGAGAGAGAGTGGACCACCGAGGTGGCGATCCGCCAGCGGCCTGGGGAGGATGCCGAGTTCTGCCTGCGCACGCTGGCGAAGTCCACCGAAGCGAAGATGCGGGTGCAACCGAGGGTGCCGGGATTCCTCGAGCACGTCGTCAAGGAATGCACCATGGAACAGGGTGCCGCCAAGATCGAGAAGGAGCCCTGGGTCGTCGAGTCCGAGTACGACGCGGCGAACCTGGCTGAGTTCTTGGTCGATCCCGACCGGCGCACGCCGGCCTTCGTGCTGACGGTGCCGGAAGAATCCGAGGATCCGGTACGCCCCCTGCTGGACCCGATGCCGCTCACGGCGGACACGCTGGGCATCGCAAAGGTGATCGTCCTGCCGGCCGAGTACACGTGGAAGCTCACCAACCGCTTCGGGAAGCGCCTCTCGGTCTATCGCGGGGCCATGCGCGTGTACCTGTCTGGCTTCAACGACAGGGCCGATCCGGAAGGCGGCCACGACTTGTTCATGCCGCATCGAATGGATACGCCCGAGACGGCGGCCAAGCTGGGCTCGCTGCTGCGCTGGATGGCG
>JAJDZN010000226.1 GCA_022824585.1 Bryobacterales bacterium | reverse complement strand
CGAGCGCTGTACGCGCGGCTGGGGATCGGGGAGTACTTCCTGTTCCAGCCGGACCCGCAGAAGCGGGGGGCGCGGCTGGTGGGGTACCGGTTGTGGGGCCAGTCCTATGAGGAGATGCCAGCGGATCCAGACGGGGCCGTGTCTAGCACCGCGCTGGGAGTGTCGTTGCGAGTCGAGGGCGCGAACCTGAGGTTGCGCAGCTTGGCCTCCGGGCGGGACTATGCATGGATTGAGGAGAATCCCGGGAATCTCGAGACCGCAGAGGCAATGGTTGATGCCGCCGAGGCGCGGGCAGAGGCGGAGGCCGAGGCCCGGCGGCGAGCCGAGGCGCGCATCGCGGAGTTGGAGGCACTGGTGCAGCGGCGGCGCGGTTAGCGAGTGTCATTGGCGCTGCCTGCGTGATGCAAAGGCTCAGGAGCCCGCTGCCGAACCCGTGGTCGAAGGGCCCGGCACTGGCTAGGGGCTCGCTCCAAGCCGACTCACGGCTGAAATCCCTGCAGGTTCGCGCGTGACAAGGTAGGCGCGCTGCGCCACCACCGCCAGGCTCATCGGTTCTCGGAGCAAGGATCTTGCGGGAGGGGCCGCCCATAGCTGCACTAGCGAGGCATGTCCCGAATCAGGGCAGTTCGGCCCTCGCCGCTCGCGCCGGTCCGACGGCAGGCATCTACGATGGAGAACTATGGCAACCTTCCCGATCGCGGTCATCACCGACGAGTTCTCGCAGGACTTCGAGCGCGTGTGCGCGACCGCAGTGGAACTGGACATCGCGGGCCTCGAGATCCGCACCGCCTGGGACAAGAACGTGCTGGCCATGTCGGACGGCGAGATCGATCAGCTGAAGCAGATTGCCGACCGGCATGGAAGAGGGTTCGTCGCGGTCGCCTCGCCCGTCTACAAGTGCATCCTGCCCGATGGCGGGGAAATCGACCAGCGGTTCCAGCAGGACGCGTTCCGGGCCGCCTACGACTTCGCCGACCAGCCGCGCGTCTTGGCCAGGGCCCTAGAGATCGCGCGCCGGCTCAAGGCGCCCGTCGTGAGGGTCTTCAGCTTCTGGCGCACGGTGAGGCCGGAGCGCAACTTTCGACGCATCACAGAGATCCTCGCCGAGGGTGGTGAAGCCGCACGCCGATCCGGCGTTCGCTTGGGACTCGAGAACGAACCCGCCTGCCACTTTGCGACCGGAGAAGAAGTCGCCCGCGCCATCGACGAACTCGACCCTGATTTATACGGCGTGGTGTGGGATCCGGGCAACGCATTCGCCGCCGGCGAGGCGGCGGTTCCGCGCGGCTACCGCGAGGTTCCGGCTGGGCGCATCTGCCATGTCCACGTCAAGGATTGCACGCGCGATCCGAGCGGCGGCGGGCCGCAATGGTGCGACATCGGCGCCGGCGGGGTCGGATGGCAGGAGCAGCTTACGGCTCTCGAGGCCGACGGCTACGCCGGCGCGGTGAGCTTGGAAACCCACTGGACGGGTCCCGGCGGCGACAAGTACCTCGGAACGACGATCTGCGCCAAGAGCCTGGCCGGGCTCCTCGCGCAAGCGTGAAAGACCCTATTCGTCGTCCTCTCCGTCGCCATCGGTCCGCTTGGCGGCCTGCACGATCTTCTCGGCGAGCTGTCCCGGCACGAAGTCGTAGGCATGCTGCTCCATCGAGAACGTGCCGCGGCCCTGTGTCATCGAGGTGAGGTCGTTGGCGTAGGTGAGCATCTCGGCCATCGGCACGTGCGCGTGGATCAGCTGGCTGGCACCCTTGGCCTCCATGCCCTGGATGCGGCCGCGGCGGCTGTTCAGGTCGCCCATGAGATCGCCCGAGAATTCGATCGGCGCCACGACCTCGACCTTCATGATCGGCTCGAGCAGGGCCGGCCGCGCCGCCGCCATGGCCAGCTTGAACGCCTTGCTGCCCGCCAGCTTGAACGCCAGCTCCGAGGAGTCCACGTCGTGATATGAGCCGTCGTACAGCGTGACCTTGAAGTCGACGACTGGATAGCCGGCCAAGTAGCCCCTTCCCGCTGCCTCGCGAATTCCCTTCTCCACGGCCGGGATGTAGGTCTTGGGAATCGCGCCGCCGAAGATCTCGTCCGCAAACTCGAATTCGCCGCCACGCTCTAGCGGCGCCACTCGGATCTTGCAGTCGCCGAATTGGCCGTGGCCGCCGGTCTGCTTCTTGTGACGCCCGTGGACGTCCGCCTGGCCGCGGATCGTTTCGCGGTACGGGATCTTGGGCGCGCGCAACTCGACATCGACGTTGTAGCGCTTGCGCAGCTTGCTGCAGACGATGTCGATGTGCTGCTGGCCGTTGCCCGCCAGCAGGAATTCCTGCGTCTGCGGGTCGCGGTAGAAGTTTAGCGAGGGATCCTCTTCCAGCACTCTGGCAATCGTGCTGCCGAGACGGTCCTCGTCCTGGCGCGTCTTGGGCTGGATGGCGTACGAGATCGATGGCGGCGGCAAATTGACCTGCGGGAACGCGACGGGCCGCTCCTTTGCGCCGAGGCTATCGCCCGTGCCGGTGTCCTTGAGCTTGGCGACCACGCCGATGTCGCCGGCATGGATCGCCGAGACCGGTTCCAGCGTCTTGCCCTGCGACACGCTGATGCGCGCGAACTTCTCGCTGGATTGCTTGCTGTGGTTGTACACCGACGCGTCGTTCTGCAGCACGCCCGAGGCGACGCGGAAGTAGCTCACCCGCCCTGCGAAAGCGTCCGAGGCCGTCTTCCACACGCGCAGCGAAAGCGGTTCGCCATCGTCGACAGCGACCGTGCCGTCCTCGGTCGCGAACTCGCTCCGGTCGGTCGGCGACGGCGTCGAATCGACGAGAAAATCGAGCAGCCGGTCGATGCCCATGTTGTGCAAAGCGGAGCCGCATAGCAGGGGCACGACCTCGCCGGCCGCCACCGCCTTGCGCAGGCCGGCGACTAACTTGCCTGCCTCGAGCGTGCCCTCCTCGAAGTACTCCTCCATCAACTCCTCGTCGGTCTCGGCGACGGCCTCGATTAGGCTGGTGCGCATCTCCTCGACTTGGTCTGCCAGATCGTCCGGAACCGCAATCGCCGTGCCTTCGCCCGGACCGCCCATCTCGTACTCGTAGGCGTTTCCGCTGAGCAAGTCGACGACACCGCGGAAGCCGCTCTCGCGCCCGATGGGGAGCTGCACCGATACGGCGGTGACGCCGAAGACCTCCTTAGCCTGTTGCACGACTGCCTCGACGGAAGCCCGCTCCTTGTGCATCTTGTTGGCAAAGATCACCTTGGGCAGGCCGAACTCCGAGGCAAAGCCCCAGCCCTTCTCCGTTTGGATCTCGATGCCATTGACCGCATCGACCACCACCAAGGCGGTGTCGGCAGCGGACATCGCGGTCTTGGCCTCGTTGATGAAAATGTTGTAGCCGGGGGTGTCGAGCAGATTGACCTTCGCCTCCTTCCACTGGGCGTTTGCCACGCCCGTGGAAATCGACACCTTGCGTGCGACCTCCTCCTCGTCGAAGTCGGTGATCGAGTTGCCCTCGTCGACGCTCGTCAGGCGGTTGGTGGCGCCCGATGTATAGAGCATGGCGGCGGCTAGAGTGGTCTTGCCGCAGTCGCCATGTCCAACGATGCAGATGTTGCGAACGTCCTTGCCCTCGAATTCCTTCATTGCACCTGTCCCACGACTTTCAGATTAGATTGGCCGGGAGTGTGATCCAAGCCCCGGCCAGCCCCAGATTCCAACCCTGCGCCCCGACGGAATCGCGAGCGCGGCTATCGCGTCTAGTATATGCGGTCAAGGGGTTTCGGCCTTACTCGAGCCGTTGTGTTCCAGCCATGTCGAGTAGGCGTGGCGGCGCGCGCCGGTGTACTTGTAGGTGTCGAAGACCCACGCCTGTCCCAGGGCGCGCGGGTCGCCGTCGCGTTCCAGGCGTTGCTGCAGCTCGGCCCGCAGGGACTTCTTGGCCTCGGCATGGGCCGGGTCGGCGGCTAGGTTGCGGACGCAGTCCGGATCGCTGTCAACGCGATACAACTCCTCGGCCGGGCGCTTGCCGAACGACATGCGGTAGTAGTCGTCGAAGCCCCTCACGAGCTGGGACTTGGTCGGGCTCGCATCGCAGTTGCGGTAGCCGGTCTCCGGATTGCCCGCGGGCCAGCGGTCCGGCTCGTAGTTGCGGACGTAGAGGTACTCTGGCGTGCGCAAGGCCCGCACCGGATACCCCCAGTCGTTAGGCCGGCCCAAGTCGTGCCGTTCCTTGCCGACCAACATGCGGTTGCGGCTGGCATCGACCCAGCCATCGGCGTCCGAATTCAAGATCTCCACGAAGCTGCTGCCCGTTACGGAGTCGGGAACTCCTACACCGGCGAGTTCCAGAATCGTGGGCGCGAAGTCCCTGACGTTGATGAAGTCATCCACGCTGCGCCCCTTGCGGCCGCCGCCTCCGCGCACGGCCAGCGGCAGGTGGAAGCCGTACTCGTAGATCTGGCCCTTCACTCTCGGGAACGGCATGCCGTGGTCGGACGTGGCGATGACCAGCGTGTTGTCCAACTCCCCGATCTCCTCCAGCTTGGCCAGGATCCGCCCCAAGTGGGTGTCGAACCACTCGGACTCGACGGCGTAGTCGGCAAGGTCGCGCCGGATGGTCGAGTCGTCGGGATAGAAGGCGGGCACGTCGACATCTTGGAAGCGCTTGCCGCTGAGCTCGCCGGCGCCGTCCTGGAACGCACGGTGGGGCTCGTGCGTGCCGAACCAGAAGCAGAACGGCTGGTCCGTGTCCCGTGCCTCGAGAAAGTACTCGAAATTCCTTGCATAGTCCTTGTTTGACATGGCGCGGAACTTCGGCTCCAGCGTGTGCTTGGCGTACTCCGGCCCGGCGGGATTGCGCCCAAAGCCGCCCGCCTTGTAGTCTCCCGGGCCCCAGCCCTTGCCGGTGTAGCCGACGTGGTAGCCGGCCTGTTCCAGCAGATCGGGAAATACAGCCCACTTGGCCGGAAACACTCCGAAGTGACTGACGGCCTCTTCGAGCTGCCACGTATTGCGCCCGGTCAGGATGCTGGCGCGGCAGGGGGAGCACTTGGGGTTGGAGGTGAAGCAGTTGGTGAACAACACGCCTTCGCTCGCAATGCGATCGAAAGCAGGCGTGTTGACCCAACTACACCCGTAGGCTCCTGCGTGGGGCCAGCCCCAATCGTCGGCAATGGCGAAAAGGATATTGGGGCGCCTTGCCGCTCCCAAGGCCGGTAGCGCGGCGGCCGCGCCCAAGGTGGTGGACATCATCTGCCTGCGGGTCATGCCCAGTAGGATAGCCGAACGCTTGACAGCCGGGACGGGCGTTGAGCGTTCGAGCGGGATTGGCTAGATGCCTGCTGAGTGGAGCTCGAGGCGCGGCGCGGAGCCCGGGAATGTTCTCAGCGCACGGGGTCCCTCGGAGTCTGTCAAGCGCAGTTCGCTTGGCTACAATCCCCGGGTGCGCTGGCCGCACCAGGCCCCGCGACTTCTGCACCCGCCATGCCCATAATCGAACTGCGCGTCCCACGACGGCGCGGAGCGGGACATCCCGCGGATGGCTTGCCCGGTGCTCGACCTGCGCCGCTTTCCGGACCCCGGCGGGGAGGGCAACGTGGCCGTGTTGTTGGGGCGCCTGCAGCGCTGCGAGAGTCCGGAAGAGTTGTTGGCGGCTGCCCAGCCGCTACAGAAGTGGTCGGCGAGCGCGGAGTACGCCGCGCTGGCTAGGGCGTTCGCGCATTGGATCTCGGACGTGCGTATTGCGGATCTGGGGGTGCGGGACGAGGGTTGGCTGGCGGGTGAGCGGAAGCTGCTCCTGCGGCTCGCCCGGATCCGTCTTGGCGAGCCACTGGCAAGCAGACTTGCCACGGCGCTGGAGGGGATCGCAGATGGTAGCCGTTTGGAGGAGATCGGCGAGTGGCTGCTAGTTTGCGAAAGCGGAGACGCCCTGCTGGCCCGGCTCGGGCAGCATTGACCGTGAGGGGCCGGCTCCTGCGGCCGCCGCAGGTCGCGAAACCAATTCGTTCCAACGCGTGGCCCCGGTTGCTCGACACTGCGGTCCCGGAGCGGGGCTCAGGCAGCCGCTTAGCGTCCCGTCAAGGGAACAGTCCACCGGCCGGGCGCAACCGCGACGGCCTCCGCAGATGAGCAGCCAGTAGCCGAGGCCTATGACGAACTTGCCCGAGATTTAATAGCATGCGAACGAAGCCGCCAGTGCAGGAGTGGCGCTTGAGCGAGGCGCGGACGCAGGGCCATGCTTAGTGGTGCTCGGCCGCTGGGAGGTATCGGCCAGCCGGGCGAACATCTATCACGAATCGCTCGAATGCTTCCGAGCGGGCAGGAGGGCTGCGATCGGAATTCCTGAGGGTCGTTACTGGGATCGCTCCAGACGGCCGAACATGCTGCCGCCGTGGGTGCCGCCCGACCATGTTCCGGCGTATGAGTCGCCGTAGAAGAGGACCCGCGCGGTGTAAGAGCCAAGGCCCGGCAGGCCGAGGTCGGTCACGCTGACGACCGGCGTGTCGTCCGCCCAGGTCAGCTTCACCGGAACTGGCAATGTCACGTCCGTGTCGCCGAACTGAATCCGCGCATGGAACGTCCAGATATCTGCCGTGCGCTTGACCACCTTCTCGATTTCGTAGCGCTCCGAGCGCAGCCGGGCCGCGTCACCGCCTCCCGTCGCGGACGAGTCGCCATCCAGCCGGACCAGCGTGAAGTGGCCGTCCAAGACGGTGCCCCGCATGGACTCTTGGAATGCTTGCTCGCGAGCGAGCTGGTCCGCGGGGGTGTCCGGGGAATCGGCGCAGAAGAGGAAGAAGGAGGCAAGAATCAGAACAAGCGTGGTTCGCACGCCTTCACTCTAGCTGAGCCAGCGCCCGCTGGAAACCGGAACCTGCGAGAACCGGTCGATCGAGGACTCGCTATTCGGGCTCGGGCCGCGCGCTGACCGCATCCGTCGTGGGAAATTCCGGAGGGACCGCTTGGGTGACCTTTCCGGTCACCGCCCACTCGGCACCCCGCTTGAACGTCGTGATGAAGCCATTGCAGAGCTGGGATATCAGAGCGTGTCCCAGCGTCGTGTGGAAGATCCTGCCCTCGCCGTAGCGGATCGTCATCAGGATCGGCTCGTCCTCGCCGGTGCCCTCCGATTCAACGGTCGAGAACGCTGTCGCCAAGACGTGAAGATTCTTGGCAGGCCCGCGCAACCGGTCATAAAGTTCGTCGTTGGCATGCATCCACTGCTGGGGAAGCCCACGCGTAATGGGGTGGCCGGGGTCACGGATGTCGATCCGGAACTCGTGGCGGATTCCGTGGCTGCCGCCGATGCCGGGCGTGCGATCCAACACGAACTCGCCGTCGCGCAGTCGTACATACGGGCCGTGGCGCTCGCTGCGATCGCCCCAGCCGCCGATACCGATCATCTCGTTGTAGGCCGTCCATTCGGGAAACGCGTTGTTGGCCGCATGCACGGATACGAAGCCTCCGCCGTCGCGGACGAATGCTTCGAAATCCGCCATGGCAGCCTGGCCCCATGGCTCCCCGTTGTAATTCGAAACGACCAGGTCGTAATCGCCGAAGGCCGGCTGGTAAGTTTCCATCGGCCCGCCGGGAGGCGGAGTCGTGGCGATGTCAACGGTGAACATGCCCGTCTCCTCGAGATAGCCCTTGAGGTACTGCGTCGTGGTTGGCCAAACGCGGTGGTTGTTCTGGCCGTCAACGATCAGGGCGGCGTACTTGCTCGGCGGAGCAGGCGCGGAGCAGCTCAACAGGCAAGCTGCAACCAGGCCGGCGGTGAACAGTCTGGGGCTCATGGTGACGCTTCAAAGCTACCACGGAGGCAGGAACGGAGCAACAGGTATTTCGATGAATGTATCAACTCGACTCATCGCGCACCGACACGAGCTCGGGAATCTCGAACCTAGGAGCGATCATATTGGTGACGTCGATTCTTGCGGTCGGATCAAACTCTCCACGAGCCAAGCGGTCACCGCGTGTGGAACGCAAGCGGGTGGACTGTCCCTATCGCAGCGGCGGACAGATCGGTGGAACGGCGCGACAGTTCCGGCTTGGAGATGGCCGGCCGTTCGGCATGAAATGGCATGCCTCGCAGGCATGATGGGGCCCGTCGGCCGCATGCCTGACGTTGCCCAGCAGCGTCTTCACACCGGCCAGCCCGGGCGTCCCACTGCGGCCCTTGCCCCCGTCGAGCGCACTGGCTGGTGCTCCGGGTTGGACAGGGTGCGGCGGAGCGCTATGAGCGCAGTTGGTGCGAAGCGGGCGGCGGCAGACACTGCCGTCTTGGCGCAGCAACTGCCGCTCGGATTGGCTCGTACGCGCCGTGCAGCGGTAGGGGCGGGTTAAGGCGCAACGTCCTGCCGGAATCGACTCCGCCTATGGTCCCAGAGGCTCGGGCCCGGGATCTGGCTAGCCAGACAGGCCGGCGATCAGGCCGAGTGGTCAACCTCGCAGAGGTTCCTTACGGCTGATTCTTTGTTTGCGGAATTGGGTTGTAGAAGAAGGGCTGGGAGCGACTGGCTTCTTGGCGGCGATTCGTGTATGCATGGGGCATGCAGCAACCAGCAGCGCGCAGCCGCAAGGTCGACCTGAAGCAGGGGAGAGTGCGGCTAGTCCAAGCGCACGAATGGCTGCGCTGGGACGCGCTGATGAAGGCGCAACGCTGTCGGCGCTCACATTGTTCCGATTGAGAATTCGCGAATTATCTCTGCAGTCAAGAGCCTTTTGCAACGTTCGCGAAGTACCGGATTTTGGGGTTGAGGAGAGTGGGGCGCTGAGATGCCGGGCTGGGTGGAAACGAGTCCACTCTCCGTTGGATGATGGAAGTTCACACACAAGCCATCCAAGCAATAGAGCGGACTTGTCCCTGCAAGACACCCTGTCACAGTACTGGCTGAGCTTCCAGCACGGGCTGTTCCCGTGGCCAGCCGAGGAACTCGGCCCGCTCAGCAAGCGGCACAAGCGCTTGGTCCAGGTGCTGGAATTCGTCCAAGTGGAAGAGCTGCTGGACGATTTGCCGAAGCTGTGCGACACGAAAATGAAGCGCAACGCGCGGGGCTACCGAGAGAAGTGGAACGGCCATAAGCTGCACGCCGACGCGATCGACGGCGCGCTTCCGGTGAGTTGCCTGCTCACGTCGGCGTCGCTGCACGCCAGCCAAGCCGCGATTCCGCTGGCGCAACTGACAGCGGGGCGGGTGGACAACCTGTACGATCTGATGGACAGCGCCCATGACGCGGCCGAGATCCGGGCCAGCAGCGAGCGGCTGGGGCACGTGCCGATCATCGATCCCAGCCCGCGGCGGGACGCCGACAAAAACGCCGAACTGAAGCGGGAGGCGCTGGCGCGCCGCAGCATCGGTCAGCTCACGCCGCAGGCGCGGCGCTATCGCGAGCGCTCGACGGTGGAGCGGATCAACGGGCGGCTCAAGGACGAGTTCGGAGCGCGGCACTTGCGGGTGCGCGGCCGCGCCAAGGTGCTCTGGCACCTGATGTTTGGCATCGTCGCGCTGCTGGTCGACAAGTTGATGCGCCTGACGTTGTGAGCGCATCGTCGGAAACCAGAAACCAGCACGGGATCGCGTCAGCCGGCAAGGCCGGGAGAGCGGAACTGCGCCTGCCTCCGGGGGAGATCCATCAGGATTCGCTCAACAACAGCCCTCCCTCCGCGAATCCGTCACGAACATCACCTGATTACGGCATGAACCGCCGACGTTCGACTCGGTTATGGCACACCCGCTGGAATTCTGCGAAAGCCTCAGCGGGCCGGCGATTTCAGGCTTGCATCCCTATCCACTTGTTGACGTTCTCCTGAAAGAGCATTACGAGCCCTTCTTCGACGCCGAGCATGTGAGTCTCGTTCACGCCGTTCAACAGGTTTCTCTGCACCTTCTCGGCCATCGCGAAATCCTCGTCGTCGAACAGGACTTCGTTGTAAGAGAACCGAGATCGAAGAGCCTTGATACCCGATTCACCGATATAGTGATCGGGAAGATAGAGCAATTCATGGGAATACAGCGTCCGGTCCGGCGAGAGCGGAAAGAGCCTTCTGATCGACACGTTGTCATCGTGCATGATGACAATCGTATTGGGAAACAGGACGTAGTAAACCAGCACGAAATCCGACAGCTTCCACTCTTCTTCCGGAATTCTGAGGGCTTCCAGCAAGTTGGTCCTCGCGGCGAGGATGCGCATGTGCGAACCTGCCGCATCATAGGCCAGAAACCCATTTCGAAAATGTTGAGCAAGGGTACGCTTGTGAACGGTGGCGGCGTGGTACCCCTCGAGGTTCATCTGGACGAGCAGTTTCCAATTGGCCTTTTTTTCTGTGACCACTTTCTTGAAGCTCACAAAACGTTCAAGGTCGAAGTGTTCGATGTCTTCCGCAAGGCTTCCAAGGTCCTTGGCGGGGTCGAGCGAGCCGTGCGGACTGGGGTGAACCCACACCAATCCCATGCTCTCTGTTACCGGGAGCTCCTTTAGACCGTGCGCCGCCTTGTCGATGCCAGGGAAAGCAAACTGCCTGGGCACCCCGCGCAACGCCCCGTCCAGTCCGTACGTCCACCCGTGAAACGGACAAACGAACGAAGGCAGTGGTTTGTCAGTCTGCCGTTCGACCAAGGGCGCTCCGCGGTGGCGACAGGTGTTGAGAAACGCCCGCAGGATACCGTCGTGGCCCCGTACAACGACGTAGGGCTGGTGGTTCCAGTCGCTCAGCATGTAGCGCCCGGGCTCGCGCACGCCATCGACGTGGCCAGCGACGAACGGGCAATCGGAAAAGAGAGTCTCGAGCTCTAGCTCGAAGATGTCCTGGCTCGAGTAGGCGTCCAGCGAGAGATGCAATATCTCTTCGGTCGCCAGCTGATACCGGCGTCGATGCTGAAGCTCCAGCATCCTTTTGAGCGTTTCGATCTGGTGTTCAGGTGTCATTGCTTGAGATCCAGGTATCGAACGCCGCACGCTCGGATTTCGAATTGACTCGCATTCGGAACGAAGTGCACCGTTTGAAGCAGCGGGACTGCCGGGCGCCGCGGATCAGCAGGAGGCCGCTTGGCCTGTCCCGCGCTTGGTCTGTCCCGCATGATCATGCCGCCCGGCTGGTTCGGCGGCAACGGAACGATCCATGCGCGTCCGATCACTCCTAGCGGGGGCCAGCATGGACGGCGCCGCACGCTCCGATTCCGTTCCGCGCTTCATCACCTAGGGGATGTCAATTTCGCCTACCCTAGTCGCGGCTGCCGCCACGCCGGCGAATCGGCACCAAGGGAACCATAGGCTACAAGGTCTTGGAGCCACTTGGCCGTGGCAGGCTCCTTCGGGCCGAGCCGAATCATGTCCCGAGCCCCGCAGCCTCGGAAAGGGCTGTTCATGGAATGTCCTCGGCGACAGTGGATGAGAGAAGCAAGGCAAGCCCCAAGGGCCGTCGCGCAGGCAATCGTTCCAAGGGTGCTTACGGGCCCTCGGAACATTCGGCGGGAGGCCGTCGTTGCGGACATCCGCGCGAGCACGATTCCGGTCGAAAGCAATTCCATTGGGACGACGCTGCATCCGCCCGTCTGATGCCCGACCTGACGGCCAATGCGTGGTAACGGGGCGGTATCTAGCCTATCAAGTTTCAGCGTATTCCGTGGGAGCAGGACTGAAGAGTGCAGGAGCGGAAGAGCCAGCTCTCGGAAGAGCGCAGGCTTCACGAGCATGAGCGGTGGAGAACGCGTGTCCCACCCGCTGCCGCTGTCCACCCTTGACCCGCGAAAGGAGCATCGACTGCAAATTCGCGCTCCGCAAGGAGTGGCTCCGTGAGGTCCGCCGACGCAAGCGAACGCGAGGGTATCCGCGATCGGCCCGATGAATGGCCTCCGGCGCTCTCCCCAGGCCTCGGCGTTCAGTTTGCGGTTCTCTCGGTCACCGCCAGCATCCTGATCCCGACGGTGGTGATTCGCGCGGGCGGCGAGAGCGAGAGCCGTCGCGCATGGGCGCTCTTCCCCACCGCCGCCATCTATGGGGCGACGACGATGCTTCAGGCTTTATGCGCCTAGCGGACCGGCCCGGGCCATGTGCTCGTGATGGGGCGCCCGGCGCATTCATCGCGGGTTGCGTCGCAGCGGCTTCCCAGGCCGTCGCGCCTCTGCCGGCAACCTTTGTCCCCATCGCATCGCTGGTTCCGATGCTTCTATGCGCGTGTCCCCCGCTGTTCCAACACATTCTGGCCACATCGGTTTCCAGGACAGTGGTCATGCTGATCCGGGTCACTGTCGTGCCGGCGGTCTTCGGCGTGCTGGATGCGGCGCGGGCGCGAAGTCCTGTATTCGCGGCACCGTCGAGCGGTCTCCATGTGGTGCTCGTCATCACTGGCATCCGTCATCACTGGCATCGCGATGAGGATGTCCGGGGCGTGGCGTCTCTGCGCACCGGTCTTCGGCCTAGTCATGGGCTCCGGCTTCGCGGCGATCTTCGGCCTCTACGACACAAGCCAAGTTGTCGACGCGGCGTGGGTCGGAATTCCGACAGGTGCATGCGGCAGCTTCGATCTGGAATTCGGATCGTCGTCATGGGCGCTGCTGCCGGCCTTGCTCTTCGCGGCGGTGATCGCGCCGTGCCCACGGTGAGCGGTGCCGCAGCCATCCGACGCGTATCGTGGCGCCCCGGCCGCGCCCCGCGGACTCTTGCGCGCTCTAGGGGACGGTGACCGTGGACGGGCCGGGAAACCGGTTCTGGCACCTCCCGGGAATGAAGCCGAACGCGGCAGCGACCTTAGGCGAGTCCGTCCTCAAAACGGATACGCGATAATTGGCAGTCACGGCGATTGGTTCAGGGAAGATCGTGATGGTCGATCCGGCGGAATCTCGGGCTCCCGAAACGATGCCCAGCACACGAAACCAACAGCGCGGCCCGGATCGTCCGGATTTTTTTCCGCCGGTCGCGATCGTCGGCATGGCCTGCCGGTTCCCCCGGGCGGACAGCGTATCCGCATTCTGGGGCTTGCTGGCGGCGGGCGAGAGCGGCGTGATCGAAGGGGTTCCCGGCTCCGGCATCGGTCGTATCGGCGCGCTGTTTCCCGACGCTGGCGTGCTGGCCCGAGCGTGCCGGTTCGGCGGCTACCTCGACGAGATCGATCGGTTCGACGCCGCCTTCTTCCGCATCTCGCCGGTCGAGGCGCAGTTGCTCGATCCCCAGCAGCGGCTGATGCTGGAAACCAGCTGGCGCGCGCTGGAAGACGCCGGAATGGATCCAGAACGGCTGAGGGGCAGCCGTACAGGAGTCTACGCCGGAATCAGCAACAACGAATATCGCGGCCTGATCGTGGACGCCTTCCACCCGGACGAGCCTGCGGCCAGCCTCTATTCCGTCACCGGCACCTCCTTCAACACGGCCATCGGCCGGGTCGCCTACGCGCTCGGCCTGGAAGGGCCGGCGCTGGCGCTCGACACTGCGTGCTCGTCCTCGCTGGTGGCGATCCATCAGGCGGCGACAGGCCTGCAGCGGGGCGAGGCGGACCTCGCGCTGGCCGGCGGAGTGCACACGATCTTCTCGGGCCGTCTGCTGGAGATGCGCGCCAACGCCGGCATGCTCTCGCCGGACGGCCGCTGCGCCACATTCGATGCGGCGGCGAACGGATACGTGCGCGGCGAGGGCTGCGGGGTCGTGGTGCTCAAGCGTCTCGCCGAGGCGGAGGCGGACGGTGACCGCATCTGGGCCGTGGTGCGCGGCTCCGCCATCAACCAGGACGGCGCGAGCCCCGGGCTGACCGTGCCGAGCGGCCCCGCGCAGGAAAAGGTGATCGCGGCGGCGCTGAAGGGGGCGGGCCTGCAGTCGTCGGAAGTGGATTACGTGGAGGCGCATGGAACAGGCACGGAGGTAGGCGATCCGATCGAGGCGCGGGCCACCGGTACGGCGTACGGGCGTGGGCGCGATCCGGATCGTCCCTTGCTGATCGGCTCGGTCAAGACCAACATCGGCCATCTGGAGGCGGCGGCCGGTGTGGCCAGCGTGATCAAGACGGTGCTGGCCATGAAGCGAGGACTGATTCCGCGGCATCTCAATTTCCGAGAGCCGAGTCCGCAGATCGACTGGGAGCGACTGCCGCTACAGGTGACCGCGACGTCCACGGACTGGCCGGTCGTTGCCGCCCGCCCGCGGCGGGCGGGCGTGAGCGCCTTCGGCTGGTCGGGCACCAACGCCCACGTGGTGATGGAGGGATACGGCCAAACCGCCGGCGCCGACACGCGGGGTCCCGAGCACTGGAGCGCGGGTCTGCCGCAGCGGATTGCCGCGCCTATGCCCGCCGCCGCCGCGTCAACGCCGCCGGAACATGAGCTCGGGCCGCGCGGAAGCCGCTTGCTGCCGTTGTCGGGCAAGTCGGATGAGGCGGTGCGGGAGTCCGCGAGGCGCTACCTCGCCTGGCTCGGCGAACGCGAGGGGGCGCTTTCTACGAACAGCGCGGCGTCGAGCCCGCCACTCTCCGACATGGCCTGGACAGCGGCCGTTGGGCGCAGCCACTTCGGCCATCGCGCAGGTGTGGTGTTCCATGATGCCGGCTCGCTGCGCCAGAAGCTCGAGGTGCTCGCCGAGACGCACACCGCCGCGGTGGCGCGCGAGGCTCCCTCGGTCGCGTTTGCCTACACCGGGCAGGCCAGCCAGTGGGTCGGCATGGGCGAAGCGCTCTACGCGAGCGAGCCGGCGGTGCGAGCGGTGCTCGACCGCTGCGACGCCGCGCTGGCAGCCGATCGCGGCACCTCGCTGCTGGACGTGATGTTCGGTCGATCCGGCGCGGAGGGCGACTTGGACGATCCGGCGTGGAAGCAACCGGCGATCTACGCGCTGGAATGCGCGCTCGCAGCGCTCTGGGAGAGCCTCGACGTGCGGCCGGGCGTGGTGCTCGGACACAGCTTGGGCGAAATAGCGGCCGCGCACACCGCCGGCGTCTTCAGCCTTGAGGACGGCCTGCGCCTAGCTTCGGTGCGGGGCGCAGCATTCGGCGCCTTGTCCGGCGAGGGGGCGATGGCGGCGGTCTTTGCGCCGTCGGGCCGCGTTGCCAGAGCGCTAGATGAGCACAACGCGATGGCCGAGGGTGTCGGGCTCTGCATCGCGGCGGACAATGGCGCGCACCAAGTCATCAGCGGCCCGGCGGTGGAGATCGCGGCGATTTCGGAGCGTTTCGAGGCGGCACAGATCAGGGTCGCCCGGCTGCGCAGGAGTCCGGCCTATCACAGCGCCATGATCGAGCCGGCACTGGGCGATCTCGAGGCGGCCATCGGGGCCATCACATTCGCGCCGCCATCGCTTGCGTTCATCAGCAACCTCACCGGCCGTGCGCTGGAAGAGGGCGAAACGCCGGACGCAACGTATTGGCGGCGTCAGGCGCGCGAGCCGGTGGCCTTCCGCGCCTGCATCGAGACGCTGGCGGAGATCGGCGTGGACGCCGTCATCGAGATCGGCCCCCATGCCGTGCTCGGACCGATGACGACCATGGCGTGGCCAGAAACCGCCGGAACCGCGCCGGCGATTCTGTCGAGCTTGCGGCGCCCCTCGAACGACGAGGCCGCGCCGGGCGCGGGCGACGGCTTCGTGGAGGCGGTTGCCGGTGCCTACGAGACGGGCCTTGCGGTCCGGTTCCAGGGGCTCTTCGCGGGCGAGGAGCGCCGCCGGATTTCCCTCCCGGGCTATCCATTCCAGCGCGAGCGTTACTGGGTCGAGGCCCGGCAGCGGCGTCGGCCCGGTGCCGACCATCCGCTGCTGGGCACGCGCCACCAGTCCGCGAGCGGGGAGGTCGCCTTCGACAGCGAGGTCCTTCCCTCCGATCCGGCGTGGCTGAGTGACCATCGAGTCTTCGGCCGCCTGATCGCGCCGGGCGCGCTCTATGGCGCCATGGCGGCATCGGTCTCCCGCGCGGAGGGCGGCGAAGCCGCGGTCGTCGAAGAGTTCGTAATGCAGAGCGCGCTGGTCTTCACGGACGAGGATTCGAAGGACGGCATCGCAGAGGCCGGCCGGCAGCTGCAGGTACTGCTCGACGGGGCCGAGGACGGCATGGCGCGCCGGATCCGCGTCCTCAGCCGGAATGCGGGCGAGGACGACTGGACGCTGCATGCGGAGGGCACACTCCCGGATGGCCCCTCTGACGCGCCGGAGGGCACACCGCTGCCCGATTTCGAAAGGCTGAAGGCCGCCCTCTCGCCGGTAGACCTCGCCGCCTACTACCGCGCCAAGGCCGCCGTCGGGATCGATCTGGGCCCGGCTTTCCGCACGCTGGACGCACTCTGGGCGCGGCCGGGCGAGGCGATCGCCGAGGTGGCGTTGCCCGCCGGAATCGAGCGCAGCCCGCTCGACGTGCATCCGCTCGTGCTGGACGGCTGCTTCCAAGCTTTCGCAGCGGCGCGAAACCCCGATGGCGGCGACGAAGTCATCACCTATCTGCCCTTCGCGTGGGAGCGATTGTGGCTCCGCGACCGGCTGCCGGAGCGACTGCTCTGCCACGTGCGGATGCGTGCAAACCCGCAGAGTGGAGCAGCGGACGCGCAGAGCGACGAGCTACCCGAAGTTCATGCGGCGGACCTGCGGCTCTACGACCACGGCGGAGCCCTCGTAGGGGAACTGGCCGGCTTCGCCGTGAAACGGGCGACGCGGGAAGCGCTGCTCTCGGCGGCGGACCCGATTGAAGAGCTTCTCTACGAGGTAGTTTGGCGTGATCAACCCCTCGCGCCCGGCGTGCTGTCTGCCGACTTTCTGACCGCTCCTTCGGACGTTTCTGCAGGCACGGACCTCTTCACCGCCTACTTGGCGGACGAGGACGTCGGAGCCGATGACCGGGCCGCCCTGCTGGCGGACCTGGAGCAGTTGTCCCTCGCATACGCGGTCGCGACGCTCGACGAGCTCGGATGGGAGCGCATCGTCGGCGCGCGAGTGGACTGCGAAGCGCTGCGACAGGACTTGGGGGTCGGGGCCGTGCACAACCGGCTCTTCCGCCGCCTGCTCGAAATGCTGGTCAGGACGGGCGTGCTGACAGAGGCCGGCGGCGAGTTCGTCGTTGCGGTCGGGTCGAAGGACCGGCTGCCCGCCGACGCCCCGGACGACGCCGAGGCTCTTGCGGATCGAATGGCTGCTCGATTCGCCCACGGATCGAACGAGATCGGACTCTTTCGGCGTAGTGCCAATGCGCTACCGGACGTGTTGCGCGGCGAGGCGGATCCGCTCGTGCTGCTCTTCAGCAGCGGCGAGCCGACTGCAGCCGATCTGTATCTCAAGGCGCCTGTTGCGCGCGCGGCAAACCGGCTCCTGGCGGATGCGGTTGGGGCGCTCTTGGCCGGGCTGCCGGCCGGCCGGAGCCTCAGGGTGATCGAGGTCGGCGCCGGCACCGGATCGGCGACGGCCTCCGTGCTGCCGGCGCTTCCCGAAGGGGCCTACCACTATGTCTACACAGACATTTCCGCCGGCTTCTTCGCGGAGGCGGAATCGCGCTTCGGCGGCGCCCAGGCATCAATCGAATACCGCGTGCTTGACATTGAGAAGGACCCGGTGGAGCAGGGATTTGACCGCCATGGCTACGATCTGGTGATCGCCTCGAACGTGCTGCATACCACGCGATATCTCAACGAAACGTTGGCCCACTGCCTCACGCTCCTCGCCCCGTCCGGACAGCTGGTGGCGCTGGAGAATCTGCGCGGCCAGGGCTGGCTGGACCTGACCTTCGGGCAGTTGGACGGCTGGTGGCGGTTTGCCGACAGCTATCGGCCGCACCATGCGCTCGCGACTCCTCCAGTGTGGCGGCAGGCCCTGGGCGACGCCGGTTTTAGCGACATCGCGATACTGGGTTTCGACGAATCCGACCCCCGCGCCAACCCGGATCGCGGCGTGATCGTGGCGCAGGGGCCGGCGGAGGTGACCGAGGAGCCAGGCACCTGGGTACTGGCCGCTGATCGGGGCGTTGTCGCGGCGGATCTGGCGACGGAACTCGCGAAGCACAACCAGACGGTTGTGCTCGTCGGCAGCGACGCGGTAGCCGGCGAAGCGCCGATGGCGCACGGAGGCGTGGTCGAGGCTGTTGTGGATTCGGCCGGGCGCGAGTCTTGGGATTCCCTGCTGCGCGACCTGCCGGCAGATTTACCGCTCGCGGGCGTCGTGCACCTAGCCGGGCTGGACGGTTACGGCGCGCAGGCGACCACCGAGCAGTTGGCGGAGGACGCCCGGCATGCGACGGCAAGCGCGCTGGCGCTGACCCAGGCGCTCGCCGATAGCGGCCTGACCCCATCCAGCGGCCTTTGGTTCATCACGCGCGGTGCCCAAGTGCTGGAGCGTGAGCGTGGCGGTGCATTGGCCGGCGCGACGCTCTGGGGCCTCGGCAAGGTGGCGGCACGGGAAGCACCCCAGCTGCAGCCTCGGATGCTCGACCTCGATCCTGCCGATGCGGCGGCTCCGGGCGAACTCGTGAACGAGATCC
This sequence comes from Bryobacterales bacterium, assembly GCA_022824585.1. Lineage (GTDB taxonomy): Bacteria > Acidobacteriota > Terriglobia > Bryobacterales > UBA6623 > VXMF01. The sequence continues at coordinate 3,578 of JAJDZN010000226.1, read as the reverse complement.
TCTGTCCCGATGCCGAAACCCACATTGCCTATCGCTTTGGCCGCCGCAAGGGCGCCCGGCTGGTCCGCGCCGCGGCGGTCACGGACCGGCTGACCCTACCGGAGGAACCCGGCTGGATGCTGGAGCCCGATGCGGGGGGCTCCCTCGATGCGATCGGGGTGGTTCCGGTGCCTGAGCGCAGGTTGGAGCCGGGAGAGGTTCGCGCCACGGTCGAAGCCTTCGGGCTCAATTTTCGGGACGTATTCATCGCTCTCGGCCTCGTCGATGATTTCATGGGCGGAGAATTCTGCGGCCGGGTGCTGGAAGTCGGATCCCCCGTATCCGGCGTCGCCGTCGGGGATCGTGTCGTCGGAATGACGTTTCGCGCCTGCGGATCGGAAACGGTGGCCCCGCAAGACATGCTCGTGCCCGCGCCACCCGGATTCTCGGTCACGGAGCTTGCGACAATACCGGCAGCATTCGTCTCGGCAGCGCTGTCGTTCGAGCTCTCGGAGCTACATGCCGGGGATCGGGTGCTGATTCACGCCGGCGCGGGAGGGGTGGGGTTGGCCGCGATCCAGCTCGCGCAAGCGGCAGGCGCGGAGGTGTTCGCCACCGCGAGTGCGCGCAAGCGGGACTATCTGCGCTCGCTCGGCGTGGATCACGTGTTCGATAGCCGCTCGACGGCATTCGGCGGCGAGATCCTCGAGGTCACCGGCGGCACCGGAGTGGACATGGTGCTGAACAGCCTGACCGGAGAGGGATTTATCGAGGCGAGCCTTTCGTGTCTCGCGGAGGGCGGCCGTTTCGTGGAAATGTCCAAGGTCGACATCCTCAGCCCGGAGGAGGTGGCGGCGGTCCGGCCCGATGTCGCCTACGCAATGCTTGAGGTCGACGTTCTGAAGGAGCAAGAGCCCGAACGGGCCGGCGAAATCCTGCGCCGGGTCATGGCGCGGCTCGCGGCGGGCGAGCTGACCCCACTCCTCCACGCCAGGTGGCCTGTGGCCGAAGTGGGGCCCGCGATGAAGTGCATGCAGGGGGCGCGGCATATCGGAAAGATCATCTTTACCAGTTCGCCGCTGGCCAGAGGTCGGCTGCGCGAAGACCGGAGCTATCTCGTGACCGGCGGGCTCGGTGGCATCGGCTGCGCGGTGGCCGGCTGGCTGGCGAAGCACGGTGCCGGCGCAATCGTGCTCAACGGTCGGCGGGCGCCGGACCCTGAGGCCGAGGAGGTGATCGAGGCGTTGCGCAAGCGCGGCATCACCGTACAGGTGATGATCGCCGACGTCACCGACACCGCCGCGATCGACGCCATGCTGACACGGATCGACACCGATTTGCCGCCGCTTGCGGGCGTCATCCACAGCGTCGGCGTGCTGTCGGACGCAGCTATTGGAAACCAGACTTGGGAAACCTTCGAAACGGTGCTGTGGCCGAAGATGCTGGGCGCTTGGCACCTGCACCGAGCCACCGCCAAGCGCGACCTTGACATGTTCGTCCTTTTCTCCAGCGTCGCCGGCGTTCTGGGCAATCCGGGACAGGCCAACCACGCATCAGCCAACGCCTTCCTCGACCAGCTCGCAGCGCATCGGCGCAGTTTGGGCCTGCCCGGCCAAGCCATCGCCTGGGGCGCTTGGTCCGAGATCGGCGAGGCCGAGGAGCAGCGCGAGCGGATGACCCGGCGCCCGGCGGCGCGCGGAATCGCGTGGATCTCGCCAGAGCGGGCTCTCCGGGCTCTCGACCAGCTGGTGCGCGAGGACGCCACGACGGGCGTCGTGCTTGCGCGCGACTGGGCGGCGTTCGGAGAGACTCTCGAGGCCCGGCCGCCGCTGCTGCAGGAGCTGCTGTCCGGCGGCACGGACGACCGCGACGATGCGGCTCCCGCCGAAGACCTCCTCTCCCGGTTGCGACAAGCCCCTGCGGGGACACGCGGGGAAGTGCTCGCGTCCTTCCTGCAGGGAGAGGTCAAGGCCGTCCTGCGGCTGCCGTCAACTCCCGCCGCGAGCTTGGGGTTCTTCGACCTCGGCATGGATTCCCTGATGGCGGTGGAGCTGCGCAACCGGCTGAATCGCGCCTTCGCGGGCGCGTACACGGCATCCAACACCGTCTTGTTCGACTATCCCCGCATCGCGGCGCTCGCCGCTCATCTTGCGGACGAACTCGCCGAGGCCGTCGGCGCGGTCGTACCGGCGCCGCGCGTCGAGCCGGCAGTGACGCCCGCGATGCAGAGTGAAAGCGATGCCGGCACGGACGCAATCGCGATCGTGGGCATGGCATGCCGCTTCCCCGGTGCACGGGACCTGCCGGCGTTCTGGCATCAGCTCGATGGCGGCACCGATGCGGTGACAGACGAGCGCCGCGAATCCGGCATCTGGAACGATTTCGTCGACGATCTGCCCACACGATACGCCGGCTATGGCCGGGCCGGGTTCGTTGACGGAATCGATCAGTTCGACGCGAGGTTCTTCGGCATCTCACCGATCGCGGCACGGCTGATGGATCCGCAGCAACGGATGCTGCTCGAAACCACTTGGCAGGCGTTGGAAGACGCGGGAATCGATCCCGACAGGCTCAGAGGCAGCGCAGCCGGGATCTATGCCGGTATCAACACTAGCGAGTACCGGGATCTTATGCGAGGCGGCGACTGCGGGACCAGTTATCTGAGCACCGCCGCGAGCATGGCGGTCGGCCACCTCGCCTTTAGCTTCGGTCTTTGCGGGCCGACCCTGCCGGTGCAACTGAATTGCGCCTCGTCGCTGGTGGCGGTGCATCAGGCGGTTATCGGCCTGCGCCTGGGCGAAACGGATCTTGCCTTGGTGGGCGGCACGAGCGCGGCACTCTCGGCCGGTATCACCAGGGAGATGACGGATCTGCGGCTGTTGTCGCCGCAGGGGCGATGCAAGAGCTTCGATGCCTCTGCAGACGGCTTCGTGCGGGGCGAGGGATGCGGAATGGTGGTCCTCAAGCGTCTGAGCGAGGCCAAGGCCGACGGCGATCGCATCTGGGCGGTAATTCGCGGGTCGGCGGTCAACCAGAACGGGGCGAGCGCCGGGTCGACCATTCCGAACGGCCCGGCGCAGGAACGCGTGATCGAGCAGGCGCTCTCGCAAGCCGCTCTCAATCCCTCCGAGGTGGACTACCTGGAGGCCCACGGCGCGGGCTCCGCGTTCGGGGATCCCATCGAGGTGCAGGCTGCGGCCGCGGTCTACGGGCGCGGGCGCGATGCGGATCGTCCGCTGCTTATGGGATCGGTCAAGACCAACATCGGCCACCTGGAAGCGGCGGCCGGTATCGCGGGCTTGATCAAGACGGTGCTGGCGATGACGCACCGGGTTATCCCGCGGCACCTCCACTTCGAGAACCCGAGCACGCTCGTCGAATGGGAGAAGCTGCCGGTTCTGGTGACGTCCGAGGCGGCAGACTGGCCGGCCGACGCCGATCGGCCGCCGAGGGCCGGCCTCAGCGCGTTCGGGATTTCGGGCGTGAACGCGCATGTGGTGCTGGAGGGATACGGCGCGGCGAACGACATCGCCGGCGCCGGCAGCGGCGCGGCGTCGCCTTCGGGACCCGCGCAGCCGGTCGCGATTGCCCCGCCGGAG
>JAJDZN010000190.1 GCA_022824585.1 Bryobacterales bacterium | reverse complement strand
GGCGTTGACATACCCGACAACAAGAGGGCCGAGATTTCGCTGACGTACCTCTACGGGATCGGCTTCGCGCGGGCGCGGTCCCTGCTGTACCGGGCCGGCATCGACTTCGGCAAGCGCATGGGCGACCTGAATGACCGCGAGATCACGGCGCTCCGCAGGCTGATCGAAGAGGAGGGCGGGGTCGAGGGCGACCTGCGCAAGGAAGTGCAGCTCAACATCCGGCGCTTGATGGAGATCGGCTGCTACCGCGGCCTGCGCCACCGGCGCGGCCTGCCGGTCCGAGGCCAGCGGACGCACACCAACGCGCGCAGTCGCAAGGGCGCGCGGCGGGGGCAGATTGCGAACAAGAAGAAGGCGACCAAGTAGGCGCTAGGGGAGTGGACTGATGGCAAATCCGAAGGGCAAGGGCAAGAAGCGCTTCAAGAGCCGCCAGAAAAAGAACGTGCCGGTCGCGATCGTGCACGTCCAGGCGACGTTCAACAACACGATCGTCACCTTCACCGATCTGGAAGGGCGCACGATCTCGTGGTCGAGCGCTGGCTCGCTGGGCTTTCGCGGGTCCCAGAAGGGCACGCCGTTCGCGGCGCAGCAGGCCAGCCTGACGGCCGCCAACGCGGCCAAGGAACACGGCGTGGGCCGCGTCGCGGTGCGCGTGAAGGGACCCGGCGGCGGGCGCGAATCGGCGATCCGCGCGCTTGCGACCGCGGGCATCCAGGTCACGCACATCAAGGACGTGACGCCGATCCCGCACAACGGCTGCCGGCCGCCGAAGAAGCGCCGGGTCTGACGGCAGGGAGAATCGCATGGCACGAAACCGAGGGCCGGTCGTGCGCCGTTCGCGGCGCCTGGGCATGGCATTGGATCCGAAGTCGGAACGCTTGCTCGACAAGCGCCCGTATGCGCCGGGCCAGCACGGCAAGACGCAGCGCCCGCGCAAGATGCTCGGCTACGCCCTGCAGATGCAGGAGAAGCAGCGCGCGCGCTTCATGTATGATGTACTTGAGCGCCAGTTCCGCGGGTATTACGAGCGCGCCGCCCGGCAGCCGGGTGTCGTGGGCGACAACCTGCTGACAATGCTGGAGCGGCGCTTGGATAACGTGGTCTTCCGCATGGGCTTCGCCGTTTCGCGGCGCCAGGCCCGGCAGATCGTCAACCACGGCCACGTGCAGGTCAATGGGGGCAAGGTCGACATCCCCTCGTATCAGGTCGCGGACGGCGATGTTGTCGAGATTCGCGAGCGGAGCCGGGAGCACGGCGGCGTACGGCTAGCCTTGGAGGCGCCGGTTTCGGCGTCCCCTCCGGCTTGGCTGGAGCGGGCGTCGGACGAGCTCCGCGGGCGGGTGCTCGCGGCGCCCTCGAAAGAGGATCTCGAGAATACGCAGATCAACGCGCAATTGATCGTCGAGTTGTACTCGCGCTAGCGCCCGGGCAGTCCGGGTCGCCAGCGCGGAGGAAGGGAGAGGCAGACATCAGATGTTGTGGAAAGGATTCCAGAAGCCGAAACGCCTAGCGGTCAACTCGGACTCCCTCAACGAGAAGTACGGCAGCTTCAGCGCCCAGCCGTTCGAGCGGGGTTTCGGGACGACCATCGGCAATTCGCTGCGGCGGGCGCTGCTGAGCTCGATCGAGGGCGCGGCGATCACGGCGGTTCGCATCGAGGGCGTTTCCCACGAGTTCAGCTCGATCCCGGGCGTTGTCGAGGATGCGTCCGATATCATCCTGAACCTGAAGCAGATCCCCCTGCAGCTGCACGGCGAGGGCTCGCGCACGATCCGGCTGCGCGTCACCGAGCCGGGTGATGTGACCAGCGGGGCGATCGAGGCGGACTCGGGTGTGGTGATCCTGGACCCGAACGTCCACATCGCCACGATCAACGACGAGGCCGTGCTGGATATCGAGATGCGCGTCCGGATGGGGCGCGGATACGTCTCGGCCGAGAAGAACTACGAGGAGGATCTGGCGGTGGACTTCATTCCGATCGATTCCGTCCATTCGCCGGTGCATCGGGTCAAGTACGGAGTCGAGCAGGCGCGCCTCGGCCAGACGACTGACTTCGAGAAGCTGAACCTCGAGTTGTGGACCAACGGCGCGGTGACGCCGCAGGATGCGATCGGCCTGGCCGCGAAGCTGCTGAAAGATCACATGCAGATCTTCATCAACTTCGAGGAGGACGCCGCGCTGGAAGACGTGCTGCCGGAGGCCGAGGGCGATCTCACGGCTGAGCACTTCAACAAGTCAATCGAGGATCTCGAACTGTCGGTGCGTTCGTTCAACTGCCTGAAGAACGCCAACATCCAGACGATCGGGGATCTGGTGGTGCGCACCGAGAGCGACATGATGCGCGTGAAGAATTTCGGCCGCAAGTCGCTGTTGGAGATCAGCGACATCTTGCATTCGATGGGCTTGGAGTTCGGCATGTTGCAGGACGAGCGCGGACGGCTGGTTCCGCGGCAGTCCAGCGAAGGGTAAAGAGCGGGGAGCCACGGCGATGAGGCACAGGAAGGGCGGCTTCAAGCTGCAGCGCAACCCCTCGGCGCGACGCGCGTTGCTGCGCGGCTTGACCACGAGCTTGATCTTGCACGAGCGGATCGAGACGACGGTCACGAAGGCGAAGGCGGTGCGGCCCACGGTGGAGCAGGTGATCACGCTGGCCAAGCGCGACACCCTGCACGCCCGCCGTCAGGCGGCCGCGTATCTGTTCGAGCCGAAGGCGGTGAAGAAGCTGTTCGACACGATCGGCCCGCGTTTCGCGGATCGCCAGGGCGGCTATACGCGCATCATGCGCTTGGGCACCAGGTCCGGCGACGGCGCCGAGACAGCCATTCTGGAGCTGCTCGGGGCCCAGTTGGAGAAAAAGGCCGAGACCAAGCGGAAGCGGCGAGAGTCGCGCATGAACCAGGAAGCGGAAGCGGCCGAATCCGCGGCAGAGCCCGTCGAAGAGGCCGAGGCTGCGCCCGCCTCTGAAGCGTCCGATTCTGAAGCGCCCGACTCCGAGGAAAAGCCCAAGGATTGACGCCGTTGGCGCTATCGCGGACCCTCTCCCGCCGGCTGCCGGGGGCAGGCGCAGCGCCCGCAGCGCTCGTCTGCCTGCTGGCGTGGCCCGCCTGCCAAGGGCCTGCCGGGGAGGAGCTCGTGGCCGAGGTCAATGGCGAGCGGATCACGGCCGCCGACCTGGACCGCTATCGCTGGTCGAAGCTGCCGGACGGCCAAGAGCTGGCCGAGAATGCCAGCGCCAGCCAGGAGACCTCGCAACGCTTCGCGTTGTTGCGCGAATTGATCGACCAGCGGATGCTCGTCCAGCGCGCGGCGGACATGGGCCTGGTCGCGACTGACGCGGAGGTTGACGCGGCCGTGGAACGCCACGTGGTCGAATATGGCACGCAGGCGGCGCTGGAAGCGTTCCTCGACGAGAAGGGGCTTTCCTTGGACGACTTCCGGACGGAATTGCGCCACGGGCTGACCATCGAGCGGCTGATCCAGACCGAGATCTCCTCGCGCGTCGACGTCGGCGCGGACGAGATGCGGGAGTACTACGACAGCCACGAGAGCGCCTTTTCCGTGTACGAGGAGCAGATGCACCTGGCTCAGATCCTGGTCTCCGCCTCGGCGGTGTCGCCGATCCCGAACCTGCGCAACGATGATGCCACCGGACCCGACGCGGCGCGCGAGAAGATCGAGTGGATCCGCGAAGAGCTTGCGAGCGGGGCTGACTTCGAAAAGATGGCGCGGGAATACTCCGAAGACCCGATCTACGCTGCCACTGGCGGTGACATGGGCTTCATTCCGCAGTCGGCCCTGGAATCGACCGACATCCGCCTGAGACGCGAGATGGTCGCGCTGGAGCCGGGCGAATATTCGAAGATCGTGGAAACGGATGGCGAGTTCCGCATCCTGCACCTGATCTCGATCGAGCCGGCCGGGCAGCGGCCGTTCGAGGACCAGGACGTGCAGCGCTCGATCCGGGCCGTGCTGACGAATCGCAAGGAGCAGGTGCTGCGGGCCGCCTTCTACGAGGTCGAGCGCAATCGAGCCACGATTCGAAACTATCTCGCCGAACAGATCACCGCCGAGTACGGCGTGGCGAACTGAGCTTCCGCAGCTGTCGCGGGAGCGTGATATACTCCCATCTTCGGTGCATGTCGCAGACGGCATCCTACCAGTCGCCGGCTGCCTCGCCGCGCATGTGGCGAGTGGTGCCTGGCTGGGCCTCAGTTGCCGCAAGGTCGAAGTCGCGGAGGCTTCCAAGATGGGGCTCGGCGCCGCGGCGGCGTTCGTTGTGTCGCTGATCCAGTTCCCGGTGTTGGGCGTTCCGATGCATCTGGGCCTATACGGGCTGCTGGGCATCGTGCTGGGGCGAAGGGCGTTTCCTGTGCTGTATGCCAGCCTGTTGTTCCAAGCCCTGCTGCTCCAGCACGGCGGGCTGCTGTCGCTCGGCGTAAACGCCGTGAACATGGGCTCGGGCACGCTGATCGGCTGGGGGGCGTGGCGGCTCTCGCGGGTGCCGCCGCCCGCTCGCGCCGCAGCGGGGGGCTTTCTCGGAGCGATGGTCCCCGTACTGCTGCTGGCGTGGGAGTTCAAGCTGGCGGACTACGGGCGCGGCTTGTTCGCCGTGGCGGCGGTCCTGGCTGCCGTGGCCGTGCTGGAAGCGGCCGTGACACTCTTGGCCGTAGGGTTTTTCGAGCGCGTCAAGCCCGAGATCTTGCTGCCGCAGCAACAATGAGCGGCCGGACTTCCCTGATCGCGGCCTTGGGCCTCTTGCTGCCGGCGGGGTCGAGCGCCCATGGCTTGACCGCGGAGCTCGTTCCCGCGGACCGGGCCGTGACTGTGAAATGCGCCTACACCAATGGCGATCCGGCCGAGGCGGAGGTCTTGGTCAAGTCTCCGTCTGACGCCACCAGCTACTTCGCGATCATTCGCACCGACCCGTCCGGAGTGGCGCACTTCGAGCCGGACGTTGCGGGGCTGTGGAGCTTGACGGCCGACGATGGCTTGGGCCATCGCGCCAGCTTGGAATTCAGCGTGGACGGCGACGGTGTCGTCCGAAGCGTGGACGGCGGCGCCGGTCCGCTACTCCGCTACGCGCTGCTGGCGCTAGCCTGCACGGGGCTGCTGGCTTGGTGGCTGCTGCTCAAGCGCAGGGTGAGAGCATGAGGCCGTTCGATGCCGCCCTTGCGGCGCCCGCCTCGCCGCTTGCGGTCGCGGACCCGCTGGTCAAGCTGAGTGCGGCGCTGTGCGCCGTGCTGGTGATTTCGACCTTTCGGCCCGGCGTAGACTGGCGCTGCCTCGCGGCCATCGGGATTCTGGCCGCGTTGTGGCTGGCGGCGCGCGTGCCGGCGCTGTACGTGATCCGCCGGCTCCTCGTGGCGACGCCGTTCATCGCGATGGCTGCGGCGCTGCCCCTCGCCGCCAGCGTGCCGCAGGGCGGCGCGGTGTCCTTCGCGGTCGTGTGGAAGGCCTATTCCGCCATTTTGCTGCTGTCGTTGCTGGCGGCGACCACATCTGTCGAAGACATTGTCGACTCCTTGCGCCGGCTGGGAGTGCCAAGGGGCTTCGCCTTGACGACGGTACTGATGCACCGCTATCTGTTCGTGCTGCTCGAAGAGTGGCGGGGAATCGCCCGGGCGCGCGAATGCCGGACTGGCGGCACGGTGCGGGTCGGTCGCGTGCGCATGCTCGCCAACCAGGTCGCGATGGTGTTCGTAAGGGGCTGGGACCGCTCCGAGCGGGTGGCGCAAGCCTTGGTGACGCGGGGCTTCCAGGGAGATTTCCCGCGCCCCGGACGGCCGCGGCCGCCTCTGAGCCAGATCGCTTGGGGCGTCGCGCTGCCGCTCGCGATCGGGCTGTTACGGATCGCGTAGCTCCAGGCGGCGCGCCCAGATGTTGCGGTAGCGCACTGGGTTGCCGTGTGCCTGCAGCAGCACGCCCAGCTCTGCTTCGTGCGGAGTGTACTCGCTAATCCTGCGAG
>JAJDZN010000076.1 GCA_022824585.1 Bryobacterales bacterium | reverse complement strand
TACGCCACCGTGCTGAGCGATCTGTGGGAGAACTGCCGTCAGCTGGGCGTGGACTTGCCGCAGCCTCGGCCGGTCTCGGCGGCGGCCATCTGCAAGGCCCGTCCCAAGGTCGACGCCGCGGTCTTCCGCCGCTTGCACCGGCAGTTGCTGCAGCGCCTGCCGCAAGACGCGCCCGGCAGCTTGTGGCAGGGCCACCGCACCTTCGCCGTGGACGGCTCGAAGCTGAACCTGCCGCGCCCGCTACTGGAACTCGGCTACGCCCCGCCCGGCCCGGGCGCGCACTACCCGCAAGGCCTGCTCAGCTGCCTGTTCCAGTTGTACGCCCAACTGCCGGTCGACTTCCAACTGCACGCCCACGCGGACGAGCGCCGCGCCAGCCTGCATCACCTGCCCGCGCTGCGCCCCGGCGATGTCGTCGTCTATGACCGCGGCTACTACAGCTTCGGCCTGCTGGCGGCCCACTGCCAGCGCGGCCTGCACGCCGTCTTCCGCCTCAAGTCCGATGCCAATGCCGTCTTTGCCGCCTTCATCGCCAACTCCGAGCGGAACGACGAGATCCTCACCCTCGCGCCCAGTGCGCGGGCCCGCCAGCAGGACCCCGCGCTGCGCCCCTGCCGCGTGCGCCTGGTCAAGTACACGGCCGGTCCGACCAGCTTCGCGCTGGCGACCACCCTGCTGGCAGCGCGCTACCGCCGCCAGGACCTGGCCGCCCTCTACCACGGCCGCTGGAGCATCGAGGAACTGTTCAAGGTCAGCAAAGACATGCTCAAAGTGGCGCCGTTCCACGGCCAGAGCGAGCGCCTGGTCAAGCAGGAGCTATACGCTCACTTCACCCTGATCGCGCTCACCCGGGTGTTCGCCGACGAGGCCGAGTAGGGCTTCCGCTGCGCGCCCGACGGGCATGGCCGCCCGGCCGTGCTGGCCAACTTCCGGCACAGCCTGCACTGCGTGGCCCGACAGCTGGAGGGACTCTTCCTGCAGCACGCCAGCGCGCTGGGCAAGACGGTGCAGTGCATCCTGGAGGGCGTCGCCGCCTGCCGCCAACGGCGGCGGCCCGGACGCTCCTACGAGCGCCGCTCGCGCCAGCCGGCCAACAAATGGAGGAAGCGCACGACCGATCCGACCGCAAGCCAAGCCTAAAACCCGTCCCTTTCGGCCCTGCTTGGTCGATTTGACCCACGATCTGTAAGTTAATGTGCCTGTGTTCCAAAGTTAATGCCATTGGGCGCGCAGCCGGCCTGAGCTTGCCATTGCTGCGGCCAAGTCATCGCGAGACGCTCTCGCGCCTTCGTTTCGTGTCGATGCCCAGACGTTGGAGCTTTTGGTTGAGCGTGGAAAGGGCGACGCCCAGCGCCTTGGCTGTCTCGGTCTGGCTGTATCCGTGTCGCTCAAGCTCGCCCAGCAGAAGTTGGCGTTCAAAGCGCTCCACAATTTCGGGCAAGCTCTCGCCGGGACGCCGGGCTTGGATGTCCTGCTCTGGCGACTGCGGTGCCGCAGGGCCTGCCGCTTCCCGGATGGGGTCGGGCAGGACATCCGTGCCGAGTTCTTCCTGAGTCGCCAGCACTACCGCCCGCTCGACCACGTTGCGCAGCTCCCTGACATTGCCCGGCCAGCTGTGCGACATGAGGATCCGCTGCGCTTCGGGAGCGAACCGCAGCGTCGATCGTCGGTCAGGTCCGAGGAAATGATTGCTCTCCCGCCGGCAAAACTGCGTCAGGAATTCCTCGACCAGCACCGGGATGTCCTCGGTCCGCTCGCGCAGGGGGGGCAATTCGATCCCGATCACGTTCAGCCGGTAGTAGAGGTCCTCGCGGAAGCGGCCGGCAGCGACGGCAGCCTGCAGGTCCTCGTTGGACGCCGCGATGATCCGCACGTCCACCCTCCTGCGCTCGTTGGACCCGACGGGCACGATCTCTCGCTCTTGGATCACGTGCAGCAGCTTGGCCTGGGTCTCCAGCGACAGGGCCCCGACTTCGTCCAGGAAGATCGTGCCGCCAGCAGCGGTCTCGAAGCAGCCCTGCCGATCGCGCTCGGCACCGGGAAACGCACCCTTGACGTGGCCGAACAACGAGGATTCAAGCATCTCGCCCGGAATCGTTCCAGAGTTCACGGTGAGGAAGTTCGCCTCGGCGCGGGCGGAGTTCCTGTGAATCGCGCGCGCCACCAACTCCTTGCCGGTGCCGCTCTCGCCCGTGACGAGCACCGTCGACGTCGTGCGGGCCACTTGGTGGATCATCACCAACACGCTGGTAATCGCCTCCGACTTGCCGATCAGGTCGTTCACCGAGTCGGCCTGCCCGAGTTCGTCCCGCAAGCGGGCGTTCTCGGTCTCCAGCCGCTTTCGCGCCAGCTGCTGCTCGATCTCCAGCAGCAGCTGGCGGTTGTTCCAAGGCTTGGTCAGAAAGTTGGCAGCGCCTCGGCGCGTGGCCTCCACGGCTGTCTCGATCGAGCCGTACGCGGTCAGCATCAGCACCGGGGTGTCAGGTCTGACCGCAACGATGTCGGTGAGCACTTCGAGGCCAGTCCGGTCCGGCAGCATAAGGTCCAGCAGCACAAGATCACAGGGCTGGCGGGCGAAGACCTCCGTGCATTCCCTTGCCGTACCTGCGGCTAGGGTGGCGTAGCCGGCCGCTTCGACGACGGCCCGCAGGGATTCTACGATTGCCGGTTCATCGTCAACGATGAGAATGCGAGCCGGATGCCTGGCGCTAGGGGCGGTCGGTTCTTCAGGCATGCACCGGTTGCTCGGCCAGCGGGAACTCCAGTGTAAAGGTCGTTCCCGCCCCGGGTGCGCTCTGGACGGAGATCGTGCCGGAGTGCTCTTGCACGATTCCGTAGCTCACCGCCAGCCCCAGTCCGGTTCCGCTCCGGGAGTCCTTGGTGGTGAAGAAGGGATCGAAGATCCGCCGTTGCAGTTCCGGCTCGATGCCTGTACCGGTGTCCGACACCAGAACCTGTGCCCGCGCCCCGCTGGTCGCGTCCGCGGTCATGCGCGTCGTGACGCGCAGAGTTCCTCCGTCGGGCATTGCGTCGCGGGCATTGAGGAACAGGTTCAACAGCACCTGCTGGAGCTTGCCTCGGTTGGCCCGGATGATCGCGGACGCGCCTAGGCGCGGTTCCAACCGCACGCGGGCTTTTCGCAGTTGGGGCGAGATCAGCTCCAGTGTGTCGGAAATCGCGCGGTTCAGGTCGCAGCGGGTCATTTCCGCGCCGGACGTGCGCGAAAAGTCCAGCAGCGAATTGACGATCTCGCTGGCTCGGAACGTCTGCTCGGTCATCTTGCCCAGCAGTTTCGCCTCTTCGCTTCCCGTGCCGAACCGGTCTGCCAGCATCTGGGAATAGGTCGAGATGACTGCGAGCGGCGTGTTCACCTCGTGGGCCACTCCGGCAGCTAGCAGGCCGACCGAGGAGAGTCTGTCCGCCTGTAGAACGGCCTCTTCAAGCTCCGCCCTCTCTGTGACGTCGTCGACGATCAGCAGTCTCCCGACTGGCTCGAATCCCTTCGCGACCAGCGGCGCGACGGCTAGGTTGATAACCCGGTCGGCGTTGTCGGCAGGGTCCTGCGGGCGGAATTCCTCGGGGAGCTCGGCAGAGCGCAGCAAGAATTTGTGCACGGTGCCGGAACCGGACTCGTCCACGCAGTCGCTCACCCGCTCGATCAGGGAGGACGGGAGCAGCTTGTCGAGCGGACGGCCCACGGCGTTCTCCCGCGATATGTGTAGCGCGAGCTCTAGCTGGGTGTTCCAGCTCTGCACGCGACCCTCCGTGTCCAGGACCACGATGCCGACCGAGAGAGACTCGACGATGTTCTCGTTGAAGTCCTTGAGGCGTTGGTTCTGTGCCGCCCTCGCACGCAGAGAGGAGTACAGGCGCGCGTTCTCCAAGGCGATTGCGAGCGGGCCGGCAACCGTCTCGGCCAAGGCCACATCTTCGCTGGTGAGCAGCTCGCCGCGCTTCGTGCGCCCCAAGCCGATCCACACAAGTAGCTGGTCCCGCAGCAGACAGGGCACAAAGTGCCACATGCCGAAGACACCTGACGAACGGTCTCGCAGGTTGTTGGAACGCTCCGCCACCGAGAATGGCCGGACGCGGACGCCGTCTTCGGTTTCGAGCAGCTCGATGCGGCGCGGGCTATCCCATTCGCTCTCATCCAGCCCGTGGCTCCAGAGCAGACTGAACTGCATGCCGGGGCCCTCCGCCGGCTCGATCGGCACAAGGACTGCCGCGCGCTCAAGGTGCAGGGTCTGAGCGAGCCGGTTGCCGGCGGAGGCTACCATGCGGTTCAGATCCGTCTCGGCGGCGAGCTCGGCCGCGAAGTCCGCCAAGCTGCGCCGCTCTTGGTAGCGCTCGCGGTACGCCCGGCGCTCCAGCGTGCGCGCCAGCCAGTCGCGCACTGGATGGTACGCAGCTGCCGCCAGAGACAGCGACAGCAGCCACACTACAGGGCCGTAGTTGTCGAGCCACGGCTTGGGCACGGCCCCGCCGAACAGCACGGCCACACCGATGGCCAACAGCAGGCCGAGGGCGACGGAGGAGGCGATGGCCCGCCGCCAGACCAAGCTGAAGTCCAGCAGGCGATAGCGGAATAGCGCGACAGCGATTGCCAGCGGCAGAGCTGCCAGCGAGAGCACCGAGAACGCTTGGTTCGGGCCCGGCGCTGTTCCGGCCGCGAACGGCACCACGTAGAAGATTCCGAACGGAGCCATCGCGGCTAACGCGCCCAGGCCCAGCCAGCGGCGCTGCAACCGTTGCACTGGATCGGCGGTATCGCGGGTTCCCAGCCACACCACGCTTGCGGCCGCGAGCCCGTTCAAGACCAGCAGCACTAGCGGTGCCGTTTCGAAGAATCGGAACAGTGCCTCGTCTCCGATGCCGCCCGACACCCAGCCTCCAGCGGTGGCATGGTGCGCCGCCCCGACCGCCACGGCAAGTCCGTACGAGCAAGCTGATAGTCGCCCGTGCCGCTTCTCCCCGTCTGGGAAGCGCAGGCAGAAGTCCAGCAGCAACGCCGGCATCCAGAGCAGAGCCCAAACATCGATCCAGTAGACGAGCCGGTCGATTCCTGACAGCTCCCCGGCGGAGCTGAGAGCGTAGACCGCGCACGAAACGAGACAGAAGGCGTAGAACAGGCCGGAAAGCGGGTGGCCCGGACTGCGCGCCCAGACCAGCAATCCGATCAGGGCGTAGCTCCATCCCAGCACCAACAGGAACCCGCCCAGCGCTCCGCGGCCGGCGCCTTCGCCGATTACGACCGACAGGCCGATGCGCTCGCCATCGCGGTCGATGCGGTAGTCGGCGCGGGACCCCGCCCCGACGTCGCTCAAGATGCGGACCACGTCCAACGCCTCGTGGACCGGTCTGCCGTCGATAGATGCCAATATGTCGCCCGGCCGCACTCCCACCAGCGCGGCCGGGCTGTTTGGCGTGACGCGGCCGGCCGACACCCCGGCCTCCGAGTCCGCCCACATGATCCCGTCCTCCGGCACCCCGAAGCGGCCCCGCTCCGCCCAGTTCACGAGCGAGAGCGTGCCGAGCGCCACCGCGAGGATGACGCCGAGCGACAGCCGCCTCGACAATTCACGGGACCGAACCATGTGAATCTGCGACGGAATTCGCAATACCGCGAAGCCCGCCTCGAATGTCCACACTATAGAGGATGCAGCTTGCGAATTCAAGCGGAATGCGGCAGCTAAGCCTTTTGCTGTGAATAAGTTGCACCGCAGCCGCCGGCCGCCGTATCCGTAAATTTGGATACGGTTTTCGGGATTGCGGATACAGCGGCTCCGGAGCGCCTCTGCGGGCTGCCCCGGAGCAGCGAAACCGCGAACGCGGGAAGGTCAGGACTGCGAGGCGGCGAGCGCCTGGTCGAGGTCCCAGATCAGGTCTTCCACATCCTCGATGCCCACCGACAGGCGCACCATGTCGGGCGTGATGCCGGCAGCAGCATGGTCCGCTTCGCTGAGTTGCTGGTGGGTCGTCGTGGCGGGATGAATCACCAAGCTCTTGGCGTCGCCTACGTTGGCGAGGTGCGAGAACAACTCCAAGGAGTTGATGAACTTCCGGCCGGCTTCGAGGCCGCCCTTGATCCCGAACGTGAAGACAGCCCCCTGGCCCTTGGGCAGGTACTTCTGCGCCATCGGATTGTAAGGGCTGGACGGGAGATCGGCGTGGTTCACCCAAGTGACCAGCGGGTGCGCTTCGAGATGCCTCGCGAGGGCGAGGGAGTTGGCACAGTGCAGGTCCATGCGCAGGGCCAGGGTCTCCAAGCCCTGCAGGAACAGAAACGCGTTCTGCGGCGACAGGCACGGCCCGAGGTCGCGCAGTCCTTCGACCCGGCACTTGAGGATAAAGGCGAGCGGCCCGAATGTTTCGGTGAAGACCATGCCGTGATAGCCGGGGCTTGGTTCGGCGAGCATGGGGAACTTGCCGTTGGTCCAGTCGAACTTGCCCGAGTCGACGATGACACCGCCGATGGAGGTGCCGTGGCCGCCGATGAACTTGGTGGCGGAGTGGACGACGATATCCGCGCCGAACTCGATGGGGCGGCACAGATACGGCGTGGCAAAGGTGTTGTCGATCATCAGCGGGATACCCGCTTCGTGGGCGATCGCGGCGACGCCCTCGATGTCGATCACGTTCATGCGCGGATTCGCCACGGTCTCGACATAGATCACCTTCGTCTTCTCGGTGATCGCGTTGCGGAAATTGTCGAGGTTGTCAGGGTCGACGAAGATCGTGTTGTATCCGAACCGGCGGAAGGTCGTGTCGAACTGGGTATAGGTGCCGCCGTACAGGGTGGCAGAGGAGACGATTTCGTCGCCGCTCTGGCACAGGCTCGAGATGGCCAGCAGCTGGGCCGCCTGCCCGCTGGCGGTTGCGAGAGCTCCGATGCCGCCCTCGAGCGACGCCATGCGCTCTTCGAATACCCCCGTCGTGGGGTTCATGATCCGGGTGTAGATGTTGCCAAACTCCTGCAACGCGAAGAGCGAGGCAGCGTGGGCCGTATCGTTGAAGACGTAGGAGGTGGTCTGGTAGATCGGCACCGCGCGGGCATTGGTGGCGGGATCGGGCCGCTGGCCGGCGTGTAGTGAACGAGTCTGGAAACCGAATTCACGTTCGGGTTGGTCTGACATAGACTGCCTATCGTACAAATCCGCTTCCGTCGCGTGCAAGCGTGCGGCGGTCGCGGTCGCCGTTGCTTGCGATCACCGGGCGAATGCGCCACCGAGACGCCGCGTGCCGGCGGATCGGGACTACACTGGTATCGGCGCAGGATGACGAAGGGGTCGTGAAACGGCTGTTGATCGCAGTGCTGCTGGGCGCGGCCGCCAACGCACTGGCGGCCGACTCGCCTGGTTCGGGATTGGATCACTTCGAGAAGAAGATCCGCCCGTTGCTGGCGGAGCGTTGCTACCAGTGCCACAGCGCTCGTGCCGCGACCGTCTTCGGCGAACTCCGGCTTGACAGTGCGGCGGCCTTGGAGCGGGGGGGGCGTTCGGGTCCGGCGGTGGTGCCTGGCGATCCCGAGTCCAGTCGCCTGATTCTGGCAGTGCGCCATGAGTCGGGCCTGACAGCAATGCCGCCCGGCGGCAAGCTGTCGGACGCCCAGATCAATGACCTGACGGAATGGGTTCGCATCGGCGCGCCCTGGCCGCAGCTTGAGCGAAAGGAACGGTCGGCGGCCGCGCAGGCCCCGGAAGCAACTGTCGGGCACTGGGCTTGGCAGCCTCTGAGAGAGGCCCATCCTCCCTCGGTTGAAGACGCGCATTGGCCCAAGGGGGATATCGACAGATTCGTCCTGGCCAAGCAGGAAGAGAAAGGGCTCTCGCCGGTCGGAGCGGCGGACCGGCACACCCTGCTGCGGAGATTGGCGCTAGACCTGACGGGCCTTCCGCCATCGCCCGAACAGGTTCGGGGGCTCGAGACGGAACCGTGGCCAAGTGTCCTCGAATCTGCGGTAGACCGTTACCTGGCGTCGCCCGCTTTCGGCGAGCGATGGGGCCGGCACTGGCTCGACCTGGCGGGCTACGCCGACACGCTGGGGCTTGGCCGGCGCATTCCCTCGCCGCACGCCTGGCGCTACCGCGATTATGTGATCGACGCGTTCAACCGCGACAAGCCGTATGACCGCTTTGTCAGGGAACAGGTTGCCGGGGACGTACTGGAATTCGAGAGCGATGCCCAGCGCCGCGAGCAGATCGTGGCCACCGGGTTCCTGGCCATCGGGCCGTGGGCCTTGGTTGACCAGGACAAGCTGCAATTGCAGATGGACATCGTCGACAACCAGCTCGACACGCTGGGGAGGGCGATCCTTGGCGTGACGGTGGGCTGCGCCCGCTGTCATGACCATAAGTTCGATCCATTGCCACAGCGCGATTACTACGCGTTGGCCGGTATCTTCCGCAGCACGCGCACGTTAGACGCCCGCATGTCGGGGGTCTTCAGCGATGTCCATCGCGCCCGCCTGCCCGAGACGACACAGGAGCTGCGTGAGCGGGCCGGAGCCTTGGAGCGCTGGCAAGAGGACTATGCCGCGGCTCTCTCCGAACAGCAGGCAGCCGAGGCGTTGGTGGCCGAGCTGAAGGCCGCGGTCGAGTCCGCTGCGGCCGACGAGGACAGCGCCGCCGACTCTAGCGAGTTGAAGGAGCGGCTGGCGCAGGCCCGCAGGGCCGCGAATACCTCCAAGACCGAAGCGCTCCGGATCCTGCATTACGCCAAGCCGGCAGCGCCGATGGCTCTGGCTTTGGCAGACGAGCCCGAGCCTCAGAACGCTCACATCAGTCTTGGCGGGAATCCCCACAGCCTTGGCGCGGAAGTCCCCCGCGGCTTCCTCAGCTTGGTTCCGCTGCCAGCCACGCCGAAGATCGCCAACCGGCGTCTGATCGGCATCGGCTTCCAGAAGAGCAGCGGTCGGCTTGAACTGGCGCAGTGGTTGACGGATTCCGACAATCCTCTCACCGCGCGGGTCGTCGCCAACCGCGTCTGGCACCACCTCTTCGGCAGGGGGATCGTTGGCAGCGTCGACAACTTCGGCTTGCTCGGCGAACATCCGAGCCACCCGGAGCTGTTGGACTATCTCGCCTTGCGCTTGCAACGGTTGGATTGGTCGGTTAAGGCGCTGATCCGGGAGATCGTGCTGTCGCGCACCTACGCTTTGGCGGCTGAGCACGACGAGCGGGCCGCCGCTGCGGATCCCGAGAACTTGCTGCTGTGGCGATCCAACGTGCGGCGCTTGGAAGCGGAGACGATTCGCGACGCCGTGCTGGCGGTGAGCGGCTCGCTCGACTACCGCAGCGGCGGCCCCAGCCTGCCGCTGGGCTCTCGCGGGAGCCTTGTCATGGGCCAGCCGCCGCTCCTTGCGGGCAGCATGGAGCTGTCGGACTCGATTCGATTCAGGCGAACCGTCTATCTGCCGACGCTCAGGAAGTCGCAGCTCAGCGAGGTCGATCTGTTGAACCTGTTCGATTTCCCGGACCCCAACACGTTGAAGGGCAGCCGGGACGTGACAACGGTGCCGACACAGGCGCTGTACCTGATGAACTCTCCGTTCTTGATCAAGCAGTCCAAGGCTGCCGCCCGCGCGCTGCTCGCGCAGAACGCAGCCAGCGAACAGGAGCGTGTTCGCGAATTCGTGCTGCGCGCCCTTGGCAGGCCGGCTTCGAGCGAAGATGTCGCCCACGCAGTGAGCTTTCTGCGCGATACTGGAGCGGGCCTCGGTCGCGAGGAAGCGTGGGCGCGGTACTGTCATGCGGTATTCGCCTCGAACGAATTCTTGTTCCGGGGATAGTCTCCGAAGGTGCTAGAGATGGATCGACGCGAATGGCTCAAGTCGTGGGGATGCGGATTCGGCGCGCTCGCATTGCAAGCCATGCTCGCGGAGCAAGCGGGCGCCAAGACCGACCCGCTAGCCCCGAAGCCGCCGCACCACCCGCCGCGGGCAAAGCGGGTGATCTTCCTCTGGATGCAGGGCGGGCCTTCCCAGGTTGATCTGTTCGACTACAAGCCAAAGCTGGCCGAACTCGACGGGGAGGTGCTGCCGTACTCGATGCCGTCCAACCGGGCCATGCCCGGCGTCGCCTACTCGAAGTTGATGGGCCCGATCGCTGAGTTCGCACCGGCAGGGCAGTCCGGCATGCAAGTTTCAGACTTGCTGCCGCACCTCAGCCGGCACGTGGACGACATCTGCTTGCTAAAAGCCATGGAAGCCGACAGCGAAGCGCATGCACCGGCCGTTCGGCAACTGCACACGGGGGCGACGCAGCTTGTGCGGCCTTCGATCGGCTCGTGGGTGGCGTACGGGCTGGGTACCGAGAACCGCAATCTCCCAGCCTTCGTCACGATCGCGCCAAACATCGCGGGCGATGGCGGCAGCGTCCAACTCTACGGGAACGCCTTCTTGCCAGCCGTGTATCAAGGGACTGCGCTCGGGAACTCGGGGACCGGCGCTCGAGGCGCAACCATCGGCTATCTTGACGATCCGTCCATGGAGGACACGAGCAAGCGCCGTCAAGTGGACTTGATTCAAGACATGAACCGCTCGCACCTGGCGAGGCATCACGCGGACCAGCGTCTGGAGGGCGCTATCGAAGCGTTCGAACTTGCCTTCCGCATGCAGGCGGAGGTGCCTGCGCTGCTGGACATCGCCGGCGAGTCACAGGCTACGCGGGAACTTTACGGAATCGGGGACAAGCCTACCGACGATTTCGGCCGGCAGTGCTTGCTGGCGCGACGGTTCGCCGAGGCGGGCGTCCGGTTCATCCAGATCACCTCCAACGGGTGGGACAGCCATGCAAACATCCGGAGCGCCCACCCCAACAAGTGCCTCTCGGTCGACCGGCCGATCGCGGCCCTGATCCAAGACCTCAAGCAGCGGGGACTCTTCGATGACACGTTGCTTGTGTGGTCGGGCGAGTTCGGGCGCACCCCGCACTACCAAGACCTCCAAGACGGCGCCGGCAATCAAGACACGTACGGCCGAGGGCACAACCCGTATGGCTTCTGCGCTTGGCTTGCCGGCGGCGGAGTGCGCGGGGGCATGACCTTTGGCGAGCTTGACGACTTCGGGTTCCGAGCGGTTTCCGACAAGGTTCACATACACGACCTGCATGCGACGATCCTGCATCTGCTCGGCCTCGACCATGAGCGCTTGACGTATCCGTACAGCGGCCGCCAGTTCCGCCTGACGGACGTCTATGGACGCGTCGTCAACGAAATCCTCGCCTGATTAGGCCGGCTCTTGACCGACCAGTGCTCATGTCCCGAACTTCTTGCGCAGCCACTCTAATGCCTTATGTTGGTCCGCAACCGGGGCTCGCCTGATCTGCGCCAGCAGCCAAGTCCAACTCGGGGGCTCCTGTACGATATTCTTCGCGCCTTGATTACAAGCGCTACATAGAGCACGCAAGTTCGAGGGCTCGTCAGTGCCTCCGTGGCTCCTATCGACTATGTGCCCTATATGAAGCCTGACTGGCCTGCCTGGATTCTGTTCGTCGGCGTCGCCGGCAGCTGCGCCGCACATCTGGCACGTGTAACCGTTGCGCTCAAGCACTTGCGCTCTGACTCGCTTCGAGATCCGCCTCGCGAACAGGTACTGCTGCGGCCGGACGGAGAGGTCTTCCAATATGTACTGTCCGGGCTTCAGATCGGAGCGATCGTTGTGCGTCTTGATCTGCCAGCCCTCTTCTCTTAGTTCTCGTATCCTACGGCCGAATTCACGGGCGCCGCCCGAAGCCTCTTGAAGTTGCTGGGAGTCCAGCACAACCCCCACGTTGTTACAAAAGAAACGTCGGATCCTCTCTTTTGACCCTATCCGAGGCACTGAAGGACGCTCCGAGCAACGGCCGATGCGAGCTTGGGTGGCAGTGCATTGCCTACTTGTCGATACCGTTGTGTCTTGCTTCCGGCCAGTTTCCAATCGGCCGGGAAGGATTGTAGCTTTGAGGCCATTTCCACCGTCAGTCTAGGGTTACCTGAGAAGTCAGGCTCCGGAGGAGCGTTGGCAACGCCCAAGCCGTCAACGCCCAGTTCAGCCCACGCTTGGCGGGCGCGGGTTGGCCCGAGGTCTGGCCCGCCATGCTTTCTTGACCCGCCTACGAGCGTCGGGGCGGGCCGGTTGGCGCGCTTTGCCCATTCTCCAGCTCCTCGCCACCCGTTTACCGCCATCATCGATCCCAGCGCTTCTCCCACTGTTTCAGAGTGCCCGTTCTTGGAAGGCCACTGAAACTCGCGCTTGTCGCGGAGTCCCACGAGAAATGAGCGTGCCCGGTACTGCGGAACACCCTGATCCAAGGCGTTAAGCAGCTGCCACTGCAACGTGAACCCGAGGGCTCCAAATTCATTCTCGACGGCTTGACGATAGGAGTCGAACTTACGGCTTAACAACCCTCGCACGTTTTCGACCACAATCGCCCGTGGATCAATTTCACTGACAATTCGCAAGAAAGCTGGGAAAAGATTGCGTTCGTCACTGTTTCCGAGTTGTTGACCCGCTACAGAAAAGGGCGGGCACGGCAATCCTGCTGCGACGACATCAACGCCTTTCCAGTAGTGAGCGCCTAACCGCGTGATGTCGGCCTCGAGGACGTTCCAGTAGGGGCGGTTAAGCCGCAATGTTGCACAAGCATGTGGGTCATAGTCTATGAGCGTGGCGTGTTGGAATCCAGCCTGCTCGAAACCGAGAGCTTGGCCGCCAGCTCCAGCGCACAATTCAAATACTGTTCGTGCCACGAGACGAATCCTTCTGCCTCGAGCGAGATTCGAACGATCTTGCAGGCGACTTCATGCTCGAACTTCTCACGTCAGCCTAGAGTGACGCTAACGCCACCAGCAAGCAACAGGAACCTCGATCAGGTTCTTCCAGTCAAGATTCAGGCATGCCAAAGTGGGCCTGCGCCAATGACCAGCCATCGGCACATCCTGCTGATGTCGATTCGCGTTTGCTCTAAGATTACTATATCTCGATTGGGCGGCAAAGCGCAAGAGATTCGCGCAAATTACGAATAAGCGTGCAATCGCTTCACGGGGGTCACTTCTCAACGAACATGTTTTGATGGGTACCTCACATCCGAATGTGGCCGGGCCTGGGCGCATGAGGCCGCGGCTCGCACTCGCGATCTTTCTGTTGGCTTTGCACCCTTGGCTTGACCTGTCCAAGCACTCGTGGCAGGGTGTCGGATAGCTGTTGCGGACTAGCCCGAACCGTGAAGCGTTCCTCCCTCGTGGCCGACGAGGTCGGGAGCGGCCAACACCTGCAGATGGACGAGGACGGAAGCGCGCTCTTTGGTGTGGGCGAAGAGGGTCTGCTAGAGAGTTGTGTGTGATGTATATACACATGTGCAACTGCACCGCCCGCGATGCTTCGCCAGGCACGAGCAGCGCCAGCGGGCCGCTCACGAACCGCGGGTGGCCGGATTGACCGATTCAGGAGAAGGACGATGGCATCGAAACGAATACAGCTGATGATTCCCGAAGCGATGGAGATCCAGCTCCGCAGGGCTGCCGAACGAGACCGGGTTCCCCGGGGCGCATGGGTGCGCCAAGCGATCGAGGAGCGGCTTGAGCGGGTGGTGGGTCCGGTCCCCGAGAATCCGTTGGCGGAGCTGCGCAGGCTGAACGGTCCCACGTCGGACATCGCCGTGATGATCGGCGAGATCGAGGCCGGCCGCTCGTGAAGGTCTTTGTTGAATCGGACATTCCGATGTACGTCGCTGGGGCGGACCACCCGAACTGAGGTCCGGCCACGCGCTTCCTAGAGACCGCGGGTGACGCGGGGTACGAGTTGTGCACCAGCGCGGAAGTTCTGCAGGAGATCCTGTATCGGTACACGGCGCTGGGCACGGCCGACCTAGCCGACCGGGTGTACGACCTGTTCGTCGGGCTCGCGCCCACGGTCTTCAGCGTGACACTGGCGGATACGGACCTAGCGAAGCGGATTCTGCTGTCCACGCAGGGACTGTCCGCCCGCGACGCCGTCCATGCGGGGATGATGCTGAATCGCGACGTGAGCTGGCTCGCGACATTCGACCGGGGGTTCGACCGGGTGGAGGGGGTCAACCGCGTCGAACTGCGGTAGGGGCGCACAATCGACCTCGCGGGGCGAGTATGCCGACTCGCGCGTGCCGCCCCCATGTCGCGCATGAACTAGGCCTCTTTCAGCCCACCGTCCTCATCAACTGTTACGGGGCGCACTGGCCTCAATGGAATCGTGGGGTGATAGCGCGCGTGACGACGCTCGCCGGTTCGCTGTAGCGCACCTTTGGCGACCATGTCGCCAAGGTCTCTCGTCGCCGTTGCCGGCGGGGCGCCCGTGATGGTCATGTAGTTTCCGGCGCTCAGTCCGCCGGCGAACCCTTCCGGTCCTTCCCGCAAAATCCGTGACAGCGCTTTCTCCTGTCGGGCATTGAGCCCGTCCCGGAGGCGGTCAAGCAGCTTTGTCTTGTCGACTGCGAATTCGATACGGGCCAGGGTGAGACGCTGGGCTTCGATCGCGATGCCGGCAAACCACGCGATCCAAGAAGTTATTGCGTTTTCCCTGGTGGCCGCCTGCAAGGCTGCGTAGTAATCCTTGCGCCGCAGCAGCATCGTAGCGGCCAAGGCTGTCAGTGTCGGTTGTCCTACCCATTGCGATAGAGCTTTCTCGCAGATCGCCCGGCCGATCCGGCCGTTGCCGTCTTCGAAAGGATGAATGGACTCGAAGTACAGGTGCGCGACCGCAGCCCGCGTCAATCCGGTGAGCGAATCGGCGCCGTCGGGAGCAGCGCGGTTGAACCAAGCGATGAACCGCTCCATCTGCTCGGGTACCGCTGCAGAAGACGGCGCCTCAAAGTGCACCTTCGGCAGATGAATCGGGCCCGAAACGATTTGCATGGCTTCATCGCTCGTTCGATAGCGACCGACATCCCTCAGACTCCGCGTGCCGCCCAGCAGGACGCCGTGCCAGCGGAAGAGCATCTCGTGCGAAAGCGGTTCTGCGAACGAGCGATAGAGATCCACCATCATCTTGGCGATACCCTGCTCCGCAAGCGTCGCCCGCCGCTCGTCGGTTGCCAAGCCGAGCTGTTTGCGGATCGAGGACCGAACGCTTGCCCGATCCAAGATCTCTCCCTCGATCTCGGACGTGGCTAGGGCTTCGGAGCTGATCGCCTCGATCGTGAGCAGTTCACGGTCAGTCTCGTCCAAGTGCGTGAGCGTGCCCTGCAGCACGCCGCTGCCGACGAGGAACACCTCCTCCGCTTTCTTGAAGCGATCCCGGTCCCAGGAAAAGTTAGGCCAGTCCGGTCGTTGCCAGTTCCACGTCACGAGCGAAAGAAGCACATCCTATCGATCATGATACAAATCTATTTGATTAATAGGGCATGGCGCTATCCATCAAATGGCTCCACCCTCCATGTTGTCGGGTTCAGTCTGCGGAAACCGCTGTGGTCGGCCAGCCTATGTGAGATCGGCCGCAACTGTCAGATCGTTGCCGATGATCGAGGGGCACCAGTACCGTTCGATGTGCTCTATAACAAGCTCAGTGCCGCGCTCGTGGCTCACGTACGGCGGATCCCGCGGGTCGTACATCGAGTCCGTGAGGTCCCGCGCCAGCACGACGTTCTTGCCAAGCCGGACCTGCTGCCGAATGCCGAAGGGGCGGCCTAGGACGCAGAGATTCGTGTGGACGCCCATCAGCACCACGTTCGCAATCCCGCTCTGGGCGAAGTAGTTGAAGATCTCCTGCCCGTCGTCGCTGATGCCGTCCTCGTCCGCCACGGCGAGGTCAGGGTGCTGACGGTGAAAAACGCGCTTGGGATCGCGGGGGAACTCGTCGTCGCAGGGCTCTGCGTCTTGGATTGGCAGAGCGCCTTCCGACGCCGGGTCGAGGTGGCACCACTTGGCGATCGGAACCGGTGGTTCCGCGTGCGGCGCAGCCTGCACGCGCTCGCGCTGGGGAGTTCCGGCGTAGAAGTCCATCGTTCCGCTGGGCGCATGGACGATAGTCACGCCGAGTTCGCGGGCACTTCGGAGGACGCGATTCATTTCCGGGATCATGGCTTCGAGCCGAGATACCGAGCTGACGCAGTAGTGGTCGTCCCACATGTCGCAGATGACAATCGCCGTTTCGGACGCCTTCCAGAGAACCGGCTTCTCCAGTGACTCGACCACGCGCTCGCGCTCAACCCGAGAGCGGGCGTTGAGGCGTAGCGTTGCACCCCGTTCGGACGGTCGGCGCGCGAGTCTCTGGGCCGCAGCGATTACCGCAACTCCACCCGCACTTGCCAGAAGAGCTTGTCGACGTGTCATGTCCGTTTCCCGGTCGCCGCCCCATTCTATCTCCGCATGCTCGGCAGCGTTCGCTCCGGCCCTCGTCGGAATTCGATGATCTGCTGGTCGGAACTCATTCCCGCGACGGCCTCGCACCTCTCCGGCTGGTGCGTTCCATTGGCGTTCGCGTGCCTCTTGCGCGACCGAGACCCGTCAGGCGCACTCACTCGGCGGCCAGCGACGCGCACACGATCTCTTTGTCGTTGCGCGCAAAGACGCTCCTGCCAGCGTAGGCCGGATGGGACCAGTTCACAGCCCCGAGCTCCCGGCGGGCAGCTGGCGTCGATGTCGGACGGATCAGGACCGCCCTGCTGATCTCGGAGTAGCCGGACGGAGACATGCGAGCGATGATCAGCTCGCCGCGGTCGTTGTTGATGAAATACCGGTCGCCGTTGCGGACCATGAACGCCGATGCGTTGCGAGCCTTCTCGCGCGTCACGGCTTGGGTTTCCCAGACACGCTCGCCGGTGGAGAGGCGCAGGCATCGGAGCTGCCCGTAGCTGCAGATCCCGTAGATGTAGTCGCCTTCGATCACCGGGGAGTTCATCAAGGCGTGCAGGCCGTCCGTTTCGACGCCACTGTCGCTGCCACCCTGCCATAGCAGCTCGGCGTCCGCCACTCCCAGGCGGAAGAGGCGGGAACCGTTGAAGAACGCGGAAACGAGCAGATGCGGGCTGCGCCAAGCGGGAGTCGCAATCGGTGTCTCCATGCGCGTGCGGAACAGCTTCTCCCAGATCACCGCGCCTGTCGCAGGGTCGATCGCGGCCAGGCCTCCCGCGTGCCAGACGACCAGTAGCGGCCGGCCCTCGTGATACAAGAGGATCGGTTGCGAGTAGCCCGGGCCGGAACGCTCGGACGAAAGCGCCCGCCAGACCTCCTCGCCCGAATACTTGTCGAGCGCGACGACCTTGGCGTCGGGCCGGCCGTACGCGACGGCGATCAGCAGGTCCCCGTGCACGAGCGGCGCCGACGCCATGCCCCACGGCGGCAGCTCGGTGCCGAAATCCTGCGGAAAGCTCCGTTCCCAAAGCACGGAACCGTCGAGCACCCGCGCGCAGACCAGGCGGCCGGTCGCCCCCAATGCGTATACGCGGTCGCCGTCGACAGTGGGCGTCGCTCGCGGCCCCGCGGCGTATTCGATGCCTGCGTAGTCGACGAGCCAGCGGCGTGACCAAAGCGGCATCCCGGTCAATTGGTCGAGCGCGACCAAGGCCTCGCGGCCGTCCAAGCCGCTGCCTTGACGGAAGTCCGTAACGAAGACGCGCCCGGCGGACACCGCAGGCCCTGCATAGCCGGAACCCACTGGGGCTGTCCACGTCAGGGTGAGCGTCTGGCCGGAAAACCGGTCCACGATGCCGGTTTCGTTCCACACGCCGCGCCGTCCCGCTCCTCGCCACTCGGGCCAGTCATCGGGCAGCAGCAGTCCGGGAACTGAGAGCCATCCCGCGAACAGCACGGCGCGGGCGACGATGCCTGTAAGTCTCACCGGAGCCAGGACTGGAGTCTCAAGGCCGTTCGAACGGATCGCCGAAGGCGGACGGCCTCATCGTACAGGTCCCGCTCCCGTCCTGCATAGTGTGCCGTCTTCACCCGACGATGATGTCGCGGTGATCCTTCGCTAGGTCGGCGGTCGGGGCTGCCTGCATGTCGCTCAAGTTCTGCTCGAAGTTCCCGCCCCTCATTCCGCTGCCGACGATATTCGGTGCGGACTTACATACGGGGGGCGATTTCGCGAGGGTGAGGCACCGTTTGGGCTGCTGTGCCCTGGCACGCTCCAGCGCCGAGGACCTTGCCGTGAAACCACTCGATTGTCGAAGCTGGGCCTCAAATGGACAAGATTCGGCTCGAAACCGGGATGTCTCGCATGGGCCTCGCTAGTCCGCGGCCACGCTCGGATCTAGGCCCATCCCGTGATCGTCGAGTCGGTAGTGCGCCGCCAGCAGATCCCGTCCGAAGTCCCCCTTGAACTCCCGCCAGACCGTGTGGCTGTGGTTGTTGCCGTTCTGCACGTTGTCGTACTCGATCAGGAATTCCGGGGACTGGATGCGGTAATAGTCCCCGCCTCCGGGCTCGATCGCGCCGGCCCACGCGAAGAACAGCTGGTCCTTTGGCGTTTCCCGCACTCTCTTCATCCGCGCTTCGGCCTGCTCGGGGGGCACCGCGACTGCGTACTGATCGGCTGTGGCCAGCAACATTTCGTACTGCTCTTGGCTGAGCTCGGACGCTGGCAGTCCCTGTGGTTCGTTCTCCAGCTCGGCGCGGGTGTCGGCGGTCGTCAGGATGTCCCGGTAGGCCTTTTCCGCCACCAGGGCCTTCTTCTTGAGTGCGTCGCCCAACGACATCATGAGCTTGCGGGCGGTGTCTTCGCGTGCGCCCAACGGGCGGACTCCCTTGCGCGGACCATCCATGACCATGTGCGGGTTCGCGCCGAGGAACTCCGGTGCGGTCGAGACCAGCTTGCCGGCGCGCATGAGAAAGTGCAGAGAAACATGGTGGCCTTCGAAGCGCCAGGCCCAGTCGCCATCCATTGACGGCTCGCCGAAGACGCTGACGTGGTAGACGTTCACATCGCGGCGACCCGTGTTGTCGTCTTCCTTGATCCGCAGGACTTCTTCCAAGCTCATGATCGTCTTGACGGACACGAACCCCGCCCGAGACAGCGACGCTGCCAGCAGCGCGTCTGCCAGCGACCGCTGCTCTGGGCTCATCTCGTTGTAAGTCAGGCCGTTGCGTCGGTAGCCGCGCGTACTGGCGAAGCTGTTGTCCGGCACGTAGTGCCAGCGCTCGTAGTCGGGGTTGTCCAGCTTGTACTTGGCTGACGTGATCTGGTTGCTATTTAGCGAGGCGAGCCACGACTTGGCGGCGGACACCATCAGATCTTCGGTGGTTGCGTGATAGGCGATAGCGGCCAGCCCCAGGCAAAGGGTCAGGGCGGCGGCACGGAAGCAAACGGCACGGCGCATGAGATGTCTCCTTCGGGGAAGTTGCAGTCAAGGTTGGCCTGCAACCGCCCGGCACATTATAGCGACGATGAGGCCCGGAATAGACAACTGCCATCCGCGAAGTTCTGTCGTGCGGCGACGCGGCCCCTGTCCGGTTTCGGCCGTAGTCGGCCGAAGGCGGCATCAGGCCCGCCGCAAGTCCGGATTGACACACGGCTCCGATCCCTTCAAAATAGAGGCAGAGTCGGTTGATTGGCAGCGGGCTAGGACTCTCCCCGCGGCTCGGCCGTTTGTGATCCCCTTAACGCTCCTTTCTTGAGTTTTTGGCCATGATTCAGGTTGAAGGCGTCACCAAGCGCTACGGACCCAAGACCGCAGTCTCGAACATCAGCTTTGAAGTCGAGCGCGGCGAGATCGTCGGCTTCCTGGGCCCGAACGGGGCCGGAAAGACCACGACTATGCGCATCCTGACGGGCTTTCTCCCGCCGACGCTCGGAACGGCGAGCGTCGCGGGCTTCGATGTAGGCAAGAGCCCGATCGAAGTGAAGCGGCGCATCGGGTACCTGCCCGAGTCTCCGCCGCTGTATCCCGAGATGGAGGTCGGCGACTACCTGCGCTTCGTGGCAGCCATCAAGCGCATCCCCAAGAAGGAGATCCCCCGGCGCGTCGACGCGGTCTTGGAGCGAACCGCCACGGGCGCTGTCCGCGACCTGCTGGTGGGCAAGCTGTCCAAGGGCTATCGGCAGCGCGTCGGTCTGGCGCAGGCGCTGATCCACGGTCCGGAAGTCTTGGTGCTCGACGAGCCGACATCGGGCCTGGACCCCAAGCAGATCATCGAGGTGCGCGGCCTGATTCGATCGCTTGCGGGAGAGCACACGATCCTGCTCAGCACGCACATCCTGCCGGAAGTCGCTGGCACCTGCGGGCGAGTGATCATCATCAACGAAGGGCGGATCGAGGCCAGCGATACTCCAGAGAACCTCACCGCGCAGCTACAGGGCGCCAATTCGCTGTTGCTGGATATTGAGGGCCCATCCGCACAGGTCCGGGAACGGCTCGAACTCGACTTGGCTGTCCGCAAGGTAGTTGAGCACGAGGCCCGCAACGGCCGCACGGTGTGGCGCGTCGAGGCCGACAAGGACGAGAACCTCACGCGGCGGCTGGCGGAAGCGGTGGTCACGTCCGGCTGGGGCCTGTACGGGATGCGATCGCTCGGGCTGAGCTTGGAGGACATCTTCCTCAAGCTGACCAGCGACGAGTCGGCCGCAGTGCAGGCAGAGGAAGAGCTGTCCGAGCCCGCGGCGGCTGAATCGGATCCGTCCGCCGACGAGGGCTCTGCGAGCGGGGAGGGCGAGGACGAATGAGAAACATCTGGACTATCGCGATGCGCGAGTTCAAGGTGTACTTCACGTCGCCGATCGCGTACATCGTGCTCGCCATGTTCGCCGTGGTGTTCGGCTACTTCTTCACCTCGGGCCTGGCGTTCTTCATGGACTACAGCGCCAGCGTGCAGGCCCAGGGCGGCGCCGGCGCTCCGCCGCTGAACGTCAACCAGTTCGTCATCGAGCCGTCACTGGGGAACATGAGCATCGTGCTCCTTTTCTTGGTGCCGATGATCACGATGCGCCTGTTCGCAGAGGAACAGCGCAGCGGCACGATCGAGCTGCTGCTGACCTCACCGCTGCAGGACTACCACATCATCTGCGGCAAGTGGCTCGGCGCGTTGTTGCTGTACGGCTGCCTCCTGCTGGTGGCGGTGCTGAACATCTCGGTTCTGTTCCTGTACACGACGCCGGACTGGAAGCCGCTGCTGGTCTCTCTGCTCGGACTGCTGCTGATGGGCGGCTCGATGATCGCGATCGGCACCTTCCTCTCGACGCTGACGCGCAACCAGATCGTGGCCGGCGCGCTGACGTTCGGCGTTCTGTTGTTGCTCTGGGTGCTGAACTGGATCAGTTCGTACGAGACCTCCACGTTCAGCCGGATCTGCGAGTACCTCGCCATCTCGCCGCACTTCGAACAGTTCTCGAAGGGCGTCATCGAACTCAAGGACCTGCTCTACTACCTCAGCGCGATTTCCCTCGGACTCTTCCTCAGCAAGCGCTCTCTCGAAGCGCTGCGCTGGAAGGCATAAGGAGTGCTCGGCAATGGACTGGTTGCGTTCCAGACAGTTCAGATCGGGCGGCTATGCCGCTGTCTACACCCTGGTGTTCGTGGCTATCTTGGCCATGGCAAACTGGCTCGGCGTCCAGTACAACGAGACTTACGACGCGACCGAGCGCAAGCTCTACAGCCTCTCAGACCAGACGCACAAGATCCTCGACGGCCTCGAGCGGGACGTGGTCATTTCCTACTTCGACCGCACGTCGCAGTTCGTAGCGGCCCAGGACATGCTGCGTCGCTACGAGAACGCTTCGAACCGTGTCTCGGTCGAGTACGTCGATCCCGACGAGGATCCGATCAAGACCGAGGCCATGAACGTCCGCACATACGGCACGTTGATATTGAACATTGACGGCGTGCGCCACGAGGCCTCGTCGCTGAGCGAGCAGGACATCACCAACGCCATCATCACGGCCATCAAGGGCCAAGAGAAGACCGCCTGCGTTGTCACCGGTCACGGCGAGTCCTCCGGCGACGACATGGATCGCAACGGATTCGCCAACGCCGTGTCGCGCATCGAGGACGCCAATTACGATCACCAGCAGGTCAGCCTCACCGAAGGCGCGGTACCCGAAGACTGCACCATCTTGGTCGTGGCGGGACCCAGCACAGCCTATTTCGATCCGGAAGTCGCGGCGATTCGCGACTTCGTGGAGGGTGGCGGCCGGGCGCTGCTGCTGCTTGGGCCGGTGCTGCCCGACGAGCGCGGCCGCCGCGAGGAGCGCAACCCGAACTTGGTGGATCTGCTCGCGAGCTGGGGGATCGAGGCCAAGAACGACGTGGTCATCGACCAGTCTGCGATCGGCCAGCTCTTCGGTGGCGGCCCCTTCACTCCGCTGGTCAGCGAGTACCAGTTCCATCCGATCGTCGAGCCCTTGGAAAACGTGGCGACTCTTTTCCCGCGCGCTCGCAGCCTCGGGGAGGCTTCGGACGTGCCTGAGGGCTGGACGGTTGATGTGTTGTTCGAGAGTTCTGAGACGAGCTTCGCGACGTCGACGCTGATGGCAGAGGCGGCCGGCTTCACGCTGGGGCCGGAGTCGAGCCAGACCGATGGTCCGATCGCTCTGGCCGTGGCGGCGACATACGACGTGCCCGAGGCGGACGAGGAGGAATCCGAGCCGTCCGAGGCAGCCGACGACACCATCGAGCCGTCCGAGCAAGAAGCCGAGCCGGAGGGCCGCGTCGTAGCGGTCGGCTCGGCCGGCTTTGCCAGCAACTACGGCCTCGCGCTGGGCGGCAACGACGATCTGCTGCTCAACATGCTGAACTGGCTGAGCTCGGACGAGGATCTGATCTCGGTCCGCCCGAAGGACCCGGAATCGACCGTGATCGAGATGACCGCCGCGGAGATGAGCCGCATCTTCTATGCGAGCTTGCTGCTGCTGCCTCTCATCATCGTCGTCACCGGCGTCTGGACATGGTGGGGCCGCCGTTAGCGGAGAACCTCGAACAGTCGCAGCGTCACTTGCGCCACGCGCATCGTAGCCATGAAAGCGAATCCCCTTCTCGTAGCCGCCGTATTGCTGGCCCTGCTGGGCGCAGCGGTCTGGTACACGCGGGAGAATCCGCCCGCGGACGAGGATGCCCAGCCGAAGGTCGTCGATCTGGAAGAGGCCGATATCCGCGAAGTCAGCTTGCTGCGAAAGGGCCTCGATGCCATCACGATGGTGCGCGGGGCGGACGATGAGTGGGAATTCGCCGGCGGCCTAGAGATTCCCGCCGACCAGTCCGCGGTAGGCCAGCTCGTCTCCAGCTTGGCGACCCTGAACGCCGAGAGAGTGGTCTCGGAGAACGTGGTGGACTGGGGGCCGTACGAGCTTGCCGAGCCCGAACTGGCCGTAGGCTTCAAGCTCGCCGAGGGCGGCGGCGCGGTGCAGTTCGGGCGAGACACCCCGACCGGCTCAGGCGTGTTCGCCCGGCTGGAAGGCGACCCGCGCCTGTTCACCTTGTACAGCTACAACAAGACAACCTTCGAGAAGTCGCGATTCGACCTGCGCGACAAGCGCCTGCTGGACCTGGACGACGCCTCGATTTCCAGCGTCACGGTTGCCGCGGGCGGCCGCACGTTGCAGTTTGAACGCTCCGATGGGAACTGGTCGATAGTCTTGCCCTACCGGCTGAGGGCCGACGACTTCACGGTTAGCGATCTCGTGCGAGCGGTGAGGACAGCCGAGATGACCGGGGTCTTGAGCGACTCCGCCGAGAGCGCCGACTATTCGTTCCGCGCGCCGCTCGCCACGGTGTCCGTCGCGGACGACAGCGGCGAGCACGAGCTCAAGGTGGCCAAGGACGGGGACACGTACTATGCCGCGAGCAGCGCTCAAAGCGGCGTGTTCGGCGTTAGCGCGACGCTGGCCGAGAGCTTCGACAAGCCGATGGAGGACTTCCGCAACAAGAAGTTGTTCGACTTCGGCTTCGCCGACCCGGAACGGGTCGAGGTGCGGGCCGGGGACAAGGACGTAGCCCTCGTGAAGGGCGAAGATGGCTGGTTGCTGGAGTCGGACGGCAACCGCGAAGTGGATGGCGAACAGGCGCAAACCCTGCTGGACCGCCTGCGAAACCTGACGGCCACCGAGTTTCCGTCCGACGACGCGGATCGGCAGCAGGCCTTCGGGCTGAACTCGCCGGCAATCACAGCCTCGGTAACGCCGGCCGGCGAGGATGGCGCGGCGGAGACCGTCTTGGTCTCGAATACCGGCCAGACCCTGGTCTACGCGGCGCGGGCCGGCGAGCCGTCCACATACCGGGTCGAGCAATCGGCCGGGCAGGACATCGAGCGCGCCGTGGAGGGCATCTTGGCGCCGCCGGACGCCGAAGACAGCTCTGCCGAGCCGGACGCCGAGAGCGAGGATTCTGACAGCTAGGGGCCATGCGGCGCCCTGCGGTCGTTAGGGGCAGGTGAGGCGCGTGCGCGCTACCATGGGATTGGACATGGACGAACTGCGTTCACTCATCCGCGAGGTGCCGGACTTTCCCAAGCCGGGCATCCTCTTCTACGACATCACCACGGCGTTGAAAGACCCCAGGGGCTTGGCGATGGTAGCTGACGAGCTCTGCGAGGCCGCAGACGGTCTCGCAGTCGATCTGGTCGCCGGAATAGAGTCGCGCGGATTCCTTTTCGGGCCGCAGGTTGCCCAACGTCTCGGGACTGGATTCGCCCTGATGCGCAAGCCGGGCAAGCTGCCGGCCGCCACCTCCAAGGTGAGCTACACGCTGGAGTACGGTACCAACACGCTCGAAATCCACTCCGATGCCATACAGCACGGGCAGCGCGTGCTGATCGTGGACGACCTGCTTGCCACCGGCGGCACAGCCGGGGCCGCCGTCCAGCTCGTGGAGAAGCTCGGCGGGGCGGTGGCCGGCCTGTCGTTCGTCATCGAGCTGGACTTCCTCAACGGGCGTGACAAGCTCCGGGGGTACGAGGTCTCGTCCCTGCTGCACTACGACAGCTAGGAAGGGCGCTCCGGCCGCATCGTGGATCCCACAGGCCTCGGGCCGCAAGCACGGCAGCTGCAGGCCTACGCCAAGGTCAATCTGTTCTTGCGCGTGCTCGACAAGCGCCCCGACGGATTCCACAACATCAGGACACTGTTCCAGACTGTGAGCTTGAGCGATTCGCTCAGCGTCCGCATGACGCCAGCCAGCCGGCCGGCGGTCCAGCTGACTTGCAGCCGGGAGGATCTGCAGGGCGAGGACAATCTGGCCTGGCGCGCCGCCGACCTGATGCTCAGGCTCACCGGCCTGGCAGCGCAGATCGAGATCACCCTTGACAAGGCCATACCATCGGGCGCTGGCTTGGGAGGCGGCTCTAGCGATGCGGCGGCCGTGATTCGCGCGGTCGCCTCCATGCTGCCCACGCGACCGGCCGACCAGGCCCTCTTCGAGGTCGCGGCCGAGCTCGGCAGCGACGTGCCTTTTCTCTTGCTCGGAGGCTCCGCCATCGGCACTGGTCGCGGCACCGAGCTGAAGCTTCTGGCTGACTTGCCACCGGCCGCTCTAGCGATCGCACAGCCCGCGGCGGAGGTCTCCACGGCGTGGGCATATCGAGCCCTGCGGGAGCACCGCGCTGCATTGACACCAGACGAGGATGAGAGTAAAATCGAAAGGTTCGGCTTGAGTTCCAGCACGCCCTTTATCGGCTCGCTGCCAGGCAGCAGGGAGGGCATGGTGAACGACTTCGAGTCGGTAGTATTCCGGCGGTACCCGCTGATTGCCGCTCTCAAGGAGCGGCTGCAGGCATTGGGGGCGCAGCCAGCTCTGATGTCAGGCAGCGGATCCGCAGTTTACGGGGTCTTTGAGTCCTATCAGTCTGCGAGACTAGTAGCGCAGACGCTGCGGGCCGAGGGGTTTGCGGCGTGGTCGGCGGAGTATGTGGGCCGGGCTGCGAGCCGCGGGCCAGAGGCATCCGGCTTCGACTCCGCGAGGGGCTAGACGGCGGGTAGCGCGCGGCTCGAGAACACGCATCGGTTGGGAATTCGCACAGTGCCTGCGGAATCGAGGTTGAAGGTCTTCGCCGGATCCGCCAACAAGGAGTTGGCCGGGGACATCTGCGCGTGCCTGGGCATCCGTCCGGGACAGCTGGCGCTGTCGCGCTTCACCGATGGCGAGATCCATGTCCAGATCGAAGAAAACGTCCGGGGCATGGATGTCTTCGTCGTTCAGCCCACCTGCACCCCGGTCGACGAGCACTTGATGGAGTTGCTGCTCTTGCTGGACGCCTTGCGGCGAGCTTCCGCCAAGCGGATCACGGCCGTGCTGCCTTACTACGGCTACTCGCGCCAGGACCGCAAGGACCGCCCGCGGGTGCCGATATCGGCCAAGGTGGTGGCCAACCTGCTTGTCGCCGCCGGAGCGGACCGCCTGTTGACCCTAGATCTGCACGCAGCCCAGATCCAAGGCTTCTTCGACGTGCCGGTCGATCATCTCTACGGGCGGCCGGTGATCGTTGAATATTTGCAGCAGCTGCACCTGCCGAGGCTCGCGGTCGTGTCGCCGGACGCCGGCGGCGTGGAGCGAGCGCGGGCGCTGGCCAAGCGCTTGACCGCGCCCTTGGCCATCATCGACAAGCGCAGGGACAATCCGGGCGTCTCCGAGGTCATGCATGTGATCGGGGATGTGCGCGATCGCACCTGCGTGATCGTCGATGACCTTGTCGACACGGCCGGCACGCTGGTCAACGGCGTCAATGCCTTGCTTGACGAGGGTGCGGCCCAAGTGTACGCCGTCACGACCCATGCCGTGCTTTCCGGACCCGCAGTGGATAGAATTAAGGAGTCGAAGCTTAAGGAACTGGCGGTCACCAACTCGATTCCCCTGTCCGAGGAAGCCAAGGCGAGCGGCAGAATCCGGCAGTTGAGCGTAGCGCCCCTGCTTGCGGCGGGCATCAACTCGATCCATAGCGAGTCTTCGATCAGCATGTTGTTCGGCTAGGGGATGACCGCGGGCTCTCGCGAGGCCCGCCCAGAATGCGGCCGCTGCCAAGGCGGCTAGGGAGCAGACGCAATGCAGCAGCAGATTGAAATGGAAGTGGCGGTGCGCGAGGAGCGCGGCAAGAACGCGGCGCGGCGGCTGCGCTTGACCGGTAACGTGCCCGCGACGGTTTACGGGCTGGGCAAGGCCCCCCGAGCGATCTCGGTCAACACCAAGGCGATGACCTCCGTGCTGAAGGAACCGTCTGGCCACAACCGTGTCTTCAATATCAAGTGCGACGGCTTGCAGGAACATGCAATGGCCGTCGACTACCAGATCGATCCCGTGAAGCACTCGCTGCTGCACGTCGACCTGCTGCGCGTGGACGTCAGCAAGCCAGTAACCGTGTCTGTCCCGATCAAGGCCGTCGGCACCGCCTTCGGTGTCAAGACCGAGGGCGGCTTCGAGGAGATGGTGAGTCGGGAGGTCCGCATCGAGTGCTTGCCGCTGGACATTCCGGAGAGCCTTGAGGTGGACATCACGGATCTGCATGTCGGCCAGGCGATCCGGGCCAAGGATCTGCCGGCCAGCGACAAGTGGACCTTGGCGGATTTCGAGCAGAAAGTGCTCGTGCACGTCATGGCCTCGCGCGCCACGACCGAATTGACCGACGAGGAAGAGGCCGAGGAAGAAGAGGCCGAGACCGAGGAGCAGGCGGAGTAGCCGAGTGCCTTGCGGCCGGGGGTTGGTCCCTTTGAGTTGCGGCGGAAGCCATGTTCTGGAGGCGAGCGGTGCCCGAGGACGCCGATTGGCTGATCGTCGGGCTGGGCAATCCTGGCGAGGAGTATCGGCAGACGCCGCACAATTTGGGCTTCCTGACGGTCGAGCGCCTTTCGGAGG
Source organism: Bryobacterales bacterium (assembly GCA_022824585.1). Classification (GTDB taxonomy): domain Bacteria; phylum Acidobacteriota; class Terriglobia; order Bryobacterales; family UBA6623; genus VXMF01. The sequence goes on along the minus strand of JAJDZN010000076.1, from coordinate 5,087 downwards.
ATGCGGGGATCCGCGTCACGCGACCGGAAGAGGACGCGCTGGTGGGAACCGGAGAGATCGGAGGCAGGCAGGCATTGCTGGCCAAGCCGCTCTCGTTCGTGAACCGCAGCGGGGGGCCCGTCAAGCGGCTGCTGCGGCGCTATCGCTTGGCCCCGCAACGGCTACTCGTCGTCTACGACGAGCTGGATCTGGCTTGGGGCCGGTTGCGCCTCAAGCAGAAGGGGTCGGCTGCGGGTCATAATGGTATGCAGTCCATCATCGACGCGCTGGGGACGTCGGAGTTCCCGCGGCTGCGCATCGGGATTCACCCGGGACACCCCGTCTCCAACGGAGCACGGTACGTCCTGCGCCCGTTCACCCGGGACGAGATCGAGGAAGTTGGGGAAATCGTCGGACGCGCGGCGGAGGTCGTGCGGCACGCCCTTGCCGAGGGCACGGAGAAGGCCATGGCGCGGAGCAACCGCCGTCTGGCCGAGTCACAGGAATAGAGAGTCATGAGAGTTTACGAGTTGGGGTTCATCCTCAAGCCGGACCTGCCGGAGCAGGAAGCGCAGGAGTCCCTCGAGAGCGTCAAGCGGGTGCTGGCGTCGGGCGGGGCCAGCGTGGACAAGGTGGATGACTGGGGCAAGCGGCCGCTTGCCTACCGCGTACACGGGTTCTGGAGCGGCCAGTACATCTTCATCCAGTACTCGACCAACGGAGACCGCTCGCTGAACCGCGAGCTCGAGCGCCGCTTGCGCGTCTCCGATCACGTCATCAAGTACATGGTGATCCGCATCGACGAAGACCTCAAGCGGTTGGCCAAGGCGCAGGCGCGCCGCGCAAAGCGGCAGCCGGTGCTGGATGCCAAGGCTGCCGCGCGCGCCGCCGAAGCCGAGAAGGCCAAGGCGAGGGCGCCGGGCAAGCCCGAGCCAGAGCTGCCGTCGCCGCCGTCGCCCGGCGAGCCCGAGCCGGCTGAGGCAGCTGCTGCCGAGGCGGGCGCCCCGGCCGCCGAGGAGTGATGCGGGGCATCGAGAGGAATCGACAAATGGCTGAGAACGAAGAGACACGACCGGCGCCCCCGCGCGAGGGCGGCAGCGGCCCGCGCCGCGACCGAGGCGGCCCGGAGGGCCGCGGCCGCTCCGGCGGCAAGCGCTTCTTCCGGCGGCGCAAGGTGGACTACTTCAGCGTCAATCGGATCGACCACATCGACTACAAGGATGTCGAGACGCTGAAACAGTTCGTCGGGGACCGCGGAAAGATCAACCCGCGCCGCCACACGGGGCTGAGCGCGAAGCACCAGCGCCAGCTGCGGCGGGCGATCAAGCGCGCCCGGAATCTGGCCCTGCTGCCGTTCGTCGGCGTGATCGAGAAACCGCAGCGCGACAGGGATCGCTCGCGGGACCGAGAGAGGAGTGGCTCCGATGCATGAGGTGATTCTCAAGAAGGACATTTACAAGCTGGGCGAACGCGGCGATGTGGTCAAGGTCAAGGACGGCTACGCCCGCAACTACCTGTTCCCGCAGAAGCTGGCGATCCCTGCCGACAAGGGCAGCCTGAAGCAGCTCGAGCAGATGCGCGCAGCGGCGGCCAAGGAGGCCGTGCAGCTCCACGGCGACGCGACCAAGCAGATGGAAGCGCTCGAGGGAGTGGTGGTGCGGATGGTCGTGCGCGCCAGCCTGAACAACCAGCTCTACGGCTCGGTCTCGGCGCGCGACATTGCCGCCAAGCTGAACGAGCAAGGGTTCGGCATCGAGCGCCAGCGCGTCCAGCTCACGACTCCGATCCGGACCTTGGGAGACTACGATATCCCGGTCCATCTCTACAAGGATCTGTCAACCACCATCAAGGTCGAGGTCCGCGCCGAGGGGCGCGAAGACGAACCCCTGACGCGCACCGTGCAGGCGTCAGCCGAGTTCGAGTTCGCGCCGCCGATCGAATCCGAGGATTCCGCCGAGGGCGCCGAGCCCGCGGAGGCCCTTGGCGAAGATGGCGCTCCGGAAGCCGAGGCGGCCTCTGAGGCGGACGGAGACGAGTCGGGTTCGGAGGCCGCCCCGCCGTCCGGCGATGACGCTTCCGCAGCAGTAGATCCTGATGGCGCATAGTTTCTTCGACCTCAGCGGGCAGACCGCTGTTGTCACCGGCGCGGCGCGCGGCATCGGCGCTGGCATTGCTGCCCGCCTCGCGCGGGCGGGCGCGGCGGTCGTGATCGCGGACCTCAATGCCGAAGCCGCCGCGGACCAGGCCGAGAAGCTTCGCGCGGAGGGGCTGGCGGCGTTCTCCGAGGGAATCGAAGTCACGGATCCGTCGTCCGTCCAAGCCGCGGTCGATTCCGTGCTGGCCCGCCAGGGCCGCATCCACGCGCTGGTTTGCTGCGCGGGCATCGCGGGCAAGGCCCTGCCCACGTGGCAGCAGTCCGATGCCGACTGGCAGAGCGTCATCGACATCAACCTCAGCGGCGTCTTCAACTGCTGCCGGGCCGTGCTGCCCACGATGGTCGAGCACGACTACGGCCGGATCGTCAATATCGCTTCCTTGGCCGGCAAGGAGGGGAATCCGAACATGGTGGCCTACTCGGCCTCCAAGGCAGGCGTGATCGCGGCCAGCAAGTCGATGGCGAAGGAAACAGCGCTCAACAACATCTGTGTTAACGCGATCAGCCCGACCGTGATCCGCACGCCCATTCTCGACCAATTGACCGAGGAGCAGGTCAACTACATGACCTCCAAGATCCCCCGCGCCCGCACGGGAACGGTCGAAGAGGTGGCCGCCGTGGCACATTTCCTGGCCAGCCCGGACTGCTCGTTCGTGACCGGCCAGTGCTACGATGTCAGTGGCGGGCGGGCGACCTACTAGGCGCTGCCCCCACTCACACCAGCCTCTTGGGAGTGCCTTTGCGCCGCTTGAGCCTTCTTGCCGCCGCGCTCGCGATGGGCGCGGTACCCGTGATCGCCGCCGTGACTGTCGAAAAGATCCCCTATGCGGGCTGGCCGAACTGCTATCGGCTGTCTAACGGCGAAGTCGAGCTGATCGTCACGTCCGACGTCGGGCCCCGGATCATCCGGTACGGCTTCGAGGGCGGCCAGAACTTCTTCGTCGAGCTGGAAGAGGATCTAGGCAAGACCGGCGGAGACAACTGGCGGCTGTATGGCGGCAGCCGGCTCTGGGTGGGTCCGGAGGATCCAGTCTATAGCTACGGAGCCGACAACGATCCGGTGCAGGTCGAGATCTCGGGGAACCGGCTCACGGCCCAGGCGCCCGTCGAGCATACGGGAGTCCAGAAGGCGATCGCAGTCGAGCTGTCCGACGAAGGCAGCGCGGTCAGGGTGGTCTACACCCTCGCCAATCGCACGATATGGCCTCTTCGCATAGCGACCTGGGTGTTGACGATGATGGCCCCCGGAGGGGCGGGGATCACGACCCTGCCGCCGCGCGGCACGCATCCCGAGGTCTTGGCCCCGACCAATCCGCTGGTCGTATTCGCCTTCACCAACATGGCCGATCCGCGCTGGACCTGGCTGGAGAAGTACATCGTTCTGCGACAGGATCCCCAGAATGCCGATCCGGAGAAGATCGGGCTGTTCAATCCGGAGACGCGCGGGGCGTACTTGCTCAACGGCGAGTTGTTCGTCAAGAAGTTCGCGGCGTCTCCCGACGAGGAGTATCCGGACATGGGAGCTTCCTACGAGACGTTCACCAACGAGCGGTTCTTGGAGATCGAGACGCTAGGTCCGCTGCGCACGCTGCAGCCCGGCGAATCTCTAGACCACGTGGAAGAGTGGTCCTTGCACCGCCCGGTCGCGGTCGACAGCTGGGACGACGCCGAATTGGACCGAGCCCTCGCACCGTACTTGGAGTAGTGATCCGGACGGTTGCAGGCCAGTTGCTCCGTCATGGCCGGGTGGGCCTGCTGCCGGGTACGTACAACCCTCCGACGATGGCGCACTTGGCTCTAGGCGAGGCGGCCCAGCGGTGTTTCGACTTGGATCAGGTCGTGCAGATCATTCCTCGATCGGCGCCGCACAAGCAAATCGCGAGGCCGACCATGGAGCATCGCCTGGAATGGATCGCAGAGCTAGCTCGGCTCCGAAAGGGCTGGGCCGCCAGCGCGTGCGAGGCTGGCTTGGTCGTGGACATGGTTGACGCGCTGCGGCGGGAGATCGGCGCTGCGTGCGAGCTGTTCGTGATCGCCGGGCGCGACGCCGCCGAGCGCTATGCGACATGGGACTATGGCGACCGCGAGGCGTTCAGCGACCAGCTCGAGCGGTTCACGCTGTTGGTCGGCTCGCGCGGCGGGTCCTATCGGGTCGCGCCTGAGCACGCGGGGCGAATCCTGCCCTTCGACATCGCCCCGGAGCATGCCGAGACCTCGTCCTCGATGGTGCGGTCAGCCATCGCTCGCGGCGAGGATTGGAACCACTTGGTGCCCGCGGAGATCCGCGCAGGGGTGGCTGCCGCCTATGCAGGGGGTGCCGCATGAGCACGGCCTTGGTCAGGTACCACCCAGCGACGAACGGCGCGTTGTTCCGGCTGCGGGGAATGCTGCTCGATCTTGAAAGGACAGTCCGGGGTCTCGAGCGCGAATACGCCTCGGATGTGGACAGGTTGCGCCAGTTCGAACGCCGTTTCCGTCCGGCTGTCGGTGACCGGTACGACGAGCTGGAACGTCTCCGCGACCGGATCAATCGAGGCTGGCGGGCATTGGGCGAAGCGCAGGAAAGCCAGGCGGCCGGGACCGAGCAGGCCCGGGACGAGGATCATGGAGAAGCGGAGTGCTCGCCTCCTCCGGAAGAGGGGGCGCGCCGACTGTTCTTGGCGCTTGCTCGACAGATTCACCCTGATCTTGCCGTTGACGACGACGAGCGCCGCAGGCGCCACGAGCTGATGGCGGAAGCGCCGCTTGCCTACCGCGACAGCGACAAGCGCCGCTTGCAATGGCTGCTCGAGCACTGGCAAGCCGACAGCGAGCCGAGCCTGGGCTGCGGACTTGGAGCATCATGGGCGAGGGCGAACCGTCAGATCGCCTGGGCGCGCTACCGGATGCGGGAACTGCAGCATGCGCTGGGCCAATTGCATGCCTCGCCGATCGCGCGATTGATGCACGAACA
>JAJDZN010000233.1 GCA_022824585.1 Bryobacterales bacterium | reverse complement strand
CGCCCCAAGGCACGTTATCTCGGCAATAAGGTCATCGATTGCGCAGCACTTCAATTGCTGAGCCCTCGCGAACAGCACATCGATATCTCCGGCCCCAGCCTATGTGGCGGACGAAGAGGGATTCCGGCCCTCGACCTTTGGGTTATGAGCCCGATGCGTGGCCTCGCACCAGTGAACCTCTTAGCTGCAAGCGCGGTCCATGCGAGGAGTGGGGCGAGCAGAAGTACGGCGAGTGATTCCTTTGATCGCTACACAGCTATTCATAGACTGCTTGCGGTTTGTTTTCTGAGGGCAGGTGTTCGGCCAGCGCGTCGATCACGGCGCGGTGTTGGGCAGTTGCGGACTGATGGGCGAGGTTGTTCCATTCGTTGGGATCGGAACGGTGATCGTAGAGTTCTTCGGTTCCATCGTGGTAGCGGATGTAGCGGTAGCGGCTGGATCTCAGCGAGTGGTTGTTTTGGCCATACGTGGTAAGTGCTGGGCGTGTCCAAGCGAGAGATGGATCACTCAAGAGCGGAGAGATGGATTGCCCATCGAGGCCGGGGCGCGGCGGCAAGCCAGCAAGTTCGAGCAGAGTGGGGTAGAGATCGATGAGGCTGACGACGCGATCACATTGGACGCCGCGTTGTGCGGCGATTGGCGAGTCTTCGGGGAGAGCGATGACGAGTGTGGTGCGTGTACTGGCTTCCCAGAGTGCGTGCTTTCGCCAGTGTTCCTTTTGGCCGAGGTGCCAGCCATGATCGCCCCACAGGACGACGATGGTGTTGCGAGCGTGGGGAGAGCGATCGAGCGCATCGAGTACGCGGCCGATCTGTGCGTCGGCGAAACTGATGGTGGCGAGGTAGCCTTGCACGGCGGGCTTCCACTGGTTGTGCTTGAGGATGGAGGCGTGATCGCCGCCGGGGTGGGCGAAGTTTCTGGCGCCGGAGGGATCGTAGACTTCAGCGGCGAGTTTGCGACCGAAGGTTGGTATGTCGGCTAGATCGTCATCGATCACAGATGGCAGAGAGATGGAATCGAGGGGGTGGAGGTCGAAATACTTTTCCGGAACGACCCAGGGCATGTGGGGTTTGGTGAGACCGTAGGCGATGAAAAAGGGTTTGTCGTGCGCCTTGCCGAGTTCGGCGATGACCTGATCGGCGATTTGCGCGTCGAACATGTCCGTGTCGTCGAGCGGCGTGGGGCCCCAGTTGACCCACATATCGTCGGGGGCGTTCTCGGGGCGTGGCGTTGCGGGTCGCTTCGCGGAACTTGCGGAGAAGTATTGATCCCAGGACGCCTCATCGTAGGCGGCTCTGCTGTGATAGATCTTGCCGCCTCCCTTGGCGACGTAGCCGTGGTCGCGAAAGTACTGAGAGAGGGTGACGGCGTCGGGCAAATGGGTGCGGAGTTTCTCCATGTTGCCGTAGACGCCGGAGCGTGCTGGGGTGATGCCGGTCATCAAGCTGACGCGCGAGGGATTGCAGAGTGGTGCGGAAGCGTAGGCGCGTGTGAACGAGGCGCCTCGCGCGGCAAGGCGGTCGATGTTTGGGGTGAGCGAATTGGGATGACCGCCGAGGTGGCCGACCCAATGGTTGAGATCGTCTACGGCGATGAATAGGACGTTTGGCTTGGTCCGCGCGGCGTCAGGGGAGCAGAAGGTGGCGAGCGTGAGGCAGAAGCCCGCCAGCGCTAGCAGCAAGTGGGGCGTGGTCTTCGATGGGATGGTTCGGAGCATTGCCATAGGGTCCTTATCTCGACGTCCGTTGTTTTGGACGAGATTGGGCGAGGTCTCGCTGCACGACGGCTCGATTCTAGCGCTCAGGTGTGTCTTGCCAGATAGCCGTCGCAAACAAGCGTAGCGTGGAGCGATCGTGCGAGAAGCCGTTGAGCGCACGGCCAGAGGCCTCTGAGGCCTCCTTCGTAGCGATGCGGGCGATTTCGAGTGGGGCAACCACCCAATCAGGATTGGCGGACAGTTCGTGGGATAGAACTGGATATTGTTACTATAAATATTTTATTATCAGTCACTTACATCACACAGATGGCGGAGGGAGAGGGCGCTGGACTTGCGCCGGGCGGTGTCGAACCCCTACTGCAGCTTCTGCGACGGCGCTGCCAGCTCATTGATCCTGTTGCGCAGGTCGGCGGCGCGCCGGCGCGCATGGTCCATGTCTGCCGCCGTCTTCCCGAGACGGCCCTCGAGTCCCCGCAGCTTGCCGGCCGCGGAGTTGTTCCAGGCCAGCCCGGCCAGCTCCTTACACCCGGCCGCGATGGCGGCCTGCATCTTCTTCGACGAGGCCGCGGCCTTCCGCGCCGGGCCCGCGAAGCGGTCCCCGGCCCAGTTCGCTATCCAGGCGGTCAGGTCAGCCATGGGCTATGCTCGGACCGTGCGGGATATCGTCTTCTGGAGATGGATGTTCGGGTTGGCCGTCGTCCCCGCCTGCCTTTTGGCGTGGTCCCGCACCGCCGTCGGCTCTGAGCAAGGGTTTCTCTCCGTCGCGCTGATGTTCTACCCCCTCTGCCTTCTTCTCGTCGTCGTGCTCGCGTTCCTGGCGATGTGGGCGTGGCTCTTCGCAATCGACGCCTGGGACTTCACCCTCCGCCTCATCGGCCTGCGGGACGACCCCCCGGAAGAGTTCTAGCCCGGTCGATCGCCCGGCTCCGGTACGCCCGTGCCTCGCCTCTGCGAAGCACCCTGATGTCTCCCGGCAGCCGGTGGAGTGCGGCGGCCGTGCACGGTCAATCGCAATTCTTGGCCTCGGAGAGTTCTGCCAGCAGTCGACCCCTGATCTGTTCGGCCTTCGTTCTATCGTCGGCGGTCCACCGCGATGGCTCGGCCATTGCCGTCTCCAACAGCTGCACCAGAGAAATACGGAGGGGGGTCGCCGCATCCGACAGGAGGGGGCTGGAGGAGTCGGGCCGGAACATTGTGCCCCTGGCCTCGTAGTTCTGGCGCGCCTCGGAGAGGCTGTAACCAGACGTTGCCAGATCTTCATCATTGGGGGCTCCGGCCGGCGGTCCGATCCGCACTGGGCCATCCGCATCGTCATCCCACTCGTAATCGTCCTCCCACATGGTCCGGTGCCACCAATGGTTCCCGACAAGACACACGCACACTTCGTCCGGCTCGTCATCGAATCCGTACCCGAAATCCGGGTAGCCGCAGATGATGCATACCCTGGGGGATGTGGCAAAGCCCGAATCGCCAAGGTGCGGATATCCGCAGCAGTAGCAGACCCGAGGTGCAATGATCTCCTGATGCTGCAGCCACCAGGCCCATCGTCGGCCCCATGACCTGCTCAGGTCGAGAGGCTTCTTGTCCAGCTTCCAGATCACAGGGCCCTTGTCCGGGGCGGCCGCCGAGATTTGAAGGACTCTGCCCGAGAAGAGCACGGTAAGCGTCTTGCTCATTTCGCCGCCGATGCCGAGAACAATTCCCCGGCCAAAGTAGCCCTGATCGATCCATGTTCCTGGGGGGAAGCGCTCGGCCGGCGGGCGGGTGTCCTCGGGCTCGGGGCCGTCGACCTTCTCGAAACGTCGCAGTCCAGGATCGGGGACGACCGTCGATCTTCTCCCCTGATACTCAACGTCCATGGTCGAGTTCCGCACTTCGAGCACCCGGCCATATCCGCTATACGGGTGCCGGAACCAGTCGCCAGCAGAAAACACGTCCTTGAGGGAACTGACCCGTTTCGGCCGTCGGATAGGTGCCCAGGGATGGCCGTGCGGACGGAAGTCCTTGTCGGTTTCGTCTCCGTAAGACAGTTTCATGGTGTGGGGAGGTTCAGGCATGATCTCCAGGACGAGGGCCGGACAGTACCGGCCCGTATCGATCCAGCTTCCGGGCTTCACCCGAGGCTTGCGGGGTGTCCGAAATGCTCTGAGATGCGCCGGAAACCGGCACCGGTTTCGGGGCGGGCGGGACGCCGCTTCGAGCAATGCCTCCACCGCGCTCCGCACTCCTGTGACAGCCTCTGCCGTCGAAATCCCCGGCAGATCTAGACGGCGCCCAGAGAGGACGGACTTGGCGTGGGTCACCGCACGGACCAGTTCTTCGGGTGCCTTCGCGTGCAGCGCCTGGAAACAGCTGTCGTAGTCGGTGCGCGCATCCTTGCAGCGTAGATGCGTTCGGCACCAAGCTACGACTGCGTTCGCCAGAGCACTCTCGAGATCCATTCCGCGCCGGATCGAGAATTCTTCGCCGTCGTCGGACACATTCGCCGCACTGGCCAGCATTTGGCGGGAATAGTCGATCTCCCACGGTGCCCGCTGCCGTGCGGTCCCCCGCCCCGTAGCCTTGACCCTTCGCTGGACCCCTGCTTGTGCCGTTTCCTTTCCACCATTGATTCGCACTTGCTTTCCCACTTTGATTCTAGGTTCAGCTTCCACTGTGCAGCATACGGGTGGTCTGGTGGCCCGCGACGAATTGCCTCCGACAGCAACTCGTTGTTGATCAGCGGGTTAGCTCTGGGCAGAGCGGTAGGAGACCCGCTTTCCCGGCGGCCGTCCGGTCGGGCTGAAGCCTGTCGCGACTGACTTCCACTTGGCGGACGCTAACGGAAGGTCATCCTGAATGAAGGCGCCAGCGTCGCTTCGCTGCGAGGTGTTCACGTCCTAGCGGACTGTTCATCGAAGAGCCCCGTGGCCCTGCCGGCCACCCGAACTCGAGAGTGCCGTATTTGATCTCGTCCTCGACCCGCGGGTCCGGCCGACCGAAACGATTTGGCAGGAATTGAACTCGATTGCGCTCCGCCGACGGCAGCGGGCCCGCCGCGCCCGTCCAGCAGCGCGTCAACGGCCGCCGAGGCGGTGGGGTGGCGGCCTAGCCTGATCCCAGTCACCGGAGGCGTTCAGCTCGTGTAAGGCAAACTCTGTCAGGGACGGCACTCCGGCAGCGCGGCGGTGAAGAGTTCGGGGGGCAAACCGGAACCGGGGCGTCACATCCCGGGCAGCCGGCCAGGAGCGAAGCCGAGGAAGAGCGATTCGCCGCCTAGACCGATCACTGCTGGGGGGGCGCAGTCCTGCACGTCCTCGGGCGAGTTACGGAACATCTCGCGGACCTACCGCGCGACCTTCGATTCAGTCATGGGGCCACCCTAGAAAGCGGCCCGCAGGCACCGCAGCCGGAAATGCTTCCGCTGGAGATCGGGGAGGGGCTAGACGGGATGCCGGGATTTAAGCGCAAGCCTCGAAGCTCGCGGCGGGCTTGCATCCAGCATAGAGCGCCCTCGGGGCGCTCGTGCCGGGATCATGGCGTTCGCCCGCGCTCCCGGCCAGCGCGATTAGAGTCTAGCACGCTCGTAGTCAAGTAGGTCCGTGTTGCTACACGTCCTAGTGTCAGAACGCCCCGCGGGCAGTCTCCCTCAGCTTCCACTCCGGTATGTCCGTTGTCCCGGCCACGATACGGTCCCGGTGCTGCTCCTCGAACCAACTGGCAACCACCGCGTCTT
>JAJDZN010000101.1 GCA_022824585.1 Bryobacterales bacterium | reverse complement strand
GTCGCATCGAAAGGACCGTCCGGTTGCTGCAACAGCGTCCCGAAGATGGAGGCCCCGGCTTGGGCGACGACACTAGGATCGGGCGAACCCAAGCCGATTAGGTCGGTGGGGGATACTCCGAGCGCGGAAAGGATTTCGCCGTAAATGAAGGGGTTGACCTGCCGGCCCGACAACGACATGTCCTTCGCGTGAACAAACACCCTGCCGTCGGGTGTCAGCGTCACGATGTAGGTGGAGCCGGAATCATAGGGAGAACCCTCATGCCTGACGAGACATCCAAAGTGCGCGATTCCTTCGAGAGTCTCGAACTCTTGGGTCAGCCCGTTATATCTGTCTCTCGCAGCCAGCGCGAAGTCCTTCAGGCTCGCGCTGCCTTGCTCTACCTGTTGCGCCGTGACACTCAGATCCTCGGGAAGGGCCACGCCGGGAGGGAGCGGGCAAGCTTGCTGCGCCACGGCGTGGTGTACCGCGGAAGGGACGGCGGCGAGCGCGAGCAGCCATATGGCGCGAACCATCGATCTGGAAATTGGTAGTACTTGCATCTTCATTAGCATTATTTTACTTTTCATTACATAATATTGCAAGCGTGCGATCTGGAATATCTCAGGGCACGTGCTTGCCAGCGCTGACATCCGGCCCGTGTAATCCAGTCACAGCTGGCGCGTCTTCGTGTGCGACCGAGTCGCCCGCTGGCGGGGATGCCCTTCGCTAGTTGCGGCCGTAGAAGGACTTCACCGCGCGCCCACAACAGGGGCCAAATAGATGTTCTTGTATTTAACCGCCGTGTGGTCTCCCTGCAGGTAGATCGGCCCCGGCGCGGAGGGATCGGTATAGATGGCGCCGGCTGTCGGCCCGACGACCGGCTGATTGTCGATGACCTTGACTCCGTTCAAGACGACCGTCACGTGCCGCTCGACCAGAGTCAAATCGTATGTCTGCCATTGCCCGCCGGGATTTCCGGCGTTGGCAGAAGGTGCGATCCTTCCGAAGATCGCGCCAGGCCCCTGGATCCCCTGCATCCGGCTGTCGCGATCTACCACCTGTGCCTCGTACATTCCGCGCAGGTAGATTCCGCTGTTGCGGTTCTCTTCGATTAGAAACTCGGCGTGGAGCCAGAAGTCTTCAAACTCGGCTTCCGTTCGCAGATTGGCATGGTCCCCGGTCGCGCTGAAATCGGTCTTGGGCGTGGTGTTGACCAGCATCCCGTCTTGCGCGCTCCAGCCGTTGATCTTGTCGGATTCGTGCGGCCGCCAACCGGCCAGGTCCTTGCCGTTGAAAAGCAAGATGGGGAGCCCGAATCGCACCTTGGACAGGTCCGGAGGCGACTGCGGCATTGGCGGAATCCGCTTTCCGGTAAAGCGGGTCCGTTCGTTCACGCTGCCGTCCGTGGCAGTGCGGGTGATCACGCCATCCAGTTTCCCGTTCGCGATGCCAACGTCTACCACCGATTCGATAAAGACATCACTTCCCTGGGCCGCGCGGCGCCGTCGCAGCGAGAACTTGAGACGACCGTCGGCCGATTCCGTGGCGCTGTAAGGTCCGTCGGGGCCGATGTAGACTCGCATGCGTACCAGAGGCCGCCCGTCCTGCTCGCCAACGCTCATCCACGCCGGCTCTCCCGACTCAAGATGTAGTGACCAGTCGCCCAATAGCTCTTTCGGTGCCGATGCCGCCGTCGGGGTCCAAGCGAATGCGCACAGGATGACAAGGGACGACAGGAGCTTGATGTTCATGACGGCGGTCGCCGAGCGGGCGTCGCGACGATTCTAGCTCGCTCGAAGAGGCTGGGCCCTGAGCGCTTCGGCAAGCCAGCTTACAATCTGCCTGTGATGTTGCTGCTGCGGTCGAGTCTGCTGTGTGCGCTCTGCGCCAGCGTTGCGAGCCCCGCTCCCAACTTCCTGGTTGTGTTTGTCGACGACCTTGGTTGGAAGCACGTCGGCTACCAAGGCGGAGCCTACGAGACGCCGCGCATCGACCGTCTCGCAGCCGAGTCGACGATCTTCTCTCGCGCCTACATACCGACCCCGACCTGCAGTCCCTCTCGAGCGGCATTGCTGACGGGCCAGCATCCGGCGCGTCTCGGTATCGTCCGGCACATTCCGACCAGCCCAAGATTTGGATTCGACGCACTGGGGCGCACCGACCAAGAGTTTCACGACTGCGAGGGCGACCCGTCGCGCTGGCCCTCGCGGAACTGGCTGCCCCTCGACGCCGTGACCATCGCGGAAGCGCTCGGACCGCTCGGCTATCGCAGCGCGTTCTTCGGCAAGTGGCACCTGGGCTCGGAGGACTACCACCCCGTCCGGCAAGGCTTCGACGAACAGTACGGAGTATCGAACTTCGGGCACCCGGGCTCCTACTACCCGCCCTACTGGCGCGTCGGAAACCCCTACCCCGACGAAGAGCCCGGCAAGTACCTGACGGATCGCCTGGCCGACGACGTGGTCGACTACCTTGCCAAGGCCGGCGAGAGCCGGCCCTTTCTCGCAACGGTGTTCCTGTACAACGTGCATGCCCCGCACATCGGACGAACAGACCTCGTCCGCAAGTATCTCGCGAGCGGATTCAGCGACGACCGGGCCCAACTCGCTGCGATGGTCGAAGCTACCGACTCCAGCGTGGGCCGCATCCTCGACGCGCTCGAGGAGTCAGGGCGCGCCGGGGACACCGTCGTGATCTTTCTCGGGGACCAAGGCGGATTGCGCTACAACGAGCCCTTGCGAGGTGGAAAGCCGGGCGGCACGGCGCTGTACGAGGGAGGCGCTCGGGTACCGATGCTGATCCGCTGGCCGGAAAACACTCCGAAAGGCGCCAAGCGATCCACGCCGGTGGTCTCGACAGACATCTTCCCGACGATCGTTGACCTTGCTGGAGGCGACCTAGCCGAGTTTGCTCCCCTCGACGGGCTCAGCCTGAAGCCGCTCCTCGCCGGAGAAGGCCGGATCGAGCGCGAGGCGCTGTTCTTGGAGCGCCACTACGAGGATCAATATGCAGCGGTCGTTTCGGGCGACTGGAAGCTGGTCGCGTATTGGAGCGGCACCCGAGAGCTATACGATCTCGCGGACGACCCCGGTGAGAATCGAGACATCTCGTCGAAGCATCCCGAACGCGTCCGCGAGCTGTCGGCACTGCTGGCGGGCTGGCGCGCCGAGGTCGGCCTGCGGCCGGAACCCGGGACTAGGTAGCTCCAGGGCGGCACGGCTCCGACGGTCAGCAGTCGCTAGGAACCGTCCGATTCGCGGCGGTCCATTCCCCGACGTTCGCGATCCACTCCCTGTGCCCTGAAGCGACATCGTTCGCCTCCGAGAGATCCGGCTCTAAGCCGAATCTCCGGCACTGACCCGGTCCATCTGCCATGACGGACGGCCCGCTGGAGCCCGCCTCGACCCCGTTCCCAGCAGAGATGCTCGTGGCGTTTCCGCTCCGCTGCATTTCCGAGAAGGGCCGGCACAATCGATCCCCGGTTCGAGCAGGCCGAGCAGCCTCTACAATCGAGGCCTGGTGCGAGCGTTGAAGACAACCCGCTGAAGCCATGCTGAACCGCCGCCAGTTCCTAACGTCGAGCCTCGCCGGCGGCCTCGCGTGCTCCCGGACTCCGGCGCAACGCCCGAACGTCCTGTTCCTAGTCGTCGACGACATGAACGACTATGGGTTCTACAACACGCTCGGCGGCGTCAAGACCCCTCATCTCGACCGGTTCAAGAGGACCGCCCTGACGTTCGAGAAGGCCTACTGCGCCTCCCCCGCGTGCGTACCCTCGCGCGCCGCCGTTTTCAGCGGCCTTTATCCGCACACGACCGGCGCCTATCGCAACGGCTCCGACCCGTGGACCCAAGCCCCGCTCGACAGCACGGAGTCCCTGCCGGAATTGTTCAAGCGGAGCGGATACACGTCTTACGGACAAGGCAAGCTCACGCACGCCCCAGTCGCGGACGAGAAGCTCCGAGCCATGTGGGACAACAAGCCGCACGGTGGCGGCTTTGGCCCCTTCCCGCCCGAGGAAGACCAAGTCGCGGGTCGCTTCTGGGGCTGGACGCCGTGGGAGGCTCCCGACTCCGACTTTCCCGACGTGGTCAACGGCGACTCGGTCGTTGACTTCCTCTCGCAGGAGCACCAACGGCCGTTCTTCCTGGCCTACGGCTTGTGGCGCCCGCACACGCCGTTCACGGCTCCCAAGCGGTTCTTCGACATGTACGAGTTAGCCGACGTCGAGTTGCCTCCCTACAAGGAGGACGATCTCGCGGACGTCCCCCCGTTGGGACGCGACCTGGCGGCAGTCTGGGGAGAGCGCTTCGTCGTCAGCGGCAAGAACACCGAGCAGTCCTGGCGAGAGTTCGTCTGGGCCTACCTGGCCTGCACTTCCTTCGCAGACTGGAGTTGCGGCCGGGTGCTCGATGCCCTCGACAACAGCCCATATGCGGACAACACCATCGTCGTTTTCTGGTCCGACAACGGCTATCACTGCGGAGAGAAGGACCACTGGGAGAAAACGACTCTATGGGAGCAGTCTTCGCTGACTCCGATGGCAATCCGTCTTCCGGGGTCGGCGCACGCGGGCAACACCTGCGCGCGCCCGGTCGGGTTGATCGATCTATACCCGACGCTGGCGGACTTCTGCCGGCTCGAGCCGACCTCCCACGAGCTCGAAGGCCAGTCGTTGCGGCCCTTGCTCGACGACCCCGAGGCTGGCTGGGCGCGCCCGGCACTAACCACCTTCGGGGAGGGCTACGCATCCGTGCGGAATGAGCGCTTCCGCTACATCCGCTATCCGGACGGGACCGAAGAGCTTTACGACCACGATTCCGATCCGCACGAGTGGACGAATGCGGCGGCGGACCCGGAACACGCGACCGTCAAGCAGCGGCTCGCCACGGCGATCCCTGGGCAGTTCGCGAAATCGCTCGGAGGGCGGATGGGATAGCCGGCGCGCGAGGCGACAGGCCTGCCACACCCTCCCCAACACACCCTAGAGGGCTCATTTCTAAACGACGGGAGATGGGCTCACTTCTAAACGACTACGACAGGCACGCAATCGTGCTTCCTCCCATAGCTCCAATCCTGTTAAACTTGCGCACGGCCCTCAACTCTGTCGCGACGCGGGACATGGCCGACGACCGGCCTTGCGTCCAGTGGCCATGACGCGGACTCACCCACGCTTGATCGCCGCCAAGGGAGCGCTCCTGCTGGTCCTTGGGTGCGGGACGAGCACGCCACCGCCAGGCACAGAGTCGGAGGCGGCAGGCTCCGGCGGCCCTGTCGCCGCTTCTCTCCAGCAGTTTGCGGGGGCTTGGTCTCTTGCCCGGATCGAGCGGCGTGACGCCAGCGGCGAACTGCTGTCTCCACCGATCGAGGACCGGCTCGGCTACATCATGTACGACACTTCCGGGCACATGGGAGTGACGATCATGAGGCCCGGCCGCCAGCCGTACTCGGAGGGCGGGCCGACACCCGACGAGGCGCTGGCCCTGCTCGGCAGCTACACCTCGTACTTCGGTCCCTTCAGCGTCAACGAAGACGAAGGATACGTGACCCACCATCTCGTGGGAAGTCTCGACCCGCGCGGAGCCGGCTCGGACTACAAGCGCTTCTACACGTTCGGCGAGAACACTCTGACGCTCCAGCCTCCGCCGCGGGAAGACGGTTCGAAGACGTTTCTGACCTGGGAGAGGCTTCCGGGCCTGCCAGCGTCGGAGCTGACCCAGACCCACGAAAAGCTGCTGGGGGCCTATCGAATCGAATCGGTCACGCGCCAGACAACCGGCGGCGAGTCCGTACCGATCGACCAGTACGAAAAGGCCTATATCCTCTACTCGCCCTCCGGCCACATGTCCGTGCACCTGATGCGCCCGGGCAGGCGTCCGTATGCGGGAGACCGGCCCACGGCCGAGGAAGCCTTGGAGGCGACCCGCACCTACGCCAGCTATTTCGGTCCTTTCTCGGTCCACGAGGACCAAGGATTCGTCGTCCATCACCGCATCGGCAGCGAAAACCCGGCCGGCACGGGGACAGACGCGAAGCGCTTCTACGAGCTCAGCGACACGCACCTCACGCTGAAGCCCCCAGTACAGTCCGACAGCGACGGCCGGCAGTTGCAGACCGCACTTCGGTGGGCCCGGATGACCGAATAACCGTGCTGCTGGAGCGGGTGCGAATCCTGGGCGGGGGTTCGCTGCAGGAGGCGGTCGCTGCATCGCATGCAGCCGCCCGCCCGCGTCGCTTCTCAAGTTCTGCCAGGGTGAGCGGACGGAGATCGGGCATCCTGCCTGCGGCAAGCCGAAGCCTTTTGGCAAGCTCCTTGGCGCCCGCACTGGCGGTCCTGCTCACGGCCGCCGCCTGCAGCCGGCAGGAGGGAGTCGAGCTGTCCGGCTCCGTTCACGACCCCAGCGGATCCCGTATTCCGCACGCGCTGGTACTCGTTACTGATGCGGAGCGGGAAGTTGCCGAAGCGACGACGGCTGGCGCCGACGGAGCCTTCCGGATCGAGGGCCTTTCCCGGTCGCCGTCGCACAAGATCGAAGTCCAAGGGCCATCCGGCTTCGAGCCGAGGGTCCAAGATCTCGATCTCACCACCGACCGGAATCTGGAAATCGTGCTGGAAATCGAGCCGATCGCCGAGGCAATCGTAATTTCTGGCCCACCGCCGCAACAGGGATCCGTTCCGTCCGGCGAGCCGCGCCGGAGAGTCCGAGTCGGCGGAAACGTTCGCAGGGCGAGGCTCGTTCACTACGTGGCGCCGACTTTCCCAGCTGAAGCTGAGCGCGGAGGCGTTGGAGGCACTGTGCTACTGGAAGGTGTCATCGGGAAAGACGGCCGCCTTTCTGGCCTGTCCACGCTGAACTCGATCATTGACGAACGACTCGTAGGCGCGGCCTCCGATGCTGTCCTGCAATGGCGGTACGATCCGACGCTTCTTAACGGCCGGCCGGTCGAGACCGTGGTGACCATAAGCGTGGCATTCGAGATTCCATGAGCCTTGCGGTGGCGGTCTGGCACCAGGCTCTGGGAGGTTCGATCCCGTGTTCAGCTGGCCCGGCGTTGGGACTCCTCGAGCCGTACCAGATCCAATACCCGTTCCGCTCCTTGCTGGCCGGCCTGTGCTCACCTACGCGGCGCGGCGCGAGGTGCTCGCCGCGAAAGCGTGACTAGGCCAATGCCAAGCGGGGCTGGTCCTTCCACCTGCCACGAGTGAAGTCAGGAAACTGCACCGGCTGGGAGCCGCTCGCGACAGACTGCTCGCTGAGAGCCGAAATCGCGCTGCTGGTCACCGAATCATAGACATCCCAGTCCGGAAGTCGCCCCTCATTCAAAGCTAAGACCAGACGATGCCACTCCAGAGGCGTGCGGGTGGATCGCCCGCCATGCCCCCGGAGCGAAGCCCGTGGCGGAGGATCGTAGTCTCTCTCCATCGGATGCTGGAATTTCTCCAGCCACGGCCCGGCCGGCTCCCAACTGTGCTCTTGGGGGCTCACGCCGTCCAGATAGAGAAGAGCATTGCGCGTCGGCGTGTAACGGTCGCCGAAATACACGCCCTTGGTGCCCTGCAAGCGGTAGAAGGACCGCGGGTGCGGGGTATTGGTGTCGAAGTTCAGCGTCACCAGCTTGCCGCTGGCCGTGCGGATCAGCGTCGCGTTGAAGTCGCCCTGCTTCATCTCCAGCGAGGAGAGCGGGTGCTCCTCCCCGTAGTAGTGGGCCGCGAAGCGGTTCAGGCAGACGGCCCTGGAACTCATCGACACCAGGAAATCGAAGCGGTCGCCGTGATTGATGTCCAGCGCCGGCATGATGGCGCTCATCGGGTGGTCCGGATAGAGATTGCCGTTCCTGTTGATCGAGTGCGCCAGGCGCCACGGCTCGCGCTCCGGATCGAACTTCACCAGCCTCAGGTCGTGCACGTATCCCGCCTCGGCGTGCACCACATCGCCGAGCAGGCCCTCCCAGACCATGTTGGCCACAGCCAGACTGCGAAATCCCTCCAGGCCCAGCGTGCCCCAGCGACCGGTCTCCTCCCAGGTCTCGACGATCTCCCAGGCCTCGTCCAGCGTCAGAGCGATCGGCACCTCGCTGACCGCGTGCTTGCCGTGGCGCATGGCGGCGAGCAGGACGGGTGCGTGCCACCGCCACGAGGTCGAGCAGATCACGCAGTCGAGATCCTCTTCGGCGCACAGGCGCTCGAAGTCAGTCTTGGTCTTGCCGTACAGTCTCGGCACTGGCTTGCCTGACGCCTCGATCCAGCGCTTCGCGCGGTGCAGGTATGCGTCATCGATGTCGCATATGGCAGGCACCTCGATACCGTCGATCCCGAGCGCCGCATCGAGATGATAGGAGCCGCGATCCCCGACCCCGACGAATCCGATCCGGACCGGGCGGCCGTCGATCGACCCCTGCGTGACGGTCTGTGAGGCAGCGACATCGGCCGCAGTCGCAGCCAAGCCAGCCGCGGCCGTTCCAAGAAATCCCCGTCGGCCCACGTGCTCCTTCATCGCTGCTCCTCCTTCGCGGGCGTGATCGTTCCAGCGCCCCGGTCCGCCTCGGCCGGCGTCGGCTCGCGGTCAGGCGAACTGGATCGGCGGGCGCGTCCTCCACTGACCGCGGGTGAAATCCGGGAACTCCACGGGTCGGCTGCCGTCGGCCACCGATTGCTCGCTGAGGGGCGAAATCACGCTCGAGGTCACCGAGTCGTAGACATCGAAGTAAGGAGCCGTCCCGGCCCGCAACGCCTCGATCAGCAGGTGCCAGGTGAGCGGCGTCTTCATGCTGCGGCCGCCGTGCCCGCGCAGCGCCGGCCGTTCCGGCGGGTCATAGCTGTCCAGCAGCGGGTGGCGGTACTCCTCCATGTAGCGGGCGGCGTCCTCCCACCGATGGCTCTCGGGGCTGATCCCGTCGAGATAGATCCTCGGCCCGCCCATGCCGCGGCCGTCAAAGAACACGCCAGCGGTTCCCTGAACCCGCGTGAATCCCCGCGGATGGGGCGTGTTGGTGTCGAAGTTCAGCGTCACCAGCTTCCCGTCCTCGGTCCGGATCAGCGTGGCGTTGTAATCACCTTGCGCCATCTGCCTGGCGGCCAGGGGATGCGCGCTGCCATAGCGGGAGGCCGCGTATTCGTTCAGCGTCACGGCCCGGGAACTGACCGAGACCAGCTGTGCGAAGCGGTCGCCGTGGTTGATGTCCATCGCCGGCATGATGCGGTTCATCGGATGATCCGGGTACAGGTTGCCGTTGCGGTCGACGGCGTGCTGCAGCCGCCAGGGCTCGCTGCCCCCCGGGAACTTCACCCGCCGCAAGTCGTGCACGTAACCGCTCTCGGCGTGCAGCACATCCCCCAGCAAGCCTTGCCGGATCATGTTGAGCAGCGTCAGGTACATGCCGTCGCCGACCTCCAGCAGCACCTGCTCCAGCGCTAGCGTCGACCACTTGCCGGTCTGCTCGAAGGCCTCGACCAAGCTCCAGGCCTCGTCCACCGTGAGCACGATCGGCACTTCGCTGACGGCGTGCTTTTCGTGGCGGTTGGCGGCGATGCACACCGGGGCATGCCAGCTCCACGAAGTCGCGCAAATCACGCAGTCCAGGTCTTCCTCCGCGCAGAGACGTTCGAAATCCCGCTCGCCGCGGCCGTAAAGCCTCGGTGCCGGCCGGCCGGATTGCTCGACCCAGCCCGCGGCCCGTTCCAGGCGGTCCGGCTGGATCTCACACAAGGCCGGGACCTCGACCCCTTCGATGCCCAAGGCAGCGTCGAGGTGGTAGGAGCCCCGCCCCCCGATGCCTACGAAGCCCAGCCGGACGGGCGTAGCGCCGCCGGACTGCGACTGCGCCGCTGCAGTCGTAGCGATGGCGGCACTCGCAGCACGGGCCAGCTGGGGCACGCGGCCACGGACGGATCGATTCTCGTCTCGGCTCATCGATCCCTCTTCTGAAGCGCTCGCGAACAAGGACCTCGCGGCGGCCCCACCTTCCGCGCCAGCGACCCTGGCACCCACCGCCGCTGGCTAGCCGCTCGCACGGTCGTAGGCCTCCTCGACCGGCAGCCTTTCCTTCCACTTCCCCTTCGTGAAATCCGGAAACTCCACCGGCTCGCTGCGGTTGGCCACGGACGCCTCGCTGAGCGGAGAAATCACGCTCGAAGTGACCGAATCGTACACGTCGAAATCCGTCACCCGCTGCTCGACAAGCGCCTCGAACAGCCGGTGCCAGCTCAGCGGCGTCGTCTGCTGCCCCCCGCCGTGCCCGCGGATCGCCGCCCGCGGGCGCGGCGTGTACTCCTTCTCGACCGGGTGCCGGTACTCCTCCATGTAGTCCTCCGCCGCCTCCCACTGGTGGTCCGGGCTCACCCCGTCCACGTAGATGAATTGGCCGATCCCGCGGCTGTAGAACAGCACGCCCTTCGTCCCCTGAATCCGCGTGAACTCGCGCGGATGTGGCGTGTTCGTGTCGAAGTTCAACGTGTAGAGCTTGCCCCCGACTGTTCGCAGCAGCGTGCAGTTGTAGTCCCCCTGCTTCATTTCCTTCGTCGCGTACGGATGGTCCGGGCCGTAAAACAGGTCCGCGTAGCGGTTCAGCATCACGGCCTTCGAACTCATCGAAACCAAGGACTCGAAACGGTCGCTGCGATTGATGTCCATCACCGGCATCAAGCGACAGGTCGGATGGTCCGGATACAGGTTGCCGTTGCGGTCCACCGAGTGCTGGAGCCGCCAAGGCTCGCGCTCCGGATCGAACTTCACCAGCCGCAGATCGTGCACGTAGCCGCTCTCGGCGTGGATGACGTCTCCCAGCAGGCCCTGATGCACCATGTTGGTCAGCGTTGAATGAACGCCCTTGAATCCCAACGTTGCCCACTTGCCTGTCTTCTCGTGCGTCTCGACAATCTCCCAGGCCTCGTCCAGGGTCTGGATCAAGGGCACTTCCGAGACCGCGTTCTTGCCGTTGCGCATGGCCGCCAGCAGGATCGGCGCGTGCCACTTCCACGAGGTCGAGCAGATGATGCAGTCCAGGTCCTCCTGCTCGCACATGCGCTCGAAGTCGGTCCGGGTCTTGCCGTAAAGCCGCGGCGCGGGCTTGCCGGCCTCCTCGATCCAGGTCTTGGCGCGGTGCAGCACGGCGGGGTTGATGTCGCACACGGCCGGAACCTCGATGCCGTCCATGCCGAGGGCTATGTCGAGGTGATACGACCCCCGGTCCCCGACCCCGACAAACCCGAGCCGCACGGGCCGCGTGAGCCGCTGTGCCGCTACGGATTGCGTTGTCGCGGGCACAGCCGCCAAGGCGGTGCCCGACATTCCGAGAAAGTCACGTCGGTGAAGGTGATCGGTCATCCTAGGCCTCCTTGGAAGCTGCCACTGCGGAAGCGACTACATTCTATCCCCAGCCCATTCCGGCACTGATCGCGCCAACGCAGGATTCGCCGCAAAATCGGAGCGAACAGCCGCATGCCCGGGCGAAGCGTCGAACCGGTCTCATCCGGCCGCTGCCTCGAAGCGGACGAGGTGTTCGCGCAGGTCGGTCGCATCCGGCTGCGCTTCGCACCCGCCCAGGCCACGCGTCGAGAGACTCCCGCACACGACTCCGCAGCGCAGTGCCTTGGCGAGGCCCAGGCCGCGCAGCCAAGCATGCAGGAACCCCGCATTGAAGGAGTCCCCGGCCCCGGTCGTGTCAAGTACGCCGACCTCCATCGCGGGAGTTCGCTCGATCACACCGCTTGCATCCGTTGCGGCGGCTCCGCGGGCGCCCAGCTTGACGACCGCCACCGTGGAATCGGTTGCCAGCCGGCCCAAGCCTTGCTCGATGCCCGCGCTGGCAGTGGTGAGCTCCAGTTCGAGCTCGTTCAGCAGCAGCACGCTTGTGTCGCGAAACACATCGTGAATCTCGTCGCCCCACTCGTTGTATGGATCGTGCCCGGGATCGAGCGAGGTGGTCAGTCCGAGCGTCCGGGCCCGGCGGAAAAGGCTGGGCAGTCCGGGCTTGAGTTCCCGCTGCAGGAAGTAGGCGGAAACATGCAGATGACGGAATCGGGCCAGCAGACTGTCGGTGGCCTCGTCGGCTTGCAGTCCCTCCATGGCACCCGGATAGGTGACCAGAGCGCGGTCGCGGTCACTGATCGAAACGGTCACGCCCGTCGGCAGCGACGGATCCGTGCGCACCAAGCTGACGTCGACGCCGGCGCGGGTCAGCTGTTCCGTGCAGAAGCGCCCGAACACGTCGTCGCCGACCCTGCCGAGAAACGCGACACCGTTGCCCAGCTTGGCCAGGCCCGAGGCGCAGATCGCCGAGGAACTTCCCAGTCTCAAGGCGAAATCGCGTGCCACCACCTCCCGGCCCGGCTGCGGCGAGGATGTCAGGGAGGCGAGGACCAGGTCGGGATTGAGCTCACCTGCAACGAGGATCCTCATGCGTCACGCTTGGTAGAGAGGAAATTCGGGAACGACGCGGCTGATCGCACCGCTGCCCGCGGGCTGGTCCGGCTGCAGGCCCTCCTCCAGGCACCGGAAGAACCCCAGAAGCTGGCCCACCACGGTTGCCGCGATCGCGGCCCACTCGTCGGGGAGCTCGGCCAAGCCCATCGGGTCCACCAGCAAATCCCCGCGCGCCAGCAGCTCGCGGGGAATCTCCCCCCCGACGGCCACGACAGTCCCGCCAAGGTCCTTGGCGCGGATTTCGCGCAGCACGTCGAGCTGGTACGCGCGCTTCGTCCTCTCGCCGGAGAAGAACAGCAATAGCAGGCAGTCGTCGCGGAACGCGCACATCGGCCCGTGCCGGAAGCCCAGCCAGGTTTCCGCCTGCGTGGCTACGCGTCCGTCGGTCATCTCCAGCATCTTCAAGGCGGATTCCCGAGCCGTACCGAACTGCCCTCCGCTCCCAAGCGCGATCATGCGCGCAAACGGTTGCCGGGCGATCGATTCGAGGCGCTCCGGCCAGCCTTCGAGCAGATCCAGCCCGACGCCGACCAGTGTTTCGGCATGCCGCAGGTAGGCCGTCGGGGATTCCGCGTAGCCCAAGACCAGTCCAGCCAGCGCCAAGTTGGTGAAGCTGCTCGTCATCACCAGACTCTTGTCGCAGGTTCTGGGATCGAGAACTTCAACCGTGACGCGCTGCTCGTCGCCCGGCCCCCACTGCCGAGCCATGTTTCCGCTCGGATTGCACGTCACCGCGAGGTGTTCTACAGCAGGCTCCTGCTCAAGGCAAGACGAGATCAGGGCGCTGCTTTCGGGGCTGTTCCCGGAGCGCGCGAACGAAACGAGCATGAGCGGTCGCTGGGGCGGCAGCAAGTCCCGCCAGGCGAGCACCAACTCGCCGCTGCCGACAGCCAGAGCGGCGCGCCCGGTTGCGCGCTGGATCGCAGGGGCGATGCATTCGCCGAGATAGTGGGAGCTTCCCGACCCGGTCAGCACGATGCACTCGTTCCGCCGGATCTGCTCGAGCCGCCGTCCAGCGGCCGAAGCGGAGAGCTCGGCAGTTTGCCGCCAAAGCTCGGGCTGCTGGAAGATCTCCGTGAGCGTATGCTGCCAGCCCTGCCGCCTCGCATCATGAGCCAAGGCGTCGGAGAGGCGTTTGCTCGCGGCCGAAGTCACACGCTCGCTGTCGTTGCCCGAACTCACCATGGACACCAGAGGCTCCAAGCCCGGACCGAGTTCGAAGGCCGAAGTGTAGCAAAGGGCGGCGGCGCTCCGGTCCATGCCGTGGATGCGACAGGGAAGCCTTGCGGTCCGCACTTCCGGTTCGTCGGTGCGGCCGACGGATCCGCCTTCCCGAAGGTGCCGAGCCACCGGGCGCGCCGAGCGCGTCCCGCATGCCGGACGGCATGGCAGCCAATCTTGGCGTGCTCGCCAGCGGCTGGCCAGCACGGACGGATGCCCCCAGTCGCGGAGAGGGCCCCCGCCGACTGGGACCGGCTGCAGCAACGGGCAGCCACACGGCCGCGCTCCCCTAGACTCGGGGCCGCCAGCCTGTGGAGGGGACCAGCACAGCCGTGCTACCTTGCGAGACTCGAAAGGAGCCCGAGACCCGCGGGCGAAGCGAATGCCGGCGGCCGGTCGTGGTCCCGGAATCCCGTCGCTGTGGGGTGCGCTGTCGACACATGCCAGGGGAATCGCGAGCACTGGTCGTTCACGGCGGAGGTCCAACCGCGGTCCTGAACGCCAGCCTTGCCGGAATCATCGAAGCGTGGATCGACGCCCCGGGAAGAGGCGCCCTGTTCGGAGCGCGTTTCGGGGTTGACGGCCTGGTTGCAGGCGACTGGATCGAGTTGTCGGGTGCCGACGCGGCGGCGGTCCGGGCACTGCGCACCGCTCCCGGCTCCGCGATTGGGTCGAGCCGGGTCAATCTCAGCGAGGCCGCAGCCGCCAGGCTGCTCGCTGAACTTCGCCTGCAGCGCGTCGATTGCCTTTTCTATACCGGTGGCAACGGCTCGATGGGCACCGCGTCGATGCTCGCCCAGCTCGCCCAGCGCGAGCATCCCGAGCTGCGCGTCATCGGCGTTCCCAAGACCGTCGACAACGACCTGATGGTCACCGATCATTCACCCGGGTTCGGGTCGGCAGCGCGGTTCTACGCGCTGGCCACGCGCGACATTGGCGAGGACAACCGCGCCTTGCGCTCCCCGGTTACGGTCGTCGAGGCGATCGGACGCAATGCGGGATGGGTGGCGGGAGCGACAGCGCTGGCCCGCCAGGGCCTCGATGACGCCCCCCACCTCATCTATCTTCCCGAGCGGCCGCCGACGATCGAGACGATTTGCCAAGATGTGGCGAGCCGAGTCGAACGGCTGGGTCGTGCCGTGGTCGTCGCCTGCGAGGGCCTGCGCGACCCGGACGGCAATCCCTTCGGCGCAACGCTCGACAGGGCTGGGATCGCCCAGCACGAGCTGGCACGCAACCTCGGCCACGTGCTCGCGGAGGGAATCTCCACCATGACCGGCCTCCGAGCCCGGTCGGAAAAGCCGGGCCTGCTCGGTCGTTCGTGCTCGTTCGCGGTTTCGGCCGTCGACGCCGAGGAGTCCTACCGCTGCGGCAGGGCTGCCGTCGAGGCCGCGGTCGCCGGGTCCGGCGGTGTGATGGTCGCGCTCCGACGCGTCTCCTCAGACCCGTACGGCAGCGAGACGTTCCTGACGCCGCTGGCGGCGGTTGCGAACGTGGAGCGGCTCGTGCCGGATGGCTGGATCGCCGCCTGCGGGTCGGACGTGACGCCGGAATTCATCGAGTACGTGCGTCCTTTGGCGAGCCCGATCGAAGATCGTCGGCGGTTCGGGGCTATCTGACTCACCTCAGAGTCGGACTCGGCCGTGCCGCGTCCAGGGCCAGCGCAATCACCGGGCCGGAGCCGGGTCGCCCGAGCCCGGGTGTACAATCTTCCCCCGAGCGGACCTCTGGACAGCGATGAGGGCGCAATCGTCCGACGGGACTTCTGGGGCCTCGCGTCCCGCCGACTGTGAGGCATGGCAGCGCGGGCTGCGCTACCGCCGAACGACTGAGCCCCGCGACCCGCGTTCCCCCGCCGCCCAAGAGGCAACCGAACAAATCAGGAGGCAACCCAAATGTCCCAATCTCGCCGTTCCTTCCTTCGCGCGGGAGCTGCCGCCGGCGCGCTCTCATCCGCCTGCTCGCAGCCGCAGCCGGAGGCCAGCGACGCAACGGTGCCGGCTGCCCAGATGGCCCTTGCCGACTACCAGCCGAAGAGCATGCTCGTGGTCGACAAGCACCTGGTCCCGTCGGCGCGATTTCCGGCGATTGACATGCATACTCACGTTTCGTCGGTGTTCCGTCGAACGCCCGGGCCTAACGACGCGCTGCAAGGGGCCGCGGCCGAACGCCTGCAGCAGATCAGCCGGTGGATGGACGAGCTCAATCTCCAGACACTGGTCAACCTGACCGGCGGGGCCGGAGACGATCTCCGGCGCACTGTTGCCGAGATGGTGCGGCAGCACACCGGGCAGCTGATCACCTGCACGGTCCCGAGCTATGACCGGCTCAACGATCCGGACTACCCCACGTGGCAGGCAGAGGAGCTCGCCCGCGCCAAGGAGCAGGGCGCGATCGGTCTCAAGATATCGAAGACGCTCGGGCTCTACCTGCGCGAGGGCGGCTATCGGGACTCCGAACGGGAAGCGGGGCAGCAGGGCCCGCTCGTCAAGATCGACGATCCGCGTTTCGACCCGATGTGGGACGCCGCGGGCCAGCTCGGGTTCCCGGTCTTCATCCACGTCGCTGACCCCGATGCCTTCTTCATCCCGACCGATCGCTTCAACGAGCGCTGGGAGGAGCTTGGCAATCACCCCGACTGGTCGTTCTACGGGGAGGACTTCCCCGCAAAAGCGGAACTGCTCGCCGCCCGCAACCGTGTCATCGAGCGGCATCCGGACACCACATTCGTCGGCCTCCACTTGGCGAACCGACCGGAGAATCTCGACGAAGTCTCGTCATGGCTCGACACGTACCCCAACCTGCACGTCGAGATCGGGGCCCGCCTCGGCGAGCTCGGCCGGCAGCCGCGACGGGCGCGGAAGTTCTTCGAGGAGTATTCGGACCGGGTGATGTTCGGCACCGACGCATCTCCGAACGGTACGTCCGTGCCGCAGCAAGACCTGGAGCCGGAGATGTTCCGCTGCTACTTCCGGTTCCTGGAGACGCTGGACGAGTACTTCGACTACTCGCCCGCGCCGACCCCGCCGCAAGGTCGATGGAAGATCTATGGCATCGGCCTGCCCGACGAGATCCTTAAGAAGGTGTATCACGACAACGCAGCCCGAATTCTCGGACTGCCGCTGGCGTAGGCGCTGATCGAATTGCAACCCGCGGCTGTTGTCGGCCAACGCGGCGGCGACACGCGGCGAATCGACAAAGCGGTTCCTCGGGAACTGCCAGGGCGGCTGTCGCGATGAGTCGTTGCGCGGAGGGAAATCCTATCGGGAGATCGACTCCAGTTATGCAGTGCGTCCCTGCTGGGACGTTACCGGCTCGGCCTTGAATTGGCCAGCCAGCAAGTATCGATACAGCTTCAGCGCAAGGCGCTGCTCGTGCTCCTCGAGCCAGCTTCGGGCTTCCGGCGTCAGCACGACAGTCTCGCAGGGCTCGTCGGCGCTAACCGCGGGCGCTGTCTCGTCCGCCGGGTCGACCGGCCAGATCGCATCGCCGGGACCGTACTGGCGAACCCGCGCGCCCGCGGCTTCACGGGCGGACGCGCGGCCCGCTATCAGCATTTGCAGGCCCTCGTTCGCCGCGCCCGGCCCGGCAAGGGCCGCCCCGGCAGCGTAACGGCGCGGAGTCAACCAGCTTCGAAGCTCGTCCATCAGTTCCTCGAAACGGATCTGTCTCTCCAGATGCTGCTCGAGGCCGTCAGAGGAGCGCTCCAACAGCGAGCTGCGCCGCCCGTCCGCCGTGCCCGCGTCTGCCCTCCACACAGCGATGACTATCTCCTCGCAGCGCTCCAAGGCGCTGTCCTCGTTCGGCTCGAGCAGCAACTGCGCAAACGCCGAGCGCGGGAGGGTGCGCTGCAACCCGGTTCTCAGCTGTTCCGATGCCGCGCTCAGCACCACTTGCACCCCGGCCGCGTGCGCCGATTGCAGGAACCTTGCAAGGACGTTGACCGCGGAGATGTCGAAGCCTGAGACGGAAGCGAAGTCCAGCATCAGGCAGGCTGGCGGCGAAGCGCCCCTGAGGGACTTCCGGAGACGATCAGCCAGGGGACCGACGCTACCGAAGAAGATGTAGCCGCGCAGGCGGTAGGCCTGCACGCGCTCGCCCTCCTCCAGCAAGATGGCGGCTTCCGGGACAGGACGCCCCTTGGAGCTGCGGCGCTCGCGCACCGTGAATCGCGATCTGATCGGGTCCAAGCGGCTCAGGCGCAGGGCGAAGAACACGACGGTGATCAGCATTCCAGCAGCCACACCCTCAAAGAGCCCGAAGGCCATGATGACGGCGGCGATCAGCGCGATGATGCCGTACTCCAACCTAGGGAGCCGCTGGCGGCTCCTCACGAGCCCTTGGTCCAACATGCCGGCCCCGGCGAAGAAGAGCATCCCCCCTACCAGTGGTAGCGGGACCAGCTCCAGCATCCTGTCGCCCCAGAACAGCGGGGCTGCGATGACCAGGGCGGCCACGACTCCGGTCAGACGGCTCGTGGCACCGAACAGCTTGCTGCGCAGCGAGGCAGGCACGATGATGCTCGCCACCGTGCCGCCGGCCAGCCCGGCCGCCACGCTGGCAACCCCTGTCGCCCGAAACTCGCGGTTCCAGTCCAGATCCCGGTTCACCGCCACTTCGAGGCCGGCGACGTTCATGATCACGACGATCAGCGCGATCGGGATCAGCGTCAGCATGGTCGGGATCTGCATCGAGATCGCGCTCAAGTCCAAATTCGCGAGGTCGGCGAGCCGCAACAGCGGCCAGAGGTCGCCGTCCGACGTGCTCTTCAGCAACAGGCCCGCCTCCCTCGCTTCGTCGCCGGAGATGCCAAGCGCGGCGAGCACGAGATGGTACCCAGCAATAGCAAGCGCGACACTTACGGGCAGGATCAGCGGATGGCCCCACCGCTTCATTGCGAGATATAGGGCTATCCCGAACACGGCGCCCGGAATCCACTTCACGAGTTCCGAGAATTCCACAAGCTTCGGAATCGCACGCCAGTCTGTGTCGGCTCCCATCAGGGACATGGCGGACAGGCACACGACTGCCCCGATTCCCGCCACGAAACCTCCGGCGACCGGATACGGGATGAAGCGGACCAGATCGGCGAGGCGGTAACGCCCCATCAGGTAGAAGCACACGCCGGTAGCCACCGCGCTGATCATGAGCGTCGCCACCGTAGTTACGAACAGCGCATCGGATTCGGCGTCCGCCCTTGAGGCGATTCGTGCCAACACGACGACCAGCGCGGGGGATATCCCCGCAATGGCCCCGCGAAAGCCGCTTGCCAAGGCAATCACCAAACAGGCGACGAAGTTTCCGAACAGCACCAAGCCGACACCTTGGGAGGTATACGCTGCGAGCGGGCCGGAGAAGATCAGGCTCCCGTAGGCGATAAAGGCGACGAGCAGGCCGAGGCCCGTGGTGAAGCCGACCGAAAGCGCCGGGATGGCCCGCGCCGACAACGCGTCTGCACGAACCTCCGACGCAAGATCGCGGAGCGAGGACATCGCAGTCACCGTCCTGCAGGAGAGCGATTCTCGGCGCCGTCGGACATCACTCAAGACCCCGGCCGCAAGCAGCAGGCATCGGCTTGTGCGAAAGCAAGAGGCAAGGGACCGCTACAGTGTCCGGCCTAATGGAGCCGAGCGATCTCACCGTGGCCATCGCGCCTACCATTCGCTCAAAGCCCAAGCTGCCAGGGCTCGCCGCGGACGCGCTGGCAATCGGGCGTTCCAGTGTACTCCGCTCGACGCGGTTTCCGCCGAATCTCGCAACGGCGCACGCAGGCCTCCTCCTTGCAAGGACTTCACGAACTATAATTTACATTATTTTTCATTTATCTGGCAAGCAACCCCTGCATTTCAGGCGGTCGGAAGCGCGTTGGCCGCTGGGCACGATGTATCGCCCTGCCGGAAGATCTTGCTCTCAAGTATGTTCGGCAGCGCTGGCGCCTCAAATTTCCCCGCGCTTCATTTGGTCAGCCATGTAATCGCTCGCCCGCCAAGCCAGCGCCAGAATCGTCAGCGTGGGGTTCTTCTCGGTAGCCGTTGGGAACGCACTGCCATCGACGACAAAGACGTTCTTCACTTCGTGCATCTGGTTGTACCTGTTCAGCGCCGAGCGTTTCGGATCCTCGCCCATGCGGCAGGTCCCGTGCTCGTGGATCGAGGTGCCCAGCGTTTCGATCTTCCCCCGCTGGTAGGGCAATAGCTCGGCTTTCATCTCGTGCAGGATTTCCTCGCACACGTCGTACATGCGCGAGATCATCTTGCGCTCGTTCTCGCCGATGTCGTACTCGATCCTCAGCAGCGGGTAGCCGAAGCGATCGTTCGGCGTGCCCTCCACGGAGATGCGGTTGTGCCTGTAGGGCAGGACTTCTCCGTAGGGGAGCAGTTTGATCAGGGCCGGGTAATGCTGCTTGACGGCCCGCTTGTAGGACAGCCCGAACCCACCCAGGCTCTTGGCAAACCTCGCGTTCGAAGCGCAGCCGATGCCCGTAACGGGGACCCCGAAGCCGCGCAGGTAGCCGCGCTTTTCGTCGGCCGGTTCGAATCTCGGAATGTAGATGTGGCCACCCGAGATACCGTCGTCGTTCGACGCCGGCGAACCGATCAGCTCGGGCACGAACGCCTCCAATTGCAGCCGGAACTGCTCGACCAGGTAGCGGCCGATGACGTCGGAGCCGTTGCCGAGGCCGTTGGGGTAGCGGCGCGACTTCGAGTTGAGCAACAAGCGCGTCGAATCGACCGCCGAAGCCGCGACGACCACACGCTTGGCCGGAACAGTCCGCTCTTCGCCGGTGAGCCGATCGAAGTACCGGACACCGGACGCCAGCCCTCGGTCGCTGACCAGAATCTCCTCGACGAGCGCGTTCTCGACTAAATCGAGCCTCCCTGTCTCGAGCGAGTCCCTCAGCAGGTAGTCAAACGAATTGAAGAACGCGCCGATGTCGCAGCCGCGCTGGCATGCGCCGCAATAGTGGCACGGGCTGCGTCCGTTGTGCGCTTGGGTCAGCACCGCCCGGCGGATGCGCACCACCGGGTAGTTGAGCCTCGTCACGGCCTTGCGCAACAGCACCTCGCCGCAACGCAGGCTCGGCGGCGGCAGGTAGTTCGAAGAGCCCGGCAGCCAGGGAGTGTCATCATCGCCTCCGCAGATGCCGATCTTCTTCTCGACATTGTCGTAGTAGGGCGCGATTTCCTTGTAGGTGATCGGCCACGGAATTTCCCATCCGTCCTTGGCCGGCTCTTGGAAGTTCAGATCGGAATAGCGCAGCGAGACGCGGCCCCAGATGTTGGTCTTGCCACCTACGCCCCACACCCGGCCCAGCCAAAACTGCTTGCCGGGCAGCGTTTCGTAAGGGCTCTCGCGCAGCGGCGTACCCATCCAGTCCGGGGGGGATTCCCCGCGCCGTCGGCGCCCGCGCTCCTCCCAGGGCTTGACATGCGACCAGAACTGGCTGCGCGCGAATCTCTGCCCGGCTTCGAGCAGCAGTACCCTGGCACCCTTGCGGGTAAGGTTCCAAGCGGCCATACCACCGGACGCACCGCTGCCAATGACGACGGCGTCAACGTCCTCGTAGGCCATCAGGCGTGCCTCTCGCGAATGAAGGCATCTACGTCGTGAGCTAGCCGTCGGGAGTCGCAGCCGAGTGCCATCACAGCGCCTCGGACGATGTAGACAGGAGCCCTTGTCTTGCGCCGAGCGAGTTCCTCGGACAACCGCTGAAAAGAGTTACACAACTCACTCGCCAATAAGGGCGCCATAGTCTCGCTCTCCTTCACGCGGTCCGAATTCCTTGTTGCCGATGATGATTCCGTGTCGCAGAAACGCACCGGGGGTGTCGCGATAAAGGGCGCCGGGGAAACCGTCGAGGTAGTCTTCCAGCGGACACCAATAGATCTTCAGCGACCGTTCCGGATCGTCGCACCAATCAGGGACTGGATGGTCGTGGGTAATCGCGATGTGTTCAGCGACAGCTGCGAGCAGGCAATCCCATTTCGTGCCCGTCAAGGGGGGAGGATGCTGGAGCGCACGTTGCTGGACCTCAAACGGGGATTCGTGGAAGCGACGGCCGAGGTCGGAGATCAGCATTCGGAAGCATTCCGCCGGATTTCGCGCTGTGCGGATAGCGTCGACGTAGTCGGCGACTCGCCATCGGGGCGTCGCGTCCCGAGAGCCGCTCCGCAGCTTGTCCGCTAGCCGGCTCTGCGGGAGCGTGGGCTCGTCTGCAGCAGACACACGCCAATGTTACTGGAATCTCTGCGGGTACCTTGCGTTTTCTCGAGCCTTGGATCGAGCGGAACTCGCCAGTGGCGGCCTCGACGACCGCGTTGCGGCGCTATCATTTCGAGGAAATGCTCTCCCGACGCGACGTGCTCAAGAGTGCCGGTCTAGGAGCGTTAGCCGCCGGCAGCGCCAGCGGCCAACAAGCGCGCGCCAAGGGCCCCAACGTCCTCATGATTTCGATCGACGACATGAACGACTGGATTGGAGTCCTTGGCGGGCATCTCCAGTCGCTCACGCCCAACATCGACGCG
>JAJDZN010000189.1 GCA_022824585.1 Bryobacterales bacterium | reverse complement strand
AAGCCGTGGGCACCCCGGCCATCCCTTGGCTCGGCAACCGCGAGATCGTA
Organism: Bryobacterales bacterium; assembly: GCA_022824585.1. Classification (GTDB taxonomy): domain Bacteria; phylum Acidobacteriota; class Terriglobia; order Bryobacterales; family UBA6623; genus VXMF01. The sequence continues at coordinate 27,279 of JAJDZN010000189.1, read as the reverse complement.
TTCCAAGGCGCTTCGCGCTCCTAATTCCGATGTCTCGCCATGCACCGTGCCCCCAAACTAGGTGTCCATATCGATAATGAAAATCGGTGATTAAGGCAATATTTATCAATGATTTACCAATCCTCCAGCCGAATTCTTGCGCGATAGTTCAGGGCAGGCTGAATGGCACGGAGACGACATGACTTCCGGCATTGACAGAGCCAAGAGACCAACGCAGACAGGCATTGGGCTCCCGTTCCTGGAAGCCTGCATTGGCCGCGCGGCATTCAACAAGCTCACACGGCGAGTTATGCCGGCAATCGAGCGCGCTAGCAGTTCGTCCTCGCAACTGAGGCCGCTGCGCGAGCTGTTTCCGAAGTCGACGCGTCGGAGGATCGCACTCAGGAAAGCGGCCTGAAGAGCGAGAGCAGGTGGACATGCGACTACGATGAATCCTTAGGAGCAACATGGCAACGACGATTCACGTGCGCAACGTGCCGGACGAAGTGCATCGCAAGCTGAAGGCCAGAGCCGAGCTTGCCGGCATGTCACTCTCGGCGTACGCCCTGGCCGAACTGCGAAGCAGCCTTGATCGACCAACGACCGACGAGCTGATGCAGCGGCTGAAGGCCAGGGTCCCGGCATCGGTGCGTCCGAGGCCGGCAGACATGGTTCGTGAAGAACGCGAGCGCCGGTGATTGTCCTCGGCGGATCGGCCGCTTTGGAACTCCGGCTGGTCACCTCGGCCGCCGAGCGTACCCGGAATCTACGCCCGAGTTGAAGTGGTTTGAATCTCCGGAGCCTCGATTGCTGAGGCTCGCCCGAAAGCCGGGTGACGTGGTGACGCTAGGTCATTGACCAGCCCCGGCGATGTGGTGGGCTGGTTGGGATAATCAGGGATCGCTGTATGGGAACAGAAGTACCGGCATTCGCAGTTCTGGGAGCCGGAGCCGTGGTAACGGCCCGGCATCTCCCCGCCCTACAAGCCATCGGAGGGCGGGTACTGAGCGTGTTCGACCCCGCGAGCGATGCCGCCCGAACCGCGGCGGATTCATTTGGAATCCCACTCGTGGCAAGGACCTTCGAAGAGGCCATCGCCGCGGAGGGCGTGGACGCGGTGCTGATCGCATCCCCCAACTCCTACCATCGGGAACAGGCGGAGTGTGCCCTCGCCCTAGGCCGACACGTGCTCTGCGAAAAACCGCTGGCACTGACGCTGGAAGACGGCGATGCCATCTCTAGGGCTGCGGAGCGGGCCAAGCGTGTGCTTCAAGTGGGATTCCACCATCGCTTCAGCGCCGAGCAGCTCTGCGTGAAGGGGCTGCTACGCCACGAAGTCCTAGGCGAAGTGCGGGCTTTCAGCGGAAGCATCTCCGAGCCGCTCGACGTGGTGCCCGGCGGCGTGCAGAACTACCGCTTCGACGCCAAGCAGGGGGGTGGCTTCACTCTGATCGATGTCGGCCAGCACCGCTTGGACCAGATGCGGGATCTGCTGGGCGAATTCAGCAGCGTCTCGTGCGAAATGGCCTCCGTTCTGGAAAGCCACCACATCGACGACAGCGTGGCGCTCAACCTCAAGATGCAGTCTGGCGCGATTGGGTCGCTGGGCTGGCACCGCTTCTCGCGCGCCTTCACGTCCCCCCTCATGCTGTACGGGACCAAGGCCACGTTGGGCTGCTCGGCATTCATCACCGGGCCGTTTCAATCGGCACCTGTCTCGGTCTACCTCGAGGAAGCGCCCGAATCAGTCCTGCCGCCGGAGATGCTGGCTTGGACCAGGCCCACGAAGTGGTGGGGCGGCTTCGAGGCTGGCTGGGTGGACCTGTGGCCGCCGCGCCGAAACACGTTCGAAGAGCAGTTCCGCAGTTTCTTCCGGACGATCTCAACGGGCGGTACGGCAGCGGCGAGCGGCGCCGACGGCTTCAAGGCGGTCGAGATCGTGCAAGGCGCCTATCGCTCGTTCCGCGAAAGGCGGTCGATCAATCTCCCTCTTGAGGGTCTTGAGCACGAACCGCCACCGCAGTGGTAGCGTTACGAAGACCGGACCGGCACCAAGCTGTCGGTGCTGAAGCTTGCTCCGGCGCCGTCGGTCAGCGGCACATCCAAAGCCGCCTCGACTGCAACGCAACTTGCGCTGTCGCAAGCTTGCGCTCGCACGGTCACGCTGGCGGAGTCGCCCGAAGTGCGCTCGACCGCGGCCGCTAGGGTCGAAGTGCCCTCGAATCCGTAGGAGTACCAGCGCAGTTCGGGCTGCGAAAAGTCCTCGGGCTCGGTCTGATACCAGCCGCCGACGACCTTCAGCCCCCCGGACACTTGGACCTCGGTGTTTTGCTCCACACCCAGCGACATCTTGCCGGCCAAGGCTTCCTTGGCGCGCAGCTCGTTGTCCATCGCGTAGACATGCCAGCCTTCGATGGCCTGAATCTCCACCACCAAGTGATCGCCGCTCAGCTTGGCGCGACAACTCACGAGCGCGTTCCCTTCCCGATCGGTTGCTTCCGCCGGGACGGACCATCCCCCGGCCCACAAGCTCGCGGTGAAAATGGCCGCGATAGCGACGCGCAATCCGATCGTCATTTCCTGAAGCTCATCCTCGTCGTCTTAAGTGACATTTCGATGCGCTCGTCTCCTCGCAGCACCTGGAGGGTCAGTTCGGCCCCTGCCTGCCTGCGCAATTTGATGTGGAGTTCGGCGGTGTTGGCAACCTCGTCCCTGGTCTGGCCTTCGACACCATAGATGACGTCCCCGATCTGGAGTTGGTGACTCCCCAAGATGTCCGCCAACGAATCGATCGCAGCCACGCGGCTGGCGAAGCCGTCTTCGTCCAAGCCCAAGGAGCACTTCTCCTCGTCAGCCAACGGCTCTGACCTGAAGTAAACCCGCGGGTCGACCGAGAGATTCCGATAGGTCAGGTCCGTGTGCCACCAGAATCGTGGCAGGTTGACTGACAGGTCGAACAAGGCCCTGTCGCGCTCGACCGTGATCTCGGCCCGGGTCGCATCGTGAGGCACCTTGCCGTACTCCCACTGGAAGTCGCCGAACGTCCAGACGTCGATACCGTTCAAGCGGCGTATCACGTCACCGGGACGCAGGCCAGCCTCGCCAGAGACACCGCCGGTGCTGGCGATCCCCAAGCCTTTGGGCACGTCGAGTTCGATCCCAAGCTTGCGGATGTCCGGTGCCCGATGCAAGTCCCTTAGCTTGTCGAGGCTGCCGTCCAACTCGCGCTGCACGTTCTCCAAGTCACCAATCAGGTGGCACTCCACACACCGCCCCCTGCCAACGGTGCGCTCGTAGAGCGCGGGGATGTCACGCGGGTACTTCGGTGCGGGCGCGGGCTTCGGCGGCAGCTTGCCGGCTTGATGCTGCCGATGCAGTTCCAGCCCCTGCTCCAGAGCAAGCTCCAAGCTCTCGAGGTTGAGGTACGTCGTCGCCGAGCGCACGTCGCGCCCGCCGTAGCGCAGGTAGATCTGTTCGTCGGCGTTCAGCACGAAAAAGTACAGCGTGTTGTAGCGGTCGTAGTCGAACAGCCCGATGTTGATCCCGTCCATGCGGGTGATGCGTGCCGTCACATACTGCTGCAACAGCTTGCCCCGCTTCGTGTTGTCCTCGGTCAGCACCACCTGTGCGTCAAATGCCCTGCCGGCCCTTCAAGGGGCACAGCGGAATTCGAGGAAGATCGGCTTGCCTGTAATGCGCGCCTCCTCGATTGCTTCGTCGTAACGCTCGACCCACGTCACCGCATCCTTGGCGAAAGAAGCCTCCTGCTGCAATCCAGTTGCAAAACTGAGCAAAAGAACTGCGCAGAAAGAACCCGCTCGCCGCGTGCGCGCATACAGACGGTGACAGGAAAAGCGATTAAGCACTAAGAGTTACCTCCACGTAAACAAGGCGCTTGCGGCTTCTATTGTCAAAGTCTAGCAGAATTACCTGCTGCCACTTGCCCAGTTGCAACTGGCCGCCTTCGATCGGCACTGACAGCGACGGCTTCATCAGCGCCGCGCGCAAGTGCGCGAAGCCGTTTCCATCGCCCCATCTCTCGTTGTGGTGGTAGCGCGCGTCCATTGGAGCGATCCGCTCCAAGGCCTCTTTGAGGTCTCGCACGGCTCCCGGCTCGAACTCGATGGTGGACAGCGCGGCCGTCGAACCCTGCACGAACAGGTGCGCCACACCTTCCGTGACGCCGCTGGCGGCTACGGCGCTGCGCACCTGCTGCGAGATGTCGACGACATCGGTAAAGCCCTTCGTGTCGACAACGAATTTCACGTCATGCCCCCGTCTGACGCGGACGCGTCGCTTGGATCACCGCCGCCACCAAGTCGTCCTCTTGGCCCTCGGGCACCGTTCGCAAGTCCAGTAGGACACGGTCCTTCTCGATGCGCGCCACGACGGGCGGGTCGTGGGAGCGCAAGCCGCTCTCTAGGTGCGTCGCCGACCGTCCGGGCCGCCCCTCGATGGCCACCAAGGGCGACGGCATGCTCTGCATCGGCGTGGACCCGCCGCCCAGCACGGATTTTCCCTCGACCACGCTGCACCCGGAAATGCCATCCTCCGCGAGCCGCTGCGCCAACTTGTGCGCCCGAGCGCTAAGCGCAGTCGTCGGCGTCCGCATCAGCCTCAGGGCCGGAATCTCGTCTTCCCGGCCCGCCAAGTACGAGCGCAGTGTGGCTTCAAGGGCGGCCAAAGTCAGCTTCCCCACGCGCAGCGCCCGGAACAGCGGATTCCGCCGGACCCGCGCCACTAGGCCGGCGTCGCCGGCGATGATGCCGGCCTGGGGCCCGCCGAGCAGCTTGTCCCCGGAGAACGTTACCAAGCTCACTCCGGCCTTGATGCTCCGGGCCACGGGTGGTTCGCCCTCGATGCCCTCTGCGAGATGGTCAACGAGGCAGCCGCTGCCCAAGTCCTCGATCAGCGGAAGCGACGCGGACTTGGCGAGGGCGACTAGTTGCTCGATTGTCGGGCGCCCCGTGAAGCCAACTTGCTTGAAGTTGCTCGGATGGATGCGCAGCAGCGCTCTGGTCCGATCACCCAGCGCATCGCGGTAGTCGCCGAGATTGGTCCGGTTGGTGGAGCCCACCTCTCGGAGTCGCGCCTGCGAGGCTTCGAGGATGTCCGGAATGCGGAAGCCGTCGCCGATCTCCACCAGCTCGCCGCGGGAGACAATCACTTCCCCGTCGCGGGCGAGTTCGTGCAGCACGAGGAAGATCGCAGCGGCGTTGTTGTTGACTACCAGCGCCGGAGCGCCGAGCAAGCGTTCCAGCAGCGAACCGCAATGCACGTCGCGCCTGCCCCTCCGCCCTTGCTCGATGTCGTATTCGAGGTTGCAGTATCCGCCCGCGATCGAGCTGACGGCTTCCATCGCGGGCTGGCCGAGCGGGGCTCGCCCGAGATTGGTGTGCAAGATCACACCGGAGGCGTTGATGACCGGCCGCAAGCTGCTATCGCTCAACCTCTGCACCAAACTGTCCACCTTGGCCGCCACCGCCCGCAACGGATCCCCAGGAGCCTGTGACGGATCTGCCAGCAGCGATTCGCGAAGCTCCCCGATCGCTTCCCGCACGAGGTCCGCTACCCGCTCGCGCGGCAAGCGATCCAGCCACGGCACAGCCGCGGGGGACTGTAGCACTAAGTCCACTCCGGGCAACGCGCGGAGCGGATCGGACGGCTCCCCATTTCTGATGCTCATGGGTCCAATCGAGGCCGCGTGGCACGCGGCGCGTCAAAGCACGCTGCTTCAGTAGTGGCGTAGCGAAGGACGAATCAGTGTCAGGGTTCTTCGACTCACAAAGCCTTCGCCGCCGCCCAAGTCGGAGCGATCAGCCTCGGGAACTTCGGGACGGTTTCGACAATCCAAGGCCGCGAGATCACTGTAACACGCTGCTTGGCCCGCCCCGGTCGCAGTCGCTCCGCTCCTTCCCTGGGGCGCCGGGGTGCCGCGTGCCTGTCTTGAGACCCCGGGTAGTGTCCCATTTGAATGGGCGGTGCCGGCACCGCCCATTGGTCCGTGGGGCGCGACGCGCCCCGCTCGGGTGGCCTGCAGTGCCTAGCACGCCCTGCGGCCTTCCCCGCTGTTGGCCCTCGCCGCCTCATCGCCACCCTGCTTTCGCAATCTGGCGCGACGCTTCGGTGGCGGAACGAACGGGGCGGCCGGCGGCCGCCCCGTCTTGGGATCGCTTGATTCCTCTTCGGCTAGAACCGCAGCGTCAGCCCGAACTGGAACTGCCGCTGGTCGTTGCTGGCGCTCTGGACGCGCCCGAAATTGGCATTGGCCACATTCGAGTTGGGGTTGTTGAAGTGCGGCGTGTTGGTGAAGTTGAACGACTCCAGCCGGAAAGTCAGATCCGCACTCTCGCCCATCGCCGGGACTGGGAAACGCCGGAACAGGGAGAAGTCCCAGTTGAACAGTCCCGGTCCGTCGAGTATTTCACGGCCGGCATTGCCGAGCGTGCCTTGCTGCGGAACGGCGAAGGCGTCGGTCGTGAACCACAGGGCTGTCCCGCCCGGGCCCGCGATGTCACCAATCTGACTCGGTGTTCCCACAACATCGGCGCGCTGGCTGTTGCCGCCGGCGTTGAGCGTCGAGCCAGGAGCCGTTACCGTAAACGGCTCGCCGGTCATGCCGCTGACTATGCCCTGCACCTGCCAATCGCCGAGGATCCAGCGGCCCGCCCCGCTCTTGAGGAATGCCTTGTCCTTGCCAAAGGGCAGTTCGTAGGTGTAGCTCGATACCCAAACGTGTCGCCGGTCCTGGTTCGTCCGGCCCTTGTTGGTCAGGAACGCGCCGACGATGCCGTTGACTTGGAGCCCGCCAGTATCGTCGCTGAAGTTCAGCCCCTTGCTCCAAGTGTACGAATTCGTCATCGAGAAGCCTTGGCTGAAGCGGCGATTGATCTTCATTTGCAGGGAGTTGTAATAGGTATGCGTGCCGATGCGCGTCCGCGTGTTTTGCGTGCGGCCGAAGAGTATGTTGAGCGGACGGCTCGCATTGCCAGTGCCTGGAATCGTCGCCGCGTTGTACTCCAGGCGGCTCTGGTTGTTCACCCCGTGGTTTCCGACGTAAGCGAGGTCCAACGTGAAATCGTAGAAAAGCGATCGCTGGATCGCGAAATTCCAGCTCTGGACGTAGGGTCGGCGCATGTCCGGGTTGACCCATGTGAACGTCTGCCGTGAGAACAGGGCGTTCTCCGGCAAGCTCAGATCAATCAACCCGTTATCGGGAACGTTGAATTCTTGAAACGCCGGGAATCCCTCCGCCATCGCACCTGATGCGGTGAATGAGTTGGGGGCCACGAAGGCGTTGTTTTGCTTGACCGGGAAATTCTGCTGCCCCATGATCCGGTTGATGAAGCTGATGCCGTAGCCCGTCCGCAACACCGTCTTATTGTTCAGGCGGTAGGCAACTCCCAGCCGAGGGCCCCATCCGAGGTCCGGGCGAATGCCGTTGTCCTCCGGCCGACCGCCAATGCCGCTCAGCTCCAGCGCGTTCGTGAGCGGGTTGTAGTTCGAGTAGCTGCCTGCGAATCGCGGCCTGGAGGGATTCTCGCGCTCCAAGCGCAATCCGAGGTCGAGGGTGAGCTTCGAACTGACCTGCCACTTGTCTTGGATATATCCGGCAAGAATCAACTCGCGCCGCGTGGGGAACTGGACGTCCAAGTCGCGCCCGTGACGGGCGGGCTGGTCGAGCAGAAATGCGGCGAAGGCGTTGGCGATCCCCGAGGTTGTGTTCGGTCCGGTACAATCCCCCGCGCAGCGTGTCTGGCCTTGCGAGAACTGGAACCTGCCGCGAGGATTGAACGTCTGCGTCTGCAGGAGGTCATTGCGTTCCCGACGCACCTCGAAGCCGAAACGCATCACGTGATTGCCCGATGTCTTTGTGAAGTTATTGACGATCCCGAAGAACGTCACCGAGCGGGCCCAAGGCAGTGACGGCGAGAAACCTACCAAGGGCCGGTCCAAGCCATCGACGCGAACCTCGGAGAGGCCGCTTGTCCAATCGTTGATGTTGACGCCGGGGATGCCGATCTCTTCAGACGTCCGCAAGCCGGTGTCGGCATTGATGGCATCGTTACGATTCCGGACGATGCCGAAACGTCCCTCCCAAACGAACGTCGGAGAGAACACCTGCGAGTAAGAAATCATCGGACTTTGCGTCCGCGCCGGGCCGCTTCCGGAAAAACCGTTGTTGCGAGGGCCGCCGTATATGCCGCAGTTGGGGCCGTAGAGCCCGCAATCGGTCACTGTAGCCTTTTGCAGGCTGTAGCGGACCGTCAGCCTTCCGCTGTCGGTCACGACGTAGTCGTACTTCACGTCGAACGCATTGATGTCCTTGATCCGCACGACCGGGATCTCTTGGTTCCGAGAACCGATCCCACCTGGCCGGTTCGGATGCGGGATGAAGTCAACCATGGCGGACGAGATCGAGCTGATGCGGTTCGCCGGCAGTATGTTGCCCGCGAAGGCCGTGCGCCCGTTGCCTGCGCTGTCTCCGGTCAAGGGGTCGTAGATGGTGGCGGATTCGCCCGAGAAGTCGCCCGTGCGGAACGGTGTGGTTGGAATGCGGTCTAGCTCGACTTGTCCCAAGTGATCTCGGCTACCTTGGTAATCGCCGAAGACGAACATCTTGTTTCGGATGATGGGGCCGCCGGCCGTGAACCCAAACTGGTTGTATACCGTATGCGCCTTGCTAGTCGCGAAGACTTGCGTTGCTTGGGCGTTCTCGTTCCGGTGGAATGCGAATACGCTTCCGTGGAAGTCGTTGGTCCCCGAGCGCAGGGTGACATTGACGACGGATCCGCCGGCATTGCCGAACTCTGGGTCGAAGTTGGACGTCGAAATATCGACTGTTTGGATCGCTTCGGCGGGCGGCACCAACGCCGTCAGGTTGCCGTTGTCGATCTTGTTCTCGATCCCTTCAATTTGGAAGTTGTTGTATTGGCGCCCCTGACCGTTGACGCGAACTGCCAACGAGTCCTGCGAGTTGTAGAACTGCGAGTGGGGGCGTGTCAGACGCCCCACGCCGGGCACCGTCGCCAACAGGCCCTGGTAATTCCGATTGAAGAGCAGCGGGAGATCTCGCAACTGCTGGGTTTCGATCTTCACGCCGGTGTCGGCGCGATCGGTCTGCAGCACCGGCGGGGCGCCGGTCACGGTAATGGTCTCGGTGACCGCACCGGGCGTCAGCTCAAGGTCGACGCGCACGGTTGAGTTCGGCTGCAAGTCAACCCCGCCTCGCACTGAGATGCTGAATCCAACCGAAGAGACCTCGACCTGGTACAGGCCGGGATCAAGGTTCGGAAAGACATACAGGCCGCTCTCGTTGGACTCGCCCTCGCGCGCCACGTTCGTGTTCGTTTCCGTCAGCGTGATGGACGCTCCGGGAATCACCGCGCCGGATGGATCGGTGACGGTTCCGAGAATCTGCCCTTTCAGTACCTGCGCCTCAAGTCGCGTGACCGAAATGCATGCCAGCAGTGCTGTCACAGCGATCAAGCCCAGGAATTTCCGTACAGTCGTGTGCATTGCGTACACTCCTCCCTCTGTTTCCTCTACCTGCCAAGCCTTGGCAGGACTTCCCCAAGTGCTTGGCACGCTGCCAAGCACCCACACGGCTTCAGCATAACGCCTGACATCCTGCGGGGCCTAGGACAAACGAACCCGCGGGAGTCGCGGATCTTCACTAGAGTGTGGTTTTCCATTCCCGCGGGTTCATCTGAAGTATGTCCTCGACGCCGTCTGGCGCAGTTGCGTGTGGATCAGGCGCCGGTTGGCCATGGATTGTGATGCGAAAGTAGAGGGGTGCCTGCTTCTCGGGATTGCTTCGCTTCTCTCCGCGTCGCGACCGCCGATAGGAAGGCGGGTGCGATGAGAACTTGGAATGCTTGAGGTCGCATTGGTCTTTGTCACCTGTGGCGTGGCGGTCTTCGTTGTGAATCGCCTCGCCCCGGGACACGCATCACTCGGCCTGTCGATGGCGCTCGTGGCGGCTGTCACAGCTGTGGTGGCCTACTGGGATCCGCCTGCGTCCAAACCCCTCCCGCAGCGGCCCGTCGAGCTTCGCGACGCAGCTGCCCCCAGCGAGACCGACTATGCGTCTTCAGACAGTTGCCTCCCGTGCCATCGCCGCCAGCACGCGAGCTGGCACGAAGGCTTCCACCGCACCATGACCCAAGCCGTCGCGGACGAGACAGTCTTGGCCGACTTTGGCGGCTTGACGCTCTACTTTGACGGCCGGCCGTATCGTCTATTTCGCACGAACGAATCTTTCTGGGTCGAATTGTCTGACCCGGACATGGTCGACCGGGCACTTGGGCTAGCCCAGCAAGGGAACATTGAGGAGGCCCAGCGATTCGCCGCCGCCATTCCACGGGTGACCCGCCCCATCGTGATGTCCACCGGGTCGCACCATTACCAGCTCTATTGGTACCCGTCCGGCAATGGCCGCGAGCTGTACATGTTGCCGTTCGCGTATTTGATTGAGGAACGGCGTTGGGTGCCGAGGGTCTCGGTTTTCCTGACGCCGCCGAACCTGCTCGAGCCGCGCAAGGTATGGAACCGGGACTGCCTTCCCTGTCATGCCACCGGCGGCCGCCCGCTGTACGAGCCGGGCGGGCAAGGCACGCCTGACACTTGGCTGGCGGAGATCGGCATAGCTTGCGAGGCTTGTCACGGTCCGTCGGCGGAACACGCCGCGTTGAATCGCAATCCGTTCAAGCGTTACGGTCACTACTTCAGCGGCAAGCCCGATGACAGTGTCACTCAGCCTCGCTCGCTCGAACCGACACGGGCGGGACAGGTATGCGGGCAGTGCCATTCGCTCCACACGCAGTACAACGGGGAAGACTGGGCTGCCTCGTTCGTGGACAGCACCGCCTACCGACCTGGTGATGACCTTGCCGAGACCACCTACATCGTCCAGTCCAAGACGCTATCCGAGTCGCCACTCATGGAGCAGTTCGTGCGGGAGCGCCCGGGGTTGTTGGACGAATGGTTCTGGCGGGACGGCGAGATCCGGGTTGTCGGCCGGGAGTACAACGGCCTGATCGAGTCACCGTGTTTCGATGGGGGTGCGTTCTCCTGCTTGTCATGCCATTCGATTCACGACAGCGATCCAGACGATCGCCTCAAGGCCGACATGAGAGGCGATGCCGCCTGCACCCAGTGCCACACCGAATTCGGCGCGCTTTCCTCGCCTCACACCCATCACGAGGCATCGTCAGATGGCAGCCGCTGCCAGAACTGCCACCTCCCGCACACCAGCTACGGTCTGCTCAAGGCTTCGCGCAGTCACCGTGTCTCGAGCCCGTCTGTCGAGGTGGAAGTCTCTACAGGGCGACCGAACGCATGCAACCTCTGCCATCTAGACCGTTCTCTGGGGTGGACTGCGAAGTACCTTGACGAGTGGTACGGCATCGATGCGCCGGCATTGGATTCGCAGCAAGAGGACTTGGCCGCCGCGCCAGTTTGGTTGTTGCGCGGCGATGCCGGGGTCCGCGCGCTGGCGGCTTGGCACTTTGCTTGGGAGCCTGCCCTCGAGGCCTCGGGCTCAGGCTGGCAGGCGCCATTGATCGCCCCCTTGTTGGACGACCCTTACGATGCCGTGCGGTTCATAGCCGGTCGATCGATGCGGCGGCTGCTCGGCCTGGCTACCTTCGACTACGACTTCCTGTACCCTTCTGAGCAAAGGCGGGCGGCAGCGGCTCAGATCCTCCAGTCATGGATTCCGGACTCCCGAGACTTGCCGCCGCGCTTCTTTTCCGCCGATGGCAGTCCCAATGCGGCCTTGATCCGCGAACTGCTTGCGGAAAGGGACGACCGTCCAGTTCACTTGGTCGAATAGGTCCAACCTCGTGTCACCGCCAATGCCACAACTAACTGCATCCCTCGCTCGACGGCATGTGCGCTTCGGTTGGCTCATGCTCGCCGTGTTCGCCATCGTGGGCATCACCTTGGAGGGGTTTCACGGCTTCAAGACCGGATGGTATCTCGAGGACGCCTACGAAACGCGCCGGCTGCTGTTCACTCTCGGGCACGCCCACGGCGCCCTCCTCGCCCTGACCAACGTTGTCTTCGGCATCGCGTCGGCAGTGCTTGGAGGCAGCCCTCCGAGGCTATTGCAAGTCTCGCGCCTGCTCTTGGCCGGCACGGTATTGCTGCCTGCCGGTTTCTTCCTAGGAGGCTTCGGCCTTTACGGGAGCGATCCGGGCGTTGGGGTCTACCTAGCACCGATTGGGGGGCTGTGCGTCCTCGGCGCATTCCTCATTGCCGCGTTCTCGAGCGGCTCTTCCGTGGCCGAGGCCCAGCCTGAGAAACCAGCTAGCGGCCCGCGGGCCCGCTCCAGAAGGCCCAAGCGCTAGCCGGCTCTGCCGATTTCGCCCATCCAAATTCAGCACCGTCCGCAAACTCCCGGGCCAAATTCCCGTTCCGAGACCGCGGTTGCGGCCGCTGTGGATCAAGACCGGCGGTACTGCGGACTGGGGCCAGAAGGCAGTTCGGATTCATCCCGGGCTGGCCAGTTGGCAACCGCCCCCCTCTTGTCGGGGAATGAGCCGGGCCGGGCTGTCGGGCTCCGGGGAGGGATCCGCGTGGCCTGGATCAAGCTCCAGTCCAAGGACAAGTCGAATCAGTCACAACCTTGCGTCTTGAGAGCCATGGTGCCTCGGACAATGTGCGTGGCCCATGCTGGCCATTCCGGTCCTAATTCTCTTCATGACCATCGCGACAGCACGCCGCGCGTTCGCTTTCGGGCACGCAAGCCCGCAGTTCCGACTATGTTCTGGCACAGCCGAAGCTTGATGGCAGACTAGCGTGACGGCCCGAACTCTCTCTCGGGTTCGGCCCGCAGCGGGACCGGGTCGTAGCGAACACGGTGAGATCGATCGGGATTGGCAGCCTTCATAGCCTCCTCTGCCTTCATGTACGCCTCCGCGAACCCCTTGGCGGCCGGTCCAGCATTGCAATTGCGCATCGAGATGTCTGTCAGGTCCGCGCCGGAGAAATCGGTTCCTCGCAGGTCGGCGCGGACGAATACCGCCTCGCTGAGGTCGGCGTTCCGAAAGTCGGCGTTCCGAAGGTCGGCGTTTGAGAAGTCGGCCTTTCGCAGAACTGCCCGCTCGAAGTTCATGCCACGCAAGACAGCCCCGACGAATTTCTCGTCGCTGAGATCCGCTCGGGAACCTTGCTGGCCATTCGATTCGATCCAGATCTTGTGCAGAGCAAGTGTGTCCGCGAGCGTTTGCCCGCTGGAAACAGACTGCTCGATGATCCGCTGCTCTCGGTGGTGCATCTGCTCGACAATCGCGATCCTGAACGCCAGCGCTCGAGCCTCAGCGGTGGTCATGTCTTTTAGCAGTATGTCGACTTGGAATGCCTTGCGATACCGACGGGCCAGGCCCTTGTAGTCCCTGCTGAATCGGTCAGCTCGCAGAATCTGCTCGGTCGAGAGACGACCTCCATAGGAATCTGCCAAGAACCCGAGGTCGTACAAGTCTCTCGCCTTAGTCCTGTCGTCCGCAGCATTCAACTTCTGATCGAACAAGGCCGGAATCTTGTAGGTGCGAATTCCATCCACAACGGTGATGTCGTTCGCTTGCGGTACGGTCCTGGAACTCAGCTCCACCTTTAACAATCGACGTGCGTTGTTCGCATGGTTGATGTAGTGGACATGGAATCGTCGTCCCTTCCACATGGGGAGACCCCGCCCGAAGGCCGACATCGGAACATCCACCTCTCGCAGGCCGCGCCGTACACGGTTCTTTATTCGGACACGCCTTGCGCGGCCACAATCAAAGTCGAGGTCAAGAGAATGACGGTCCAACCCTTATAGCAACGCCAGCGCAGTCCCTCCCTTCAGCACGAGGGGTGTGTCTTGCATCTCGAGAGCGATCTCTCTCATGATGCGTTCGTGGAGTGCTTGTTCTGGGCTCAGCCGAAGACTACGGTGGGGAGCCATGCGTCGTGGAGTTCCTTTTCATCAGGGGACAGCTGGTTCCGGAGCGGCTTGAGGTACTCCTCGACCAGGTGTTCTACGTGCTCAGGGGCGAAAAGCCATTGGTTGATGTTGTAGACCGGCACGTGCCTTGGAAACTCGGCGCACCAACAGTCTTGGGTATCGACAAGCACGTAGTCCGCAATCGCACGATAGTGGTTCGCCACCCAGACCGGTCCGCAGCCGGGCGGGATATACAGTCCCTCAAGGACCTGGGCCATGTCGCGGACACCCTTGCTTCCGAGGCTTGGCGTTGTGTCCGCCCAGCCGCCCGGCCCGGCGAGCCTCAGGGTCCGTGGGTTGTCGATAGCAGTGACGAACGGCACGTCTCCGTGCCAGTCTCCGGTGTCTTCACCGGGAAGGCGAAGATTCAGGGCCACCGAGAATGACAAATAGCGCGTCGGGGTCGTGACTGGAAACCGGACGGCTTGGTGATACCTTCCTATCCCTGGATTCCAGAAACTCGGCAGAAGATCCTCTGAGCTGGAGTCAGACATCGTTCATTATTCAAGCATGGGAAATCTCGTTTGGCAAGCATAGTGCCAGAAATTTTCATAACAATTTTTTGTTTTGTTCGTAAATTACACCGAAATTAGGTCGAAGCCTATTTGTTAACGGTCATCGTAGTGACTTGATCGGTGTGAGTGTGTCGGGAAAGAGCGCTCCGAGAGCGGGAGGCTAAGGCACGAACCGGCTTCAGGCAAACCGCTGTGGCCGAGGGCGGCCTCGGTGAACTTGTGCCATACCGTATGCAGGTCAAGGATCCGATGCGGGGGTTCTTTGACATCGTGGGCTCTGAAACCCCGACCCGCGGAGGCCCCCCTCGATTTGGCGGCATCGATCGGACCGCATCATAACGTTCGGAGCCGACGTGATTACACCTGTCCCGCGTCTGACGCTGAAGCGAGATTCCTCCCGAATCATGACGGTTCTTCCCCACAGTGCGGTCAAAATCGAGGGGCCATCGCTCTCCAGCTGCTTGTTCGACACTGGTTCGGTCTTTCAGCAGGGGTGGGTCGGTCTGGTGAGGCGAGCGTTGGCGGTGCCTGCTTCGCGGCAACGCCGGAACTCGGCGCTGGCGGCGAACTGCCTATACTTGCATTGTGACTCGCAGGTCCTTCCTCCTTTCGGCTGCAGCCGCTGCTGCGGCGCCGCTCCCCTTCCCAGTCATCGACACGCACATCCACCTGTTCGATCCAACGCGCCCGGGCGGGATTCCCTGGCCCCCTCCGGACGACCCGATCCGCTCCAAGCCCACCTATCCGGACCGTTTCCGGTCCGTGGCAAGCGCCCAGGGCGTCACCGGCGCGGTCGTGGTGGAGTGTAGCCCCCGCATCGAAGACAACCAATGGGTCCTTGACATCGCTTCGGACGACAAGTCGGTAGTCGGCCTGGTGGGCTTCCTAGACGCGGGCAAGCCCGGCTTCGGCACCGACCTGGAACGATTCGCCAAGAACCCGCTGTTTCGCGGCATTCGCTACGGCAACCTGTGGGGCCGTGATCTCGCCGAGCAACTGGGCAATTCCCGCTTCATCGACGACATGCGGCTGGTGGCCTCAGCCGACCTGTCACTTGACACGGCCAACCCCAACCTAGAACTGCTCGAAGGCATGTTGCGCCTGTCCGACCGCGTCGCCGACCTCCGCATGGTCGTGGACCATCTGCCGAAGATTCAACTGCAGGCGTCGCAGCGGCCGCGCTACGAGCGGATCCTTGCCGACTTCGCGGCCCGGCCACAGACCTACGTCAAGATTTCGGCAGTCCTGCTGGACCGCGGGGGTCGCGTCTCGTACGACTTGGAGGACTACCGCGCCACCATCGACCAGATCGCAGACGCCTTTGGAGAGGATCGCGTCCTGTACGGCAGCGACTGGCCGAACAGCGATCCGCTGGGCAGCTACGGCCAAGTGATCGGCATCGTCCAGGAGTATTTCGCCGGCAAGAGCCGACAGCAGCAGGAAAAGTACTTCCGGCTCAACAGCAAGGCTGCCTACCGCTGGATCGAACGCTAGGGCCCAGACGCCCCGGTCGTGCCACGGTGAGCGACGCTACGCGTACGGATACCGCGATCGGGAAAAAGAAACCAGATGTTCCACCGCTCCGTCCTGCGCACGCTTCTGGTCGCAGCGCTGCCCCTTGCACTGGGCGACGCGCTGGCCGCCGCGCAGCCGAACCTTGTCATCTTCCTCTCCGACGATCACGGGCGACTGGACAGCGCGCCTTATGGGGCACAGGAGATGCGGACCCCGAACCTGACGCGCTTGGCCTCCTCAGGCCTGCTGTTCGAGCGGGCGTTTGTGAACTCCCCGGCCTGCGCGCCGAGCCGGGCCACCCTGCTGACCGGCCTCTATCCGGCCCGTCACGGCGCGGAGGCGAACCACGCCAAGCCGCGCGCGGAGCTGCGCAAGCTGCCTTCGTACCTTCAGGAACTGGGCTATGAGGTCGTCGCGTTTGGCAAGGTCTCGCATTACCGCTACACGCAGGACTACGGCTTTGATCATTTTGCCCATGACAGCTTCCACGAACACGCGGCCATCCCGGCAGCCATCGAGTTCATAGGGCGGCGCACCAGCGAGAAGCCGCTCTGCATCTTTGTGGGCTCGAACTGGCCGCACGTGCCATGGCCGCTGGACCAAACGGAGTATGCAGCCGACGAAGTGCTGCTGCCGCCGACATTTGTTAACACCCCAGAAACGCTCGCTGCGCGTGCACGGTACTACGCAGCCGTGGAGTACATGGACGACGAACTTGGGCGGGTCTACGACGCGGCCCGGTCGAGGTTCGGGGACGACCTGTTCTTCCTGCACACCAGCGACCATGGCCTGCAGATGCCTTTCGGCAAGTGGAACCTATATGACGCTGGCGTGCGAACACCGATGATCGCCGTCTGGCCGGGCGTCATCGAAGCCGGGGTCCGCACGGATGCAATGGTGCAGTGGATGGACATACTGCCGACGCTCGTCGAGCTGGCCGGAGGCGACCCGCCGAAAAACATCGACGGACGGTCATTCGCCCCGGTCTTGCGCGGCGAAGCAGACACGCACAGGAGCGAGGTCTACACCACCCACAGCGGCGACCGTGACTTCAACGTGTTTCCGATGCGGTCCGTGAGGACTGCCGATTGGAAGTACATCCGCAACCTTCACCCGGAGTTCCAGTTCGCAACGCACATCAACCGCGGCGGGCTGCGCTCAGGCCGGCGCTACTGGCCATCCTGGATCGAGGCCGCCCGGCACGACGAAGAGGCGATGGCGACCGTGGAGCGCTATCGCAGCCGACCCGCCGAAGAACTCTACTACGTGGCTAACGACAGGCACGAACAGCACAATCTGGCACCCGACCCGCGGTTCTCTGGCCAGCTGGCCGAAATGCGGGCCCTAGTGGACGAGTGGCTCGAGCAGACCAACGATCCTCTGACTGTGTTCGGCAACCCCCTGCTGCACGGAGAGGAGCCGACCATCATCGAATAGCCCATGCGAATCCTCACGCACAGCACGATCTTGCTGGCCTGCTGCCTCGCGTTACAGGCCCAATCGCCGGAGCGCGATCGGACGAATGTGGTTCTGATCTACATCGACAACGTAGGCTGGGGCGATCTCGCATCCTACGGCAATCCTGCCATCCGCACCCCCAACATGGACCGCCTGGCGGCCCAGGGGGTACGCCTGACCGACTTCTACATTCCCTCGTCGTCATGCTCTCCGTCGCGTGGGGCCCTGCTGACCGGGCGCTACCCGGACCGAAACGGGCTGACCCACCAGCTCTCGGTGCAGGAGAACTGGAGCGGCATCGGCCTGCCACACTCGGAGAGATTGCTGCCCGAGATTATGCGCGAGCACGGCTACGCCACCGCCGTCTTCGGCAAGTGGAACATCGGCTTCGCCGAAGGCAGCCGCCCGACCGACCGGGGGTTTGACGAGTTCATCGGCTGCATCTCGGGCAATTGCGACTACTACACCCACGTCTACAACGGGCGGCTGGACATGCACGTGGGTACCGAACCCACGCGCATCGAGGGCTATTCGACGGATATCTTCGCCGACGCTGCGGTCGACTTCATCCGACGCAGCGCCGACCGGCCCTTCTTCCTGTTCGTGCCCTTTAACGCCGCGCACTACCCCAACCGCAAGAACAAGGCGGCGGGCCAGCTGTTCCGCTGGCAGGCTCCCGCCGAGTTCTTCGAGATCTACGGGTACTCGCCCGACACCAGCGTGGCCGAGGAGGGCTACCGCGCCGTGATGACCGCCCTGGACGCGGGAGTGGGCAGGGTCTTGCAGCAACTCGACACCAGCGGGCTCTCGGATCGGACCTTGGTCGTGCTGGCATCCGACAACGGCGCCTGGGTGGGTTCGCGTAAGCCCGAACTCGAAGTCGCCTCCAACGCCCCGTTCCGCAGCGGGCGGACTTCCGTATACGAGGGCGGCGTCCGCACCCCGTGCATCATTCGCTGGCCGGGCTTGCTGCCCGCGAATGCCGTCGTGCGCGAACCCTTGGTCAACATGGACTTATTCATGCTGGCCCTGAGGGCGGCGGGCATCGAAGCGCCCGATGACCGCATCATCGACGGGCGCGACCCGCTGCCCGTCCTGCGTGACGGGGCGCGCTCGCCCCACCGCAACATCTACTTTCGCTACCGAGACATCAGCGGCCTGCGCCAGGGCCGCTGGAAGCTCGTACGGCAGTCCCCGACGGCCCCGCTAGAGCTTTACGACCTGCAAGCCGACTTCGCGGAATCGCGCGACCTTGCCGCCGACCGGCCGGCGTTGGCGCAACGGCTCTGGAGCGAGTTCAGCGACTGGCTGGATGACGCCCGGCAAGGCCATTAGAATCTCGCGGGCACCGGCAGGACAAACGCCGGGAATAGTATCATGGGCCAGTGAACATCCGCCCAAACAGACTAGGAGCCATGCCCATGTGTCGAGCAGTCGCTGTTCTCGTTGCCTTCCTGATCGCGCTTCCCGCCGCCGCACAGATCTTTCCGGACGAGAACCTTGAAGCCGCGGTGCGCCACTACGTCTTCGAGAAGCGCCACAACGAAGAGCCGATCACGGCCGAGGACGTGGCAAACATCTCGACCATCACGGCCCGCGACAAGGGCATCCGCGACCTGACCGGACTCGAGCACTGCAAGCGGCTGATGCTGCTGGAACTGCCCGACAACGAAGTCTCGGACCTCTCGCCCCTCGCGGGGTTGGATCTGCTGCAGAGCCTGACCCTGACCCGCAATCAGGTCAAGGACATTTCCGCGCTTGCCGAACTGAAGCGCCTGCAGTACATCGAGCTGTCGGACAACATGGTCGAAGACATTTCGCCCCTGGCCGGCCTCGAGGCGCTGAATTCGGCCTACCTAGCGGGCAACAAGATCAGCGATCTGTCCCCCGTCAAGGACCTGCAGAAGCTCTGGACTCTTGACGTCGCCAGAAACGCGGTCAATGACGTAGGCCCGGTGGGCTCTCTGACGCGCCTGTCGTCGCTCATCCTTGACGACAACAGCGTGTCGGACCTCGGGCCCCTAGCGCCGCTGACTTCCCTGCAGCGCCTGTCGCTGCGCAACAACAAGATCACCGATATCGGCGTGCTGGCGGAGATGGCCGAAAAGGACATCGCCGGCGACAGCCGCTTCGCCCGCTACTGGGCCGTCTCGCTGCAGGGCAACCCGCTCAACAGGAAGTCCAAGAACGCCCACGTGAAGACGCTTCAGGAGTATTCGTTCCGCATCGAAGTCGCGGACAAGTAGCCCCCGAGGCCCTTCGCCTTCACGCCACGCGGAACCGTTCCACGGCCGTCTCGTCGAGTTCTACGCCGAGACCCGGCTCTTGGGGTATGTCGAGCACGCCATCCTGCGCAACGATGCGCTGCTTGGTCAGGTGGTCGCGGAGCGTGGTCTCTTCCTCCGCCACGTACTCGACGATCAGCGCGTTGGGAATCGAGTTGAGGAAATGCAGCGCCGCCGCCACGTTGATATACGTCGTGAAGCCGTGGTTGGCCACGCGCACGCCCCGGTCTTGGGCTAGGGCCGCAATCTTGACCGCCTCGGTGAATCCACCCACGCGAGTCAGGTCCACCTGCACGACATCGACCTTGCCTCGATCCATCAACTCGATGAAGGACGCTCGACCGCTCTCTTCCTCGCCCGCTGCAATGCGCGTGTCCACGGCCTCGCTGAGCCTTCGGTAGCCCTCGTAGTTGTCCGGCATGAGCGGCTCTTCAAGCCAGAAGATGCGGTGCTCTTCGAAAGCCCGCACGCGTTGAATCGCCGTCTTGGCGTCCCAGACCAGGCCGGCATCAATCAGCAGGTCCGGCCCCTCCCCCAGCCCGGCCCGCGCTTCCCGCACGAGCGCGATGTCGGTAGCCTCGTCCTGGCCCATCGGCTCCCAGCCGAATTTGACGGCGCTGAAGCCGCGGTCCGCGTATCGCATCGCAAGGTCCCTGGTCGCGGCCGGTGTCGGGCCCCACAGGGAGCTGGCGTAACAGCGCAGGCGCTCGTGGAAGCCGCCGCCCAGCAGTTTCCAGACGGGCATTCCCAGCGCCTTGCCCTTGATGTCCCACAAGGCTAGGTCGATTCCGCTCATGGCGTGGAAACCCACACCGCGCCTGCCTCCGTAAAGGTTGCCTTGGTACATCTTGTGCCAGATTTTCTCGGTCTCGAAGGGATCCTCGCCAAGGACAAGTTCCCGCAAGCCGCTGGTCACCGTATGCGAATATGGGCCCTCGATAGCCCCTCTGGCCGCCAATGGATTGGAGTCCACCTCGCCCACGCCGCTGATGCCCGCGTCGGTGTGCACGCGCAGGATCAGCGCATCCTGGCCCGAGTCGCAGAGCTCGCGGACCTTGTCGGATCGAACGTAGATTGTTTCTACATCAGTGATTTTCATCGCATGAAAACGCCGCAGGTCTGTCCTGCCTCAATAGACATAGACTCTGTCTAGCAATGACGAATTGCAGCGTACTCTGAGCATAGCCGCAATTGGTGTTGGTGCAGCAAATCGCGGCGCGTGCGGAGGCCAGCCACTTGCGTAACTGGACGCGGCAGGCAACTGGACATGTTGAATTCCTCTTCGTGTGGCCATTTGGTTCGTTGTGTGCACCGCGCGGAGAGCCGGCCGAGGATGCTCGAGCGGAGAGCCCTCCATTACGCTCCGGCTGTCATATTCGCGCGACCGACGCGGGGTTCCGATCTCTCCTCGATAGAGAGCCGGTTCAGCCGGGTTACGCACTGCGGAGAGCCGCTTGAGAACGCAGACGGTTGGGGCACTCCTCCGCCCCCGCAAAGATTGATAAATGGGAGAGGGCCTTTCTCGCGATTCGATGTTCGGACTCCCACCCATCCATCGATGCGCGGCACAAGACTTCCGCACGACATGGTGGAAACTCTTGCGGAAGACTCGGAGTGATTCCTTGGTCGACGTTGGCCGGTCCTATACCCGAAGCCAGCGTCGGAGCCGATGCCGCAGACTCGAAAGTGTCAACGGTTGGTCGAATCGTATATCGACAACGGTTACACCATTTTCGTAGCACAGCGCCCGCTTTCGTTCATCGCGCTCGCGCGTTCTTTCAAAGCCTTTGTCGTGACCAAATGCAGCAATCGGCCGAAAATGTTGCTCACCCTGATGTTCGACGGCTAACCTCAACTCCGGCAAGAACACGTCGAGCCTCTGTCTCCCAAGCCAAGGAGGAGATGCCTCACGCCGAATGATCCTAGTCGGGAACAGCTCGCCGACTAGGCGATATAGCTCGTCTTCACGAGCCCATCGGCTGATCGACAATCGGCGCCTCGCCTCCGATTTTGCGGTAGTGACGTCCATGTTCTTCCCGCGCACAAGGATGTCCACATAAGGGCCATAGTGTTCTCGAATCTGGCTTCCATACCATTCCAGATGAGCATCAGCACCATGTTGCTCAGACACACAGAAGTGGCAAAGACCTTCCGTATAGACCGCATGCTCAAGCAGGCTGATTACATGGTGAGGCCATGAACCTGCGATGAAAGACGGCGCCCGACTCCTTGCGGCCGACACCATGCCAGCGTGGACATCAGCATGACAGCGACAGAACTTGCGTTGGCCAGTGACAACATGATCGAAGGCTACAACTCGAAATCCTTCGATTCCGCATCCAACTGTGAGATTCGCAATGTATGGCTGGTCGATCACTCCTGATCGGTTCACGCTGCGGATCACTTGTCTGAACAAGTCCTGAGGGATCCATACCCGGTTGAGACGAATAACATGACTCACTTGGGTCTTTAGCGTCTTCTGCCTGTGCACATATCGACTCTTAACACCGCCGCCGTACTCTATGTGGCCAAGTTCAAATCCACGTGCGTCAACGCGAGCAATTTTGAAGCTGTCCCCCTTACGCGTGGCGAACCGTACCTCCGGATACCAGGTCGAATAACCCTCCCGACCGAGGGTGGTGAGGTTCTCGAATCTGTTGGAGTAGTAACCGGGATGAACAACCGCGCGAGGGGCCCTGAGAAGATGGTCGCCGAGTGACTGCTGGATAGAGACCTCCATCTGCTCGCCAAGGAGCCTCTCGACCGCGTCAACGACTGTGAGACCTCCCGAAACAGTTTCCTGGGATAGCTGATCAACAAAGACGTCCGGCTCAATCGTGAGGCTTACAACCATGGCAACTTCCAGCGTAAAGCTACGTCGACGAGCAACAGATCGGCCCGCGTGGTGTCAGGGTGGCGCGCAGCGGGAGTCGCCAGCAAGAACTAGCCAGATCCCCGAGGTTGAGCTGAAGTCGGACGGAGTGCCTCAAAGAGCGAAGCTAGAGAGCGGGTGGAGATGGCCAATGAGCTTGTTGGTCCGTGGGGAAACGAACAAGTCGACTCACACAGATCGCGCCCGAACTAGTCCGACAGCTCACGTAGACGGGGACGGTGGCGTGCCCCGTCCGGCGGGATGGCATGAAGAGTGCGTTCAACGTCTTGGACGTGGCTTGAGCAGGAAAATACCACACGAGTTCCTCTGCCGTTGGAATCCGAACAGGTAGCTTGGGATGTGAACGACCACCCGGGGCTTCCGGAAGAACGGGTATGCCGAATGGCTCAGAGAACATCAGCCGGAGATCCGTAACCCTTACGGCTCCCTTGCCAGTGTTCGACACGGTTACCCTTAGTGCTGGTTCCGTGAAGCCGAGAGCACGAGTAATAGGGCCACTCTCAACCCCGGCAACACTGACCCGCAACCCGGTTCGCCACGCTCCGTTCCAGATTCGCCTCATCAACCACGATGGCCTACGGAAGGCCTTTAGAACAGCCCACGCGCCCCCCAACGGTATCGAGACAGAAAGGTCCGCCACACGCTCCACGTCCGTAGCACTCATCGCGACCCAGCCCTAAAGGGTCACCGTTCCCGGCTAGCGCCTTGTCTAGCCAACTTCTAAGATACCGCCGGTGCTGGACTCAACAAGATCAGGTTGGCTTCCGAACCCTGACTCTTGCCGACGGGTAGCTCAGCCGGCAGCCGGATTCAACAAGCGGCATGGCGAAACCGCGACGCTGGAAACGCCAAGCGACGGCATCCCTGCGGGTTGAGAGGGTCATCGGCTGGCCAGGTTTAGCGGGAACCATTCGGAGCTTTGGCTTTCCCTAGCCGAGTGCGCCGAAGCTTGAAAGTAGTCCACTGGCTCCGCCTACCAAAGGAGTGTTGGAGACGGCGGCACGCATTGGGCGACTTTCGGGGAATCGCCTGCGCCCATCCAATCCGTTTACCAATAGATTCAGTCACTTAGGCCACTCTGTTAAGGCGAGAGCACCTCTCAGGATGCGCGGCATGTCCGCCAATACGGTTCGGCCTCCTCGCTGTACTGCTGTTTCAGCCAAACCGCCTTGCTGAAGGCCGCGATGATGAACGCGAGGGCAAGCACCGCATGGGTCATCTACAGGATCTGCGAGTTCGCGATGATGCTCAGGCTCAGAAACACAGCGTTGTATCGGAGGTATTGCGAGTCACGGGTGAACAGCTAGGGGCCGGAGGTCATGAAGCCGTCCCTGACTCCCAAGGAACTCGTCCAGCTGATGGCGGCGATCCCCCAGATCGCCAGCAATCCTCCCAGTTCCGCCATCGGGGAACCGACAAGAAACCTGAGGCAGCCCAAGTAAATCCAAGAGTGCCAGTCCAGAAACAGCAAGCACGTGTTGAGATCGAAGGCCGGATAGGTGCATATCCAAGTGACAACGTACTGGCATGAGCGGCACCCTGCCGGAGGTCACATGCGGTTGTCCGACACGGCTACAGACCGGACGATTTCGGCCAGAAGCAGGAAGACGGCGAGAACGTCGGCTACCAACAGGGCGTGGATAAGATTCCTGAAGCCCACAGTTGCCTCGGCAAGAACCGCCAAGAAGCCCAGCACTTCCACGGTGCCAAGTGGGCTCAGGTCAACACGGCAGAAGCGCTCACGTGCGGCTGCCGACTGATCGCCCGTCGCGACCGGGTGCGCAAGTGCGGCTTAGACGTAGCTGGAACCTCATGTTTCACGAACGAGCCGGAACGTGGAATAGACGTAGGGATAGTCCCGGCGGAACCAGTTTCGGAAGCTGCGGCGCGCCAGTTGCAGGGCCGTGCGCTGCGAGCCTCCCTTGAGAACGTAATGCTCGTCGTCGAAGAAAGCTGACGAGTACGCCGGGTAGAAGTCGTACTCCTCGAAGCCCGGAAACGGCCTCAGCTTGCTGCAGGTCCACTCCCAGCCGTTGCCGAGCAACTGCGAGACGCCGAACGCGCTGTCGCCAGCAGGCGTGGCGAGTACCGAACAGGGATCCCAGCTGCGGAAGTCGAGGTTGGCGCAGCCATCCGATGTGCGGCCATCCCCCCACGGGAAGCACCTGGAAGGATCGCCACAGCCGTATGCGGCGCGATCCCACTGCGCTTCGCTTGGCAGCGAGGCGCCCACGTGTTCTGCAAACGCGGCGGCCTGTGAGTGGGTCACATAGACCGGCCAGTCCAGCGGAAGAGGTACCTCGCCGAACATGGTGCGCAGCAACCACGAGTTCCCGGCTTTGCGCCAATAGTGGGGCTGGGATCCGCCTTCGTCAACGAACGCCGAGTACTCTGCGTTGGTCACCTTGTACTTGCGGACCCAGTATTCATCTACCTCTTCGGTGCGAGCACCGAATTCGTTGTCCCAGCCGAACCCGCTGCCCGTGTCCCTTCCCAGCCGGGCCTCGCCGGCGGGGATGTGGATCCATCGTTGCGGCACGGCGCCGGAGTCGGCAGCCGCAACCGACGCGCTGGCCGACTCGCCTAACAAGAGTTCCGGGGCGAGGTTGTGCAGCAGGTAGCAAAGCGTCTCGGCATGCATCAAGCGGTGCTCGATGCAAGTCTGCGCAATATCGTCGGGCACATCGTCCAAGACGGAGTCCACGGCTTGTCGCACGCGCCGACAGTAAGCCGCCGTCTCCGGCAGGCTGGGCCAGTCGGCCGGCTGGTCCAAAGGCAGGGAGTTCGAGTCGGGATCGATGCCGAAGGCAAACAGCCTGTCGAACTCGGCGTGAAACGGTTCTGGGCCGAGTTCGCAAGTGGAAATCATGTTCCAGTCGAACGCCTCTACGTGGCCGACATAGAAATTGAGCCGATGCCGCTCCGGCACAGGACGCTCGAACAGCGAGTCGGGCCTGACCAATGCGAACAGCTCATCCGTGCGCAGCCTCGCATCGGCAAAGCGCAGGCGCAGGTCGTTCGTCGGTGGCATCACTCCCATTATCGAAACTCCCACACTAGGGTCCGACAGCCGCCGTGATATAACCGGCTAAATGAACGGTAACGGCGCGCCCCGCGAGGAATTCGCCCGAGACGCCCGCATAGGCCTGTGCGAGGCCAAGCGTAAGTGGCTGCCGGCAAGGCACTTGTATGACGCAGTGGGCAGCGCGCTGTTCGAAGCCATCACCTACTTGCCGGAATACGGGCTGACCCGCGCCGACCACCGGGTCCTGCGTCGCGCCGCGGGGTCGCTCCGCAGTCACATCCGCGGCCAAGCGCGGACCGTTGCCGAACTCGGCAGTGGTAGCGGCACGAAAACGCGCCTGGTGCTGGAAGCACTGGCACCTGACTTGGTGGAATCCTACTGCCCAATCGACATCTCTTCTGAAGCGTTGGAACGCTGCCAGCAGGAACTCGGCGACCTCGTCCCCGTGCTGCCGTACCACGGCGCGTACGTGGACGGCGTGCGGTCCTTGCGCGAGTCTCGCCCTGCGGATGTCCCGTTAATGCTCTTGTTCCTAGGCAGCAGCATCGGCAATCTCGGCCCGGACGACCGCGGTTCCTTCCTGGCGTCACTGCGGTCCGCGCTGCGGCCCGGAGACTACTTCCTGATCGGGTTCGACCTCGTAAAGCCCAAGGCCGACCTGCTGCGGGCGTACGACGACCCCACTGGTGTGACCGCCGCGTTCAATCGCAACGTCCTAGGGCGCGTCAACCGCGAGCTGGGGGCCAGCTTCGACCTAGACTCGTTCAGCCACCTGGTTCGGTACGACGAGTGCAAGCGGCGGGTCGAGATGCATCTCCTCGCCACCCGCGACCAAAGTGTGCGGATTCCCTTGGCCGGCGCCAGTTGCAAGATTCGACGTGGCGAGACGATTTGGACCGAGAGCTCCTACAAGTTTGACTGCGACGAGATCGGCGATGCGATGCAGGCGGCTGGATTTCGGCAGCTGGCGACCTGGACAGACGAAGAGTGGCCGCTGTTGGAAGGCTTGTGGCTGGTTGACTGACCGCCCTGTCGAAGACCGCGAACGACTGAGACGGAGGTGCTCATCGCCGATATCGCCGCTCACGACAGCAGCCGCACCGGAGCAGCCCGCAAGAGAGCGCGACCGCTGGCTTCGGTACGTTCTGCAACCTATGAGCCCGGAGCGCCCCCCAGCGGATACGGTGAGCGCCCAAGGGTTTAAATCCCAAACCTAGTGATTGAGGTCATTCGGTCCTTCCAACAGTTTGCATATGATTGGGAGACAATTGGCCCCGGAGGTCCATCACCGAAGCCTTCACTAATAATTTTCAATCACGACCTGGCGAAATAGTCGCGCTCCGTAGAAGCCTGTAGCCTAGGCGGTTCTAACACGATGGTGGGCAGCCACGATCATGATTCAAGTCGAAGAAGTAAGTTCCGGCAGTGCTCGTTCTGAGGGTCACGCTGGATGCCGATCCTAGCAACGTCCATCGCCCGGGCGGAGTTCCCACTGTTGAGGTACAGCCACGCGAGCCGTGAGCAGTCTGTCGCCGAGAGGGTACCAATGTGCCGGTCCATTGATCTCGCAGCTTGTTCGATCAGAAGGCGGACCTCGGGAGACCAAGCTTCATCCACTCCTT